>NZ_JADOUS010000009.1:0-166455 GCF_015752045.1 Arthrobacter sp. CAN_A2
ACTTCACCAACTACAGACTCCGCTGCCTACTCGCTGCCGGCGGCCACCGCCCCTACCGCGCGAAACGAACCAACCACGCCTAAATGCGAAGGGCCGGTATTGCCTTGTGCTGTCCGTCGTTCGACGTACGTGCAGGTGCGGGGGTCCATGCGCATCCGGGTGACGATGGCCATGTGTAGTGCCCGGTTCAGGCGGCGGTCGCCTCCGCGGTTGATTCGATGACGCGTGGTGTTGCCTGAGGACGCGGGGATGGGGTTCACGCCGGCGAGACTGGCGAAGGCTGCTTCATTGCGGATACGGCCCAGATGAGACCACGAGGTCAGTGCCACGGCCGCGGTGATGGGTCCGATACCGGGCTGGTCGAGGAGGCTGCTGGCAGGGCTCCGCCGGATCAGGACGGTGATTCGCTGGGTGATTTCTTTGAGGTCCTTATCCAAAGTCGCGACGCGCTTGGCGAGTCGGATGGCTTCCCAGCGTGCCGTTGCTTCGGCGAGGTCCTCCTTCCGGGACCGCCAGGCGGCGATGGTGGTGATCTGCCCGGCGGTCAGTGGGCGCCGGGCGTCGATGTCGAGGTCGCTCACACGAAGCAGCGCTGTCAGGGCATTGATCGTCGCGGTGCGTTCTGTACTCATGTGGTCCCGGGAGGCAAGCAGGATCCGGACGGCTGCTCGCACTCCGTCGTCTGATCGTGGGTGCCGCAGCTGAGTCACGTCCACGGGAAGGGCAGCTGCGGCAATGCGATAAGCATCGAGCGGATCGGATTTACCGATTCCCCGGTTCGCTCGCGCATTCATCCGCGGCGCTTCGACGACGAGGTATCCGGCGTCGACGGCGACTCGAGTGAGCCTGGCACCGTAGGTTCCGGTGCCCTCGATCACCCAGAGCGCGTCGAGGTCGCCTCCGGTACGGCGATTGACCCATGCGAGGGCTCGCGTGAGACCGGCTGGTGTTGCTGGGAACTGGGCTTCGTCGATCTTCTCGCCGTGAGGGCCGGCCAGGATCGAGAGAGCATGGTTGCGGGCGTGGGTGTCCACGCCGATGACGAATGGGTGTGTATGCGCGACGATAGCCATGGCGACCGACGCTCCTTCCTTGAGACGGATCGGGTCATGGTCGCCAAGCGGCCGGTACCGGTCCGGGGAGAAGTCACTCCGGGACAAATCTGTGATGAGCCACGACCGAGTAGGTCGGGCAGTCTCCTGATCAAGTCACCGAGGTGGGCCGGATAGGTGCCGGCCGCGCCAGTCCGGGCGGACAATTCAATGGGAAGACACCGCGACTGCGGGCCAATTGCCTCGAGAGTCACGCTCGGATCGACACGACCAACACCATCCTGACCAGCCAGTCCCAGACCGGCTACCCCCACACTCACAGATCGCCTCGGTGGGGCCGTTGCTGGTGCCGGGGCGGTCGAAGAACGCGAGGACGTCCGCGGCGCGCTGTTTCAGGGTCCGGCCGAGACGGCGAACCTCGGTCAGCGCGGCCGGGACGCCGCTGGTGACCGCGTTGATGACGGCCCGCATCATGTCCTTGCCGCGTCTCTTGTCCGGTTCCCGGTAGGCGGCGACGATCCGCTGATAGATGCCCCGCGTCGCTTCGACCTCGAGGTGTTCCTCGGTCGCGAAGACAGCATCAAGGCGTGTGTTCTGTTTGTCGGTGAGCAGGTCCGCGCCGGTATGCAGGGTCCGCCGGGCACGATACAGCGGATCCCCGGCCCTGCCCCGATGCCCGGTGGTGGCCTGCTGGACGCGTTGCCGGCACCGGTCCAGGCCGTCGCCGGCGAGTCGGACCACGTGGAACGGGTCCATGACCGGTACCGCGTCCGGGAGCTCTTCGGAGGCGGCGGTTTTGAACCCGGTGAACCCATCCATCGCCACGACTTCCACGCCGTCCCGCCAGGCCTGCGGCCGGTCGGCGAGCCATTGCTTGAACACCTGCTTGGATCGGCCCTCAACCATGTCCAGTAGCCGTGCCGGGCCCGTCTTCTTGCGGATCGGCGTCAGATCGATGATGACCGTGACGTATTTGTCGCCGCGCCGGGTATGCCGCCACACGTGCTCATCGACGCCGATCGCACTCACCCCGTCGAACCGGTGCGGGTCATCGATCAAGTGGCGCTTGCCCTCGGTCAGGACCGCGCTGTTCGCGGCACTCCAGGACACGTCGAGCCCGGCCGCGACCCGAGACACGGTGAGGTGATCGACCACGATCGCGAACAGCGCCCACCGCACTCCGCGACGGGAGATCTTCGCCCGACGCTTAGCGGCCAGATCTGTGTCCTGCCGCCAGGTGCGACCGCAGTGCCCGCACCGGTAACGGCGCACCCGCACCAGCAGGGTCGTGGGCCGGTGTCCGAACGGTTCATGCGCCAAACGGCGCGTCACGGTGTCCCGCGGGGTGCCTTCGGTCCCGCATCCGCGGCACCACGGATCCGACTCAAGGACACGGCACTCGATCACCGCCCGCCCAGGGTCCAGATGCTGCCCGATGGCTATCAGGCCGAGCTCGTCGAGGCGGCAGAACGTCGTCAGATCAGGGCGAACAAAGGTAGCGTTGAACACGTCGAGGTCTTTCGGATGGCGAGCGTAGGAACTTCCATGATCGGAAGGCCTCGACGCCTATCCCGTGACCGACGCGCCCACCCCGACCACTCCGCCCGCACTCTCAATTACGAAGAGCCATCAAAGGAGCAACGAGGACGAAGCGGGTGAAGACCACGCGGCCGGATCCGGTCGCAATAAGACACCCGGATCTGGTGAAACGACATTTCACTGCAACGGCGCCGAACCGGCTGTGGGTGACCGACCTGACCTTCGTCCCGACGTGGGCCGGCGTCGCGTACGTCTGCTTCATCATCGACGCGTACTCGCGGATGATCGTCGGTTGGCGGTGCGCGTCGCACATGCGCACCGAGATGGTCCTCGACGCGATCGAGATGGCTCGCTGGTCACGAGGTACTCACCACGAGGATCTTCGGTGCCACAGCGACGCGGGCAGCCAATTCACGTCGATTCGCTACGGGGAACGCCTCGCGGAAATTGGTGCGACGCCTTCGATCGGGACCGTCGGCGATAGCTATGACAACGCCCTGGCGGAGACGGTGAACGGATACTACAAGACCGAACTCGTCCGTGGTCCAGCCCGCCCTGGTCCGTGGAAAACGGTCGAGGACCTCGAGCTAGCGACCCTCGGATGGGTTCACTGGCACAACACCCAACGCCTCCACGGCTACCTCGACGATGTCCCACCCGCGGAGTTCGAGCAGGCGTTCTATGCTGGCCAAACCAACCACAATCAGCTGCTGGGAATCACATAACGCGAGTCTCCATCAAACCCAGAGCGGTTCAGAGGGTGGCACAAACGACCCGTTGGGCACTGCGTGGTTGTGCAACAGGCAGTGGGCTTGAGGGTGGGGTGCACGGCACGTGCGAATCGTCGTCGTCGGTTTGCAGTGAGTGCCACGGATTTTGCTAACCCCTTGTATGTGCGCCCGTGTGTATCGCCGGCTGCCCACCGGCCGTCCAGTCAAAGGCCCCATTGGTCGGACGGAGGTCAGGGCGTGGTGATAGGTCGGTGGGGCCAGCATCGGTGGGGGAGTCCGCAACAACGTCGCGTCCCAGCAATGCATCTCACCTCGGATGTTCTCGACAAAGCAGAAGAAGATCCCCCGATGAGTACGAGGAACGCGGGTCCGGGTACCGTTCATCCCCGGAAGGGACTGCTTGCTGGTCAAGCGGAGCAACGATCCTGCAGTTCCTGGGCTTTGCGCACCACACTGATCAGTGATTCGTCGCCCTGCCGGAAGCTCTCGACAGCATCACGGAACTCAGCGATTTGGCTGGCCAGCTCCGGCGGGGCTGTCTTGGCGATCTCATCGATTTCGAAGAGCAGGCCCAGCGGGTCTGTGCCTAACTGTTCTGGTGCTGTGCGCACCACCGCGACGATGCGAGCACACACGTCGTCGACGGTGTCGACGGCCGGGTCGGTGGCTGACTCGCCGGAGGGTGCCGAACTCATCGGTGATTCTGCGGCGGGTTGCCCGGCATCGGGTGGTGGGTCGGCGAACGAGCAACCGGTAAGGACCAGCAGTACGGCGGTCGTGGACAGGGCTCGAGCCACCCTGGATCGGGTAGCACGCAGTGTCGGCACGACGGATTTCCTATTCGGATCGGATAACGCGGTCAACGCATGACGAGCGTCTCATCCTACTGCGCATCAGCCCCGAAACGGTCTCGCAATCGATCTCACGCCTGGAAGTTGTTCTGCTCGAGACTGTCCGATAACCGGCGTTTGAGGTCCGGCCAGAGCGTGACTCCTCCTGAGCGGCCGAGGCGTGGGTACTCGGCTCGAAGACATGCATGCATGTCTTCGGTGCGGATGTCCAGGCGCCCTGCGTCGCCCGGGGGGCGTGTCCCCCTTCCGCGTGACCGGCCGCCGACACGCTCGGCGAGGGCGGTCATCAGCCGCGGTCGCGCCATTCCACCAGGTGCGGGCGCTCCGCCCCGAGCGTGGTGCCCCTGCCGTGGCCCGGGTGCACGAGGGTGTCGTCGGGCAGGTCATCGAAGATCCGGGTGACCACGTCCTCGTACAGCGACGCGAAGCGGTCGGGATCGCCCTGCGTGTTGCCGAGGCCGCCGGGGAACAGAGAGTCGCCCGTGAAGAGGTGCGCGGGCCCGTGGGGGTCGCGGTACAGGAGCGCGACCGAGCCGGGCGTGTGCCCGCGCAGGTGGATGGCTTCCAGCTCGAAGCCCTCGAAGGACCCCACGTCGTGGTGCTTCAGCGGGACGTCCGTCGCCACGGCGATGTCGGCGACGTCGTCCTCCCCGGCCGCGGTGCGGGCCTTCGTGGACTCCCTGACCTCGGCCAGCGCCCGGACGTGGTCCCAGTGCGAATGGGTCGTGACGATCAGCGCGACACGCGCCTCGGCGTCGGTGTCCTCCTGCGCGTCGGCCAGGAGCCCGAGGATCGCCGGGGCGTCGTCGGCGGCGTCGATCAGCACCTGGGCGCCACTCGACTTCGAGGTGAGCAGGTACACGTTGTTGTCCATCTCGGACACGGAGATGCTGCGGATCGTCAGTGCGCTGAGGTCATGCAGGGGCTCGGTCATGAGCACAGTGTAGGCAGGGCGTCCGGGCACCGGGCGAGCGGGCCCGGCGGAGGGTCCCCACGGCGGTAGGGTCTCAGGAGGACGGGCCGGTCGGGGCCCTCGGATCCGTGACGGAAGGAACAGGGCGTGGAGCAGGGCATCCCCCGGTGGCTCAGGCTGGACAGGCAGAGCACCGTGCCGCCGTTCGAGCAGATCAAACAGGCAATCCTGGACGCAGCCAATTCCGGCGAGGCCGCCGTCGGCACGCGCCTGCCGCCCGTGCGCGGCCTCGCCACCCACCTCGGCGTCGCCGCCAACACCGTGGCCCGTGTGTACCGCGAACTGGAGCAGGCCGACGTCGTCGCGACCAGGGGCCGGGCCGGGACCGTCATCGCCGCCGGAGGAGACACCGCCCGGCGCCGGGTGGCCGACGCCGCCGACGGGTTCGCCGCCGTCGTCCGCTCCACGGGGGTGCCGGAGGCCGAAGCCGTCGCCATGGTGAGGGCGGCATTGCGCCGAGCGTGAACGGCACGATCGGAGCCCCCGCACCAGCGCGGATCCGGGACTATTCGAATATGCTTTCGAACGGCTTTTCTCATACAGTTGTCTGGTGTCTATAGCAAATTCTCTTGAGCAGCACGCCCACAATCCGGAGCCCGCTCCCCAGGACCTGTCCCGGCTGATCGTCAAGGGTGCACGCGAACACAACCTGCGGAACGTCGATCTCGACCTCCCGCGCGACGCCATGATCGTCTTCACCGGCCTCTCCGGATCGGGCAAGTCCTCGCTCGCGTTCGACACCATCTTCGCGGAGGGACAGCGGCGCTACGTCGAATCGCTGTCCGCGTACGCACGGCAGTTCCTGGGGCAGGTGGACAAGCCCGACGTCGACTTCATCGAGGGCCTCTCGCCCGCGGTCTCGATCGACCAGAAGTCCACGAGCAAGAACCCCCGCTCCACCGTGGGCACGATCACGGAGATCTACGACTACATGCGCCTGCTGTGGGCGCGCGTCGGACGCCCGCACTGCCCGGTCTGCGGCGAGCCGGTGGCCAAGCAGACCCCGCAGCAGATCGTGGACCAGCTCCTCGAACTCGAGGAGGGGACGCGCTTCCAGGTCCTCGCGCCCGTGGTCCGGGCCCGCAAGGGCGAGTTCGTCGACCTCTTCCAGGAGCTCACGGCCAAGGGCTACTCGCGGGCCCGGGTGGACGGCAAGCTGATCCAGCTCAGCGATCCGCCCAAGCTGGGCAAGCAGTACAAGCACACCATCGAGGTCATCATCGACCGCCTCGTGGTGAAGAGCGGCATCCGGCAGCGCCTCACCGACTCCGTCGAGACGGCCCTCAAGCTCGCCGACGGCCGTGTCCTCGCCGAGTTCGTGGACCTTCCCGAGGACGACGCCAAGCGCCTGCACGCCTTCTCCGAACACCTGGCCTGCCCCAACGAGCACCCGCTGGCCATCGACGAGGTCGAGCCGCGGTCCTTCTCGTTCAACAACCCCTTCGGTGCCTGCCCCGCCTGCACGGGCATCGGCACCAAGCTCGAGGTCGACGAGGAACTCGTGGTCCCCAACCCCGACCTCAGCCTCGCCGACGGCGCGATCGCGCCCTGGTCGCTCGGGACGGCGACCCTCGAGTACTGGACGCGGCTGCTCCAGGGCCTCGCCTCCGAGCTGAACTTCGACGTCACCACGCCCTGGCGCAAGCTGCCGGACCGCGCCCGCGAGGCCGCGCTGTACGGCAAGGACCACAAGGTCGTCGTGCAGTACAAGAACCGGTTCGGCCGGGAGCGGAAGTACAGCACGGGCTTCGAGGGCGCCATCCAGTACATCCAGCGCAAGCACACGGAGACGGAGTCCGAGGCCTCGCGGGACCGCTACGAGGAGTACATGCGGGAGATCCCGTGCCCCACCTGCGGCGGCGCCCGGCTGAACCCGGCCTCGCTCTCGGTGCTGATCAACGGCCGCAACATCGCCGAGGTCTCCGCGATGCCGATGCGGGACTGCGCGGACTTCCTCGACAACCTCGTCCTGACCGGCCGCGAGGCCCAGATCGCCAACCAGGTGCTCAAGGAGATCCAGGCGCGCCTGACGTTCCTCCTCGACGTCGGACTCGAATACCTCAACCTCGAGCGAGCCTCCGGGACCCTGTCCGGTGGCGAGGCCCAGCGCATCCGCCTCGCCACCCAGATCGGCTCCGGCCTCGTCGGCGTGCTCTACGTCCTCGACGAGCCGTCCATCGGCCTGCACCAGCGCGACAACCGCCGGCTCATCGAGACGCTGACGCGCCTGCGGAACCTCGGCAACACGCTCATCGTCGTCGAGCACGACGAGGACACCATCGCCGAGGCGGACTGGATCGTGGACATCGGCCCGGGCGCGGGCGAGCACGGCGGCGAGGTGGTGCACTCCGGCCTCCTCGAGGACCTGCTCACCAACGAGAGGTCGCTGACCGGCGACTACCTCTCGGGGCGCCGGAAGATCGAGATCCCGAAGAAGCGCCGGAAGATCGACCGGTCACGCCAGCTGAAGGTGATCGGCGCCCGCGAGCACAACCTCACGAACGTCGACGCCACGATCCCCCTCGGGGTGCTCACCGCCGTCACCGGCGTCAGCGGGTCGGGCAAGTCGACCCTCGTCAACGACATCCTCTACAAGGTGCTCGCCAACAAGCTCAACGGAGCCAAGCAGGTGGCCGGGCGGCACAAGCGGATCGACGGGCTGGAGCACCTCGACAAGGTCATCCACGTGGACCAGAGCCCCATCGGCCGCACCCCGCGCTCCAACCCCGCGACCTACACGGGCGTCTTCGACAACATCCGGAAGCTCTTCGCCGAGACCACCGAGGCGAAGGTCCGCGGCTACCTGCCCGGGCGGTTCTCCTTCAACGTCAAGGGCGGCCGCTGCGAGGCGTGCTCCGGCGACGGCACGCTGAAGATCGAGATGAACTTCCTGCCCGACGTCTACGTCCCCTGCGAGGTGTGCCACGGGGCGCGGTACAACCGCGAGACGCTCGAGGTGCACTACAAGGGAAAGACCATCGCCGATGTCCTGAACATGCCGATCGAGGAAGGGGCCGAGTTCTTCGCGGCCTTCAGCCCGATCGCCCGGCACCTGAACACCCTCGTGGAGGTGGGCCTCGGCTACGTCCGGCTCGGACAGCCCGCCACCACGCTCTCCGGCGGCGAGGCGCAGCGCGTGAAACTCGCGAGCGAGCTGCAGAAGCGCTCCAACGGACGCAGCATCTACGTCCTCGACGAGCCGACCACCGGCCTGCACTTCGAGGATATCCGCAAGCTCCTGCTGGTGCTGCAGGGCCTCGTGGACAAGGGCAACACCGTCATCACGATCGAGCACAACCTCGACGTCATCAAGAGCGCGGACTGGGTGATCGACCTCGGGCCCGACGGCGGTTCCGGCGGCGGGCAGATCATCGCGACCGGGACGCCGGAGCAGGTCTCGAAGAACGAGCGCAGTTACACGGGCACGTTCCTGAAGGAACTCTTCGCCAAGGCCGCCGGGTAGCGGCACTGCTATCGGTCCGGCGCCGGACGACCAGGGAAAGCAGGGATGACCCCTGCCCTCCGGTGCTATGGCAAGCTTGCCCGGTGGCAGATATGCGTTCGCTGATCCTCTTCGACCTCGACGGAACCCTCGTCGACCCGGCAGGAGCGATCACCGGAGGCATCAGTTCCGCCCTGCAGCACCACGGATTCCCCGTCCCGCCGGATGACGCGCTCCAGGCGATGATCGGGCCGTCCCTGGTCCACTCGCTGACCGCGACCGCCGGCGTGCCCGCCTCGCGGGTCCCCGACGTCGTCGCGACCTACCGCGCCGGCTACGTGGCCACCGGCATGTCCCGCAGCCGCCCCTACCCGGGGATCGATCGGTGCGTGGAAGCACTGCTCGACGGCGGTGCGACCGTCGCGGTCGCCACCCAGAAGCCCGAGTGGCTGGCCGAGGAACTCCTCGCCGTCCAGGGACTCCGGCACCTCTTCTCCTCCGTCCACGGCTCACCGCGGGACGAGGCAGCGACGTCCGGAGGCAAGACCCCCATCATCCGGGCCGCCCTCGAGCACCACGGGTTCGACGCCGCCACCCCGGGTCGTGCCGTGATGGTGGGCGACCGCCGCCATGACGTCGAGGGCGCCACGGCGAACGGACTGGCCTGCATCGGCGTCGCCTGGGGCTTCGCCGCGCCCGGCGAGCTGGAATCCGCCGGGGCGGCCGCCGTCGTCGGGTCCGCCGACGCGCTGCTGGAGGTGCTCCGTGGGCATCTATGACCTGACCCGCAGCGCCACGCGCGGCCTGATCGCCGGCCTGTGTCGGCCCACCGTCGAAGGGCTCCGCAACGTGCCGGAGGACGGCCCGTTCATCGTCGCCCCGAACCACCTGTCCTTCCTCGACAGCGTCCTGGTGCAGGCCCTCATGCCCCGACCGGTGGCGTTCTTCGCGAAGGCCGAGTACTTCACCGGGACAGGGGTGAAGGGAGCCCTCATGAAAGGGTTCTTCGAAGGTGTGGGGTCCATCCCCGTCGAACGCGGCCAGCAGGCCGCGAGCGTGCAGGCGCTCAGGACGCTGCTGGACCTCCTCGAGCAGGGCGACGGCGTCGGCATCTACCCGGAGGGGACCCGCTCGCGTGACGGGCGGCTGTACCGGGGGAGGACCGGCGTCGGCTGGCTCGCGCTGACCACCGGGGCGCCCGTGCTGCCCGTCGGCCTGATCGGCACCGACGCGCTGCAGCCGGCAGGCGGGAAGGGCCTCCGACCCCAGCACTTCACCCTGCGCATCGGGGAGCCGCTCGTCTTCGCGAAGACCGGACCGGGACACCCGCTGCCCGCGCGCCGGAGCGCGACCGACGCCATCATGGACGGCATCGCCGCACTGACGGGCCAGGAGCGCGTGGGCTCCTACAACCAGAGTCCCCCCGCGGAGTAGCGCGTCCGCCGATCGGTCGTGCGGCCCGTCAGCGGTGAGCGGAACGCCGGGCTCCGGGTGGGGTGGTGTCACCGCCCGGCCCTAGGATGAAGGACGTGGCGAACCCAGTAACCTACCGGCCGAAGACAGGCGAGATCCCCGTCGACCCGGGCGTCTACCGCTTCCGCGACGAGCATGGCCGGGTCATCTATGTGGGCAAGGCCAAGAACCTCCGCTCGCGCCTGAATTCCTATTTCGCCAGCCCCCAGGGTCTGCTGGCCAAGACGCGCCGCATGGTGTTCACCGCGGCGAGCGTCGAGTGGACCGTCGTCGGGAGCGAGCTCGAGGCGCTGCAGCTCGAGTACACGTGGATCAAGGAGTTCAATCCGCAGTTCAACGTGATGTTCCGCGACGACAAGTCCTACCCCTACCTGGCCGTGACCATGGGGGAGAAGTACCCGCGCGTGCAGGTCATGCGCGGTGACAAGAAGAAGGACACGCGCTACTTCGGGCCGTTCTACCCCGCGAAGGCCATCCGCGAGACCGTGGACACGATGCTCCGCGTCTTCCCGGTCCGTACCTGCAGCACCGGGGTGTTCAAGCGCGCGGAACGCTCCGGCCGCCCCTGCCTCCTCGGGTACATCGACAAGTGCTCGGCGCCGTGTGTGGGGCGCATCAGCCCGGAGGACCACAAGGCCCTCGCCGGCGAGTTCTGCGACTTCATGTCCGGGGAGGCGAAGAAGTTCATCGCCGGCCTGGAGCGGAAGATGGGCGAGGCGGTCGCCGAACTGGACTACGAGTCCGCGGCCCGCCTCCGTGACGACATCGCCGCCCTCCGCCGGGTCTTCGAACGCAACACCGTCGTCCTCAGCGAGGACACCGACGCCGACATCTTCGCCCTCAAGGAGGACGACCTGGAGGCCGCGGCCCAGGTCTTCCACGTCCGTGGCGGCCGCATCAGGGGCCAGCGCGGCTGGGTCGTGGAGAAGGTCGAGGACATGGACACCTCGGACCTCGTGGAGCACCTGCTGCAGCAGGTGTACGGCGAGGGCAGCGGCAGCAACGAACAGATCCCGCGCGAGGTCCTCGTGCCGGTCCTGCCCAGCAACGAGGACCAGATGACCGAGTGGCTGCGGGGCCTGCGCGGCTCCCGGGTCGAGGTGAGGGTGCCGCAGCGCGGGGACAAGGCCACCCTCATGGGCACCGTCGAGCAGAATGCCGCGGACGCCCTGCGCCTGCACAAGAGCCGCCGGGCCGGCGACATCACCACGCGGTCCGCCGCACTGCAGGAGCTGCAGGAGGCGCTCGACCTGCCCCAGCCGCTGATGCGCATCGAGTGCTTCGACATCTCGCACGTGCAGGGCACCAACGTGGTCGCGTCCATGGTGGTCGTCGAGGACGGCCTCCCGCGGAAGTCCGAGTACCGCAAGTTCTCCATCACGGGCGACGCCGCACGGGACGACACCGCGTCCATGTACGACGTCATCTACCGCCGCTTCCGCAACTACCTCGTCGGGAAGGCCGGGGCGCCGCGTGACGCCGCCGCCCCCGACCCGGACGTCGACCCGGTCGACGACGCCGCGTCCGTCCTCGAGCACCCCGACGTCGACGACCGGGGCGAGCCCATCCGGGACACGACGACGGCGATCACGCGCAACCGGTTCGCCTACCCGCCGAACCTCGTCGTCGTCGACGGCGGCCCGCCCCAGGTGGCGGCCGCCGGCCGTGCGCTGCAGGACCTCGGGATCGACGACGTCTTCGTGGTCGGTCTCGCGAAGCGGCTGGAGGAGGTCTGGGTCCCGGACAGCGAGTTCCCGGTCGTCCTGCCGCGGGCGTCGGAGGGGCTGTTCCTGCTGCAGCGCATCCGCGACGAGGCGCACCGCTTCGCCATCACGTTCCACCGCCAGAAGCGCGGGAAGTCCATGACGGCGTCGGCGCTCGACGAGGTCGCCGGGCTGGGACCAGCCAAGCGCAAGGCCCTGCTCAAGCACTTCGGGTCGGTCAAGAAGATCCGTGCCGCCACGGTCGACGAGCTCGTCGGGGTCCCGGGCGTCGGCCCCGCCCTCGCCCGGACGATCCGCACGTCGCTCACGACGGACGAGGCAGCCGCCCCGGCCGTGAACATGGCCACGGGCGAGATCGTCGAGGATTAGCTAGGCTGAAGGCACGGCGGCCAGTCGTGCCGCCGGGAATGCACACACGTGAATGCACACACCAGGGAACGCCGGACCACCGGGAGCCCCGTCGAGCCGGAACGGATCCATCACGATGACTGAGGCCATGAGCCTGACGCCGGTCAAACCCACCGAGTCCGAACTGCTGGTGGTGACCGGTATGTCGGGCGCCGGCCGGAGCACGGCCGCCAACGCGCTCGAGGACCACGGCTGGTACGTCGTCGAGAACCTCCCGCCCCAGATGCTCACCACCCTGACGGAGCTCGTGGCGCGCACACCGCAGTCGATCCCGAAGCTGGCGGTCGTCGTCGACGTGCGCGGCAAGGAGCTCTTCAGCGACATCAAGGCGTCGCTGGACGCACTCCGGGCCGCGGGCGTCCACCACCGCGTCCTGTTCCTGGACGCCGACGACGACGTCCTGGTGCGGCGCTTCGAGCAGGGCCGCAGACCGCACCCCCTGCAGGGCGACGGCAGGATCCTGGACGGCATCGCCGCCGAGCGCGAGGTCCTGAAGGAGCTCAAGCACTCGTCCGACGTCGTGGTCGACACGACCAAGCTGAACGTGCATGCCCTCGCCACCACCGTGACGGAGCTGTTCTCCGATGCCGGTCCCATCGTGCTGCGCCTCAACGTCATGAGCTTCGGCTTCAAGTACGGGCTCCCCGTGGACGCCAACTACGTGGCCGACGTGCGCTTCATCCCGAATCCGCACTGGGTGCCGGCATTGCGCCCCCAGACGGGCCTCGACGCACCGGTGCGCGAGTACGTGCTCGGCGCGCAGGGCGCGGGGGACTTCATCGACCGGTACGTGAACGCCCTGGTCCCCGTCCTGGACGGGTACCGCCGTGAGAACAAGCACTACGCGACCATCGCCGTCGGCTGCACCGGCGGGAAGCACCGCTCGGTGGCCGTGACGGAGGAGATGGCCCAGCGGCTCGCGCAACTGCCCGGCGTGCAGGTCTCGGCCCACCACCGCGACCTCGGGCGTGAGTAGTGGCGGTGATCTCCGGACCGCTGCCGCTCGTCCCGCCGGCCGCGCGCCGCTCGGGTGAGGGCCAGGGCGCGGGTCCCTCGGTCGTCGCCCTCGGGGGCGGCCACGGGCTCTCGGCGTCCCTGTCGGCGCTGCGGCTGCTGACGCAGGACCTGACCGCGATCGTGACGGTGGCCGACGACGGCGGATCCTCCGGGCGGCTGCGGCGCGAACTCGGGGTGCTGCCCCCGGGCGACCTGCGGATGGCGCTGGCGGCCCTGTGCGACGACACCGACTGGGGACGCACCTGGCGTGACGTCATGCAGCACCGCTTCTCCTCCAGGAACGGTACGGAGGGATCGCTCAACGACCACGCCATGGGGAACCTCCTGATCGTCACGCTGTGGGAGCTGCTCGGCGACCCCGTCGCCGGCCTGCAGTGGGCGGGCGCGCTGCTCGGTGCGCGCGGCCGCGTCCTGCCCATGGCGAGCGTGCCCCTGACCATCGAGGGCGACGTGCTGAGCGAGGTCGGCGGGTCGCTGCGCGTCACGACGGTGTCCGGGCAGGCGAAGCTCGCGGTCGCCGCGGACACCGGCAACGTGAGCAACGTACGGCTGGTCCCCGACGACGCCCCGGCGTGCCAGGACGCCCTGGAGGCGGTCGAGCTGGCCGACTGGATCGTCCTCGGGCCCGGCTCCTGGTACACCTCGGTCCTGCCGCACCTGCTCCTGCCGGAACTGCGGGACGCACTGTGCCGCACCTCCGCCCGGCGGTGCCTCACCATGAACCTGAGCAACGACACCCGGGAGACCCTGGGCATGAGCGCCATCGACCACCTCACCGTGATCTCGCGGTACGCGCCGGAGCTGACGGTCGACGTCGTTCTCGTGGACCCCTCGGTGGTGGCGGACCGGAGGGAGTTCGAGAGAGCCGTCGCCGGGATGGGCGGGCGCGCCGTCTTCGGTAGAGTGGGAGTTTCGACCGGCAAACCCGTGCATGATCCGCTGCGGCTGGCGACGTCCTACAACGACATGTTCGGGGAGATCTAGGAGTGTATCTGTGGCCCTGACCGCCGACGTCAAAGAGGAGCTGTCGCACCTCGACGTCAAGAAGTCCTCGGTGCGCAAGGCCGAGGTGTCCGCGCTGCTGAGATTCGCCGGGGGACTCCATATCATCTCCGGCAGGATCGTCATCGAGGCCGAGGTGGACCTCGCGTCCACGGCCCGCCGGCTGCGCGCCGCCATCGCCGAGGTGTACGGCCACAACAGCGAGATCATCGTCGTGACCGGTGGCGGCCTCAAGCGTGGCAACCGCTACGTGGTGCGGGTGGTCCGCGACGGCGAGTCCCTCGCCCGCCAGACCGGGCTGCTCGACAGCCGGGGCCGGCCCGTCCGCGGCCTCCCGTCCGCCGTCGTCAACGGTTCGACGGCGGACGCCGAGGCGGTCTGGCGCGGTGCGTTCCTGGCCCGCGGGTCCCTGACCGAGCCGGGACGGTCCTCGTCGCTGGAGGTCACGTGCCCGGGACCGGAATCGGCCCTCGCCCTCGTGGGAGCGGCCCGCCGGCTCGACATCGCGGCGAAGGCCCGCGAGGTGCGTGGCGTCGACCGCGTGGTCATCCGCGACGGCGACACCATCGCCGCCCTCCTGACCCGCATGGGCGCCCACGATGCCCTCATGGTGTGGGAGGAGCGGCGCATGCGCAAGGAGGTCCGCGCCACCGCCAACCGCCTTGCCAACTTCGACGACGCCAACCTGCGCCGCTCGGCCCAGGCCGCCGTCGCCGCCGGGGCCCGCGTGGAGCGCGCCCTGGAGATCCTCGGGGAGGGCGTCCCCGACCACCTGCGCTACGCGGGCGAGTTGCGGGTGGCCCACAAGCAGGCGAGCCTCGACGAACTCGGCCGGCTCGCGGACCCCCCGATGACCAAGGACGCGATCGCCGGCCGGATCCGCCGCCTGCTCGCGATGGCGGACAAGAGGGCCTCGGACATCGGGATCCCGGGCACCGATGCGAATGTGACCGCGGACATGCTCGACGAGTGAGTTGAGTGCATAGGATGGAACAGCAAACCCGCTTCTGATCGAGCGGGACACCTGCCGTCCGGACTCCCTGCGGGTCCGCCGACCGCGCGGGTGCCGAGATCACTACATGGAGGACTACGTGAGCGAATACGTACTGCCGGATCTTGACTACGACTACGCCGCCCTGGAACCGCACATCTCGGGCCGGATCATGGAACTGCACCACTCCAAGCACCAGGCCACCTACGTCAAGGGCGCCAATGACGCCCTCGCGCAGCTCGCCGAGGCCCGCGCAAAAGGCGAGTTCGGGACCATCCCGAAGCTCTCCAAGGACCTGGCCTTCCACGTCGGCGGTGTGATCAACCACAGCATCTTCTGGAAGAACATGTCCCCCGAGGGAGGCGACAAGCCCGAGGGCGAGCTCGCTGCTGCCCTGGACGACGCGTTCGGGTCCTTCGACGCGTTCCGTGCGCACTTCACCGCCGCGGCCACGTCGCTGCAGGGCTCCGGGTGGGCCGTCCTCGCCTACGAGCCGCTGGGCAGGAACATCGTCATCGAGCAGCTCTACGACCAGCAGGGCAACGTCCCCGTGGGCACCATCCCCCTGCTGATGCTCGACATGTGGGAGCACGCCTTCTACCTCGACTACGTCAACGTCAAGCCCGAGTACGTGAAGGCCTGGTGGAACCTGGTGAACTGGGCCGACGTGCAGGCGCGTTTCCAGGCGGCACGCACGGGGGCATCAACCCTCATCACCCCCGGGGCCTGACCGCCCTACCCGTCGGATGGGCCTCGCGCCCCTCCGGTCGGACGGCCGGCGTCACGAGTGCGTGGCGGGGGCCGCGCTGAGTAAGGTTGGAGCGGTGCAGGGACTCGCATCCCGGTACCGCTCCGGCGTACGCCGCCTCTGCAGGACCAGCAGGACCCGAGATTTTCGGCACGAAGGTGTGCCCGGTACAGATCTATTCGTCGCCGGCATCGCCCGAGAGGGGTCAGCAAGGCGGCACCACCTATGAAGGAGATGGAAACCAGTGACTACTCGCGTTGGAATCAATGGCTTCGGCCGCATCGGCCGCAACTACTTCCGTGCGGTCCTCGAGCAGGGAGCCGACCTCGAGATCGTCGCGGTCAACGACCTCACCAGCCCTGAGGCCCTCGCGCACCTGCTGAAGTACGACTCCGTCACCGGCCGGCTGAAGGCCTCCGTCGAGGTCGACGGCGGTGACCTCGTCGTCGGCGGCAAGCGCGTGAAGGTCCTGGCCGAGCGCGATCCCGCGAACCTGCCCTGGAAGGACCTCGGCGTCGACATCGTCATCGAGTCCACGGGGTTCTTCACGAAGGCCGCCGACGCGCAGAAGCACATCGACGCCGGGGCCAGGAAGGTCCTCATCTCCGCTCCCGCCTCCGACGAGGACCTCACCGTGGTGCTCGGCGTCAACGACGGCGACTACGACCCCGAGAACCACCACATCATCTCGAACGCCTCGTGCACCACGAACTGCCTGGGCCCCCTCGCCAAGGTCCTGAACGACTCCTTCGGGATCGAGCGCGGCCTCATGACGACCATCCACGCGTACACCGCCGACCAGAACCTGCAGGACGGCCCCCACAAGGACCTGCGCCGCGCGCGTGCCGCCGCGATCAACATGGTCCCCACCTCCACGGGTGCCGCCAAGGCCATCGGCCTCGTCCTCCCCGAGCTGAAGGGCAAGCTCGACGGCTACGCCATCCGCGTCCCCGTGCCCACCGGCTCCGCGACCGACCTCACGGTCACCGTGGGGCGCGAGGTCACGGCCGAGGAAGTCAACGCCGCCTACAAGGCTGCCGCGGCCGACGGCTCGCTCAAGGGCTACCTCTCCTACACGGAGGACCCCATCGTGTCCTCGGACATCGTGACGGACCCGGCGTCCTGCATCTTCGACTCCGGCCTGACCAAGGTCCTCGGCAACCAGGTGAAGGTCGTCGGCTGGTACGACAACGAGTGGGGTTACTCGAACCGCCTGGTCGACCTGACCGAAATCGTCGCTGCCAAGCTCTCCTAGGCGGTCCCGCCCGTGGCTTACGCATCGCTCGACGACCTCCTCGCCGAAGGGGTCCGGGGACGTCGTGTCCTCGTCCGCTCCGACCTCAACGTCCCCCTGGAGGGCGAGGTCCCGGACCTGTCGGTCACCGACGACGGCCGCGTGCGCGCGTCCCTGCCCGTTCTGCGCAAGCTGAGCGAGGCGGGGGCCGCCGTCATCGTCATGGCCCACCTCGGACGGCCGAAGGGCGCGCCCGAGCAGAAGTACTCGCTCAAGCCGGCGGCCGACGTCCTCCGGGACCTGGCGGACTTCCCCGTCATCCTGGCGCCCGACACCACGGGGGAGGGCGCCCGCAGCGCGGCCGCGGCCCTCTCCGACGGTGAGGTGCTCCTGCTGGAGAACGTGCGCTTCGATGCCCGTGAGACCAGCAAGGACGACGCCGAGCGTGCCGCATTCGCCCGTGAGCTCGCCGATCTGGCGGGCCCCGACGGGGCGTATGTGGACGACGCGTTCGGTGCCGTGCACCGCAGGCACGCGAGCGTGTTCGACGTCGCTGCCCTGCTCCCCGCCTATCAGGGCGACCTTGTGAAGGCCGAGCTAGTGGTCCTTGAGAAGCTGACGAAGGACCCGCAGCGGCCCTTCGTGGTGGTGCTCGGCGGGTCCAAGGTGTCCGACAAGCTCGCCGTGATCGAGAACCTGATCGGCACCGCCGACCGCATCCTCGTCGGCGGCGGCATGGTGTTCACGTTCCTCGCCGCCCAGGGCCACAAGGTCGGTGCGAGCCTCCTGGAGGAGGACCGGATCGAGACCGTGCGGGGCTACCTCGAGCGCGCGTCGCGGGACGGCACACAGTTCGTGCTGCCCACCGACATCGTCGTGGCCGAGAAGTTCGCGGCCGACGCAGGGTCCGGCGTGGCCGCCGCGGACGCCATCGAGGCGGGGGCCTTCGGCGCTGCGGGGATCGGGCTCGACATCGGCCCTGCGACCGGCCAGGACTTCGGCGCGAACATCGCCGAAGCGAAGACGGTGTTCTGGAACGGGCCCATGGGCGTCTTCGAGTTCGACGCCTTCGCGGACGGGACACGCGCCGTGGCGCAGGCCCTCGTCGACGCCCAGGCGAATGGCGCCCTGACCGTGGTCGGCGGCGGTGACTCCGCCGCGGCCGTGCGCGGCCTCGGCTTCACCGACGAGCAGTTCGGGCACATCTCCACGGGGGGCGGTGCCAGCCTCGAGTACCTCGAGGGCAAGGAGCTCCCCGGCCTGACCGCCCTCGCCCGCGACTAGCGGGACGATCCGGGTCAGGCCGCCAACGCAGGACCAGCCGCCCGGCCCCGGGTGCACAGGAATGGCGGGATCCGCCCGGCCCCGGCCGCGCGGATCCCGCCGCCATGGAACGAACAGATGGAGTACGACGATGACCACCTCGACCAACGGCGCCTTCGACCGCCGGCCGCTCATCGCGGGCAACTGGAAGATGAACCTGGACCACATGCAGGGCATCACCTTCCTGCAGAAGCTGGCCTGGACCCTGAAGGACGCGGGCCACGACTTCTCGCGCGTCGAGGTGTCCGTCTTCCCGCCGTTCACCGACCTGCGCGGTGTGCAGACCCTCGTCAAGGGTGACACCCTCGAGGTCGTGTACGGCGGACAGGATCTCTCCCCGGAGGATTCCGGCGCGTACACCGGCGACATCTCGGGGCAGTTCCTGGGCAAGCTCGACTGCACCTATGTGCTCGTCGGCCACTCGGAGCGCCGCACCATCCACTCCGAGTCGGACGAGCTGCTGAACCGCAAGGTGCAGGCGGCCTACCGCCACGGACTGGTCCCCGTCCTGTGCGTCGGCGAGGGGCTCGAGATCCGCCAGGCCGGGACGCACGTGGAGCACACCCTCGAGCAGCTCCGCCGGGGTGTGGCGGGGCTGTCGACCGAGCAGGCGGCGTCCCTCGTCGTCGCGTACGAGCCCGTCTGGGCGATCGGCACGGGAGAGGTCGCCGGACCCGAGGATGCGCAGGAGATGTGCGCCGCCCTCCGCGCCGAACTCGGTTCGCTGTTCGACACCGACACCGCCGCGAGGACCCGCCTCCTGTACGGAGGATCGGTGAAGGCGGCCAACGCGGCGAGCATCCTGAGGGAACGCGACGTGGACGGCGTCCTGGTGGGCGGCGCGAGCCTCGATGTATCCGAGTTTGCTAGTATTGTCAGGTTCGAACAGCATCTGGTGACAGACTAAGTTCCGTGCGCCGGCCGCTCCACCGAGCGGCTACCGAGCCTTGAAAGGGCCCCGTGGAAATCCTTCGTATCATCCTGCTCGTCCTGCTCGGGATCACCAGCCTCCTGCTGACCCTGCTGATCCTGCTCCACAAGGGACGCGGCGGTGGCATGTCGGACATGTTCGGCGGTGGCATGACCTCGAGCATGGGATCCTCCGGAGTGGCCGAGCGGAACCTCAACCGCTTCACCGTGGCGCTCGGGCTGGCATGGGGCGTCATCATCGTCGCCCTCGGCCTCATCCAGCGGTTCGCGGGCGAGTCCTAGACCGCCCCGCCACACTCCTCGTCCGACGACGAAGCCCCCGCTTCCAGCTGGAAGCGGGGGCTTCGTCGTCGTCCCGGGAACCCGTCAGTCGGACGTCCCGTCGTCGTCGTGGTCGATGAGGCGGCCGGGCAGCTTCTGTGCCGCGTCCTGGTCGATCAGCCACAGGGTCTTCTTCAGGCCCCGGGCCCCGGCGGCGGGAACCTGGACGTGTCCGGCTCCGGCCAGTGCCAGGCCCACCGCGCCGGCCTTGTCGCTGCCGCTGACCGAGAGCCACACCTCCTGCGCCGTGTTGATCGCCTCGAGGGTCAGCGAGACGCGCTGCGGCGGTGGCTTCGGCGCATCGGCGACGCCGACCGTCGTCTCGCCCCGCGTGCGGATCCCGGCCATCTCCGGGAAGAGGGACGCGACGTGCGCGTCCGGGCCGACACCCAGCAGGAGGACGTCGAAGCGGGGCAGGCGGGGATCGGGCTGCACGATGCCCTCGTCCGCGGCCAGTTCCGCCTGCGCCGCGGCCGCGAGCTGCTCCGCATAGTCGACGGCGGCGGCATCCTCGTCGTGGAACTCGTCCTTCGTGCCGAACTCGTGGATCTTCACGGGATCCACGGCGATGCGGTCCAGCAGGGCCGCGCGGGCCTGGACGGCGTTGCGCTCGGGGTCCTCGGCCCGCAGGAAGCGCTCATCACCCCACCAGAAGTGCACGTTGGCCCAGTCCACCGCCGTGTGCGCGGGGGATTCCGCCACGGCCTCGAGGGCAGCGGTGCCGATCGAGCCGCCCGTGAGCACCACGGTCGCGGTGCCCCGCTCACTCTGTACGTCCACGAGGCGGGTGATCAGCCGGGCGGCGACGGCCGCCGCGAGGGAGCCCTGGGTCGGATGGATGCTGACTTTCGGTTCAGCGCTCACTCGTTCGCACACTCCTCAGGTTGGTTCGGGCAAGGCCCTCGGTGATGACTTCGCCGAACACCTCGTCGGGGTCGAGGCGCCGCAGCTCCTCGGCGAGGCAGTCCCGCAGTCCGCGGCGCGGCAGGGAGATGCGCTGGACGGGCTGATGCGGCTGGTACAGCTCGGCGACGTCGTCGTCGGGGCGGTGCAGCTCGATGTCGCCGCCGCTCCGTGTCAGGCGCACGCGCTGGAGTCCGGTCCCGGTGGGGCCGGCGACGATCGTGACGGGGGCGTCGAGGGCCTTCGTGAGCCAGGCCGCCAGCAGCACGGTGCTGGGGGAGTCGCACGCTCCCTCGACGGTGACCGCGGTGACGGGCTGGTCGCCCTGCAGCTGGTCGAGGACCGCCGCGAGCTGGATCCGCCAGTTGGTCAGGCGCGTCCAGGCGAGGTCGGTGTCACCCGCCGCGTAGGTGCTGCTGATGTTGAACAGCGCCGCCGTCGGGTCCTTCTCGTTGGCCGAATCCGTGATCCGGCGGTGGGCGATGCTGCCGATCGAGGTCCGCGACGCGGCGTCCGGCACCCCGTGGGGCCACCACGCGACGATCGGCGCGTCCGGCAGCAGGAGTGCCGACACGAGGGACTCGTTCTCCTCCGAGAGTTCCCCGTAGCCGCGCAGGACGACGACCTCCGACGCCCCGGCGTCGCCGCCCACCCGGATCTGGGCGTCGAGCCGCGTCGGCTCGTCCGGGGATTCCCCGGCCAGGACGATGATGCGGCACGGGTGCTCCCGGCTCGCCTGGTTCGCGGCGTCGATCGCCTCCTCCTCGTAGCCGGAGCGGGTGATCACGACCAGCGTCAGCACGCGCCCGAGGGCGACGACGCCGCCGCTGTCCCGCAGGGCCATCAGTTCCTTCGACACCTTCGAGGTGGTGGTGTCGGGCAGTTCCACGATCATGGCCTTCTCCAGGTTCGTCCATCGGCTGCGAGCAGCTCGTCGGCGGATGCGGGCCCCCAGCTGCCCGGCACGTAGGCTTCCGGCTGGGCGTCGAGCGACGCCCAGTGCTTCTCGAACGGGTCGAGGATCTTCCAGGACAGCTCCACTTCCTGCTGGCGCGGGAAGAGCGGCGGTTCGCCGAGCAGGACATCGAGGATGAGCCGCTCGTACGCCTCGGGGCTGGACTCCGTGAAGGAGTGCCCGTAGCCGAAGTCCATGGTCACGTCACGGACTTCGGTCTGCGTCCCCGGGACCTTCGAGCCGAAGCGGATGGTCACGCCCTCGTCCGGCTGCACACGGATGACGACGGCGTTCTGCCCGAAGTCCTCATCGTGGTGGTCCTGGAACAGCAGGTTCGGCGCACGCTTGAACACCACGGCGATCTCCGTGACCCTGCGGCCGAGGCGCTTGCCGGCACGGAGGTAGAACGGCACCCCGGCCCAGCGGCGCGTATGGATGTCCAGGCGCAGCGCGGCGAAGCTCTCGGTGGCCGAGTCGGCGGGGATGCCGTCCTCCTCGAGGAACCCGTTGACGCGTTCTCCGCCCTGCCAGCCGGCCTCGTACTGGCCGCGGGCCGACCGGCCCGAGAGGTCCGAGGGCAGGACGACGGCGGCGAGCACCTTCTCCTTCTCGGCACGCAGGTGGTCGGCGTCGAAGGAGATCGGCTCCTCCATCGCCGTGAGCGCGAGGAGCTGGAGCAGGTGGTTCTGGATGACGTCGCGGGCGGCCCCGACGCCGTCGTAGTACCCCGCGCGGCTGCCGATCCCGATGTCCTCGGCCATGGTGATCTGGACGTGGTCGACATAGTTCGCGTTCCAGAGCGGCTCGAACAGCTGGTTGGCGAAGCGCAGCGCCAGGATGTTCTGCACCGTCTCCTTGCCGAGGTAGTGGTCGATCCTGAACACGGAGTCCGGGGGGAACACCTCCTCGACGATGCTGTTCAGTTCCCGGGCGGACTCGAGGTCGTGCCCGAAGGGCTTCTCGATGACCACGCGGCGCCACTGTCCGTCGTCGGGCTGGGCCAGGCCGTGCTCCGAGAGCTTCTGGCACACCGTCTCGAACGCGTTCGGGGGGATGGACAGGTAGAAGGCGTGGTTGCCGCGCGTCCCCCGGCTCTGTTCCAGCTCCTCGATGGTCTCCCGGAGGTTCTTGAACGCCTCGTCGTCGTCGAAGTTGCCCTGCACGAAGCGGATGCCCGCCGAGAGCTGCTTCCAGACCGTCTCGTTGAACGGCGTCCGGGCGTACTGCGTCACGGACTCGCGGACCTGCTCCACGAATTCCTCGTTCGACCATTCGCGGCGGCCGAAGCCCACCAGGCCGAAGCTCGGCGGCAGGAGCCCCCGGTTCGCGAGGTCGTAGACCGCAGGCATGAGCTTCTTGCGGGCGAGGTCCCCCGTCACCCCGAACAGGATCAGGGAGGAGGGCCCGGCGATCCGGCTCAGCCGGCGGTCGCGCGGATCCCGCAGGGGGTTGGAGGCTTTCGCCGTGGTGCTGTCAGGCATGCTCAGCCGTTCTCGTGGTGACCCTGGCCGGGTCCGGTGAGGGTGGAGATGACGTCCCGCAGCTGTGCGACGCCCGCCGCGCGGTCCGTCAGGTGCAGGCGGAGGACAGGACGGCCGTGATCGGCGAGCACCTGGGCGTCACCGGCTGCCTGCGCGGTGATGAGCTCCCCGAAGGTGAAGGGGCGCCCGGGGATCGTCAGGTCGGCGGCGGCCGCCCCGGTCAGCTGCAGGTAGACGCCGATGGGGGAGCCGCCCTTGTGGTACTGGCCGGTCGAGTGCAGGAAGCGCGGACCCCAGCCGAAGGTGACCGGACGGCCGGTGGCTGCTGCGAGCGGGGCGCGGACGGCCTCGAGGTCCGCCTGGCTGTGGCGGTCCAGGTAGGCCTGGACGGAGAGGTAGCCGTTCACCGGGAGGGTGGCGAGGAGCGCCTGGAGCGCTTCGGAGACCGTCTTGGAGGGGCCGAGGAGGTCGGCGTCGCCGCGGACCTCGACCACTCCGTCGACGAAGGCGGCGGGGGCCGCCTCCGGCTGCGCGTCGAGCAGGCCGCGGGCCGCCTTCTTGGCTGCCTCGACATCGGGCTGGTCGAACGGGTTGATGCCGAGCAGGCGGCCCGCGACGACGACCGCGTACTCCCAGACGAACATCTGGCTGCCGAGGGTGCCGCTGACGGTGACGTGCGTGCCCCCGGTGGGCTCGTCCTCGGGCGCCTCGTCGATCGGGGCGAGGAACACGGGCAGGACGTCGTCCGCCACGTCCGCCAGTTCCGGCGCGTCGCCGGAGGCGACGACGGGGAGCAGGCCGGTGCCGAGCTTGCCGGTCGATTCGGCGATGAGCTGCTCGGCCCAGTCGGCGAATCCGGGCAGGCCCGAACCTGCATCCGCGAAGACGATCTTGTCCCGCAGCGGGAGGGTCCCGCCCAGGACGGCGCCGAGCTGAAGGCCCACGTTGTCGTCGACGTCGTCACCCAGGAACTCCGCGCTGTCCTCCGCGTCCGTCAGCAGCGTCTCGATGTCCGCGCCGGCGAGGCCGGACGGCACCAGCCCGAATGCGGTGAGTGCCGAGTAGCGGCCGCCGACGCCGGGGTCGGCGTTGAAGACCTTCCGATAGCCGGCCTTCCGCGACGCCTCGTCCAGGGGGGACCCGGGGTCGGTGACGATGATGATGCGCGAGGCCGCGTCGATGCCGGCGTCCGTGAACGCCTGCTCGAACAGCCGGCGCTGCGAATCGGTCTCGACCGTGGACCCCGACTTCGAGGACACGACGATCGCGGTGCGCTGCAGGTCCTCCACGAGGGCTGCGCGCACCTGGTCGGGGTCGGTGGCGTCCAGGACCACGAGCGGGACGCCGGCCTCCCTGGTGATGACCTCCGGCGCGAGCGAGGAGCCGCCCATGCCGCAGAGGACGATCCGGTCGACGCCCTCGGCTGCGAGGTCGGCGCGGAGTGCCGCGATCTCCGGCAGGAGCGCGCGCGAGCCGTTGAACAGGTCGATCCACCCCAGGCGGACCGAGGCCTCCGGCTCGGCCTCCCTGCCCCAGAGTGTCGCGTCCTTCGCCATCAGGCGGGAGGCGAAGCGGTCCTTCACGAGCGCCGGCACGGCGGATTCGACCGCCGCGAGGGCGGCACCGGTGGCGGTGAGTGCGAATGAGCCCATCGGGATCAGCCCTCCGCTGCGTCGAGGGCGGCCTGGACGGTCTCGAGGAGCTCGGTCCAGCTGGTGACGAACTTGTCGAGGCCTTCGGTCTCGAGCTGCTCGACGACCTCGTCGTAGGAGATACCGATCGCGTCGAGCCGGTTCAGGGTCTCGTTGGAATCGTCGTAGCTGCCGCTGACGGTGTCGCCCTCGACGACGCCGTGGTCCGCCATGGCCTCGAGCGTCTTCTCGGGCATCGTGTTGACGACGTTCGGCGCGACGAGGCCCGTGACGTAGAGCGTGTCCGGGAGGTTCGGGTCCTTGACGCCCGTCGACGCCCAGAGGGGGCGCTGCGCGTTGCCGCCGGCGGCCTTCAGGACCTGCCAGCGCTCCGAGGAGAATTGCTCCTCGAAGATCTGGTAGGCGAGGCGGGCGTTCGCGAGGCCCGCCTTGCCCTTGAGCGCCTTCGCCTCGTCCGTGCCGATCGCATCGAGGCGTGCATCGACCTCGGCGTCCACCCGCGAGACGAAGAAGGACGCGACAGAGGTGATCTTCGAGAGGTCGTGGCCGTTCTCGCGGGCCTGCTCGAGGCCCAGCATGAAGGCGTTGATGACGGCGCGGTAGCGCTCGAGGGAGAAGATCAGGGTGACGTTGACGCTGATGCCGGCGGCCAGGGTCGCGGTGATCGCTTCCAGGCCCTCCACGGTCGCGGGGATCTTGATGAGGACGTTGGTGCGCTGCACCTTGGCGTGCAGTCGCTTGGCCTCGGCCACGGTCCCCGCGGTGTCGCGGGAGAGCCGCGGGTCGACCTCGATGGAGACGCGACCGTCGGCGCCGTTGGTGCGCTTGGCCTCCGCCGCGAAGATGTCGCAGGCCTGGGCCACGTCGTGGGTGGTGATGTCGAAGACGGCCTGGTCGACGTCCGCGCCGGCTTCCGCGAGGGCGCCCACCTGGGAGGCGTAGGACTCGCCCTTCTTCAGGGCCGCCGCGAAGATGCTCGGGTTGGTGGTGACGCCGACGACGTCGAGGTCCTCGATGAGGTGCTTGAAGGCGCCCGAGTTGATGCGCTCCCGGGAGAGATCGTCGAGCCAGATGGATACGCCGGCGGCCGAGAGATCGGCTGTGGGGGTTGTCATGATGTGTGCTCCTTGTCCGCTGCCGCGGAAGATGTGTGCTGGACGGGTGGAACGGGGGAGTTACTGCTGGTCGCCGGTCTCCGTTGCGCGGTGGCCCGACGGCAGGGCCGGGGAGCCGTTGGGGGCCAGGGGATCGGCGGCCACCGCCTCGAGGGAGTCCTTCGCGGCGGCGACGACGGCCTCCGCCGTGATGCCGAACTCGCGGTACAGGGTCTTGTAGTCGGCGGACGCGCCGAAGTGCTCGAGGGACACGATGCGTCCGGCGTCGCCGACTATCCCGTGCCAGCTCTGCGCGACGCCCGCCTCGACGGACACGCGGGCCCGGACCGTGCGGGGGAGGACGCTCTCGCGGTAGCCGGCGTCCTGGGCGTTGAACCATTCGAGGCACGGCATCGACACGACGCGGGCCGAGATGCCCTGCGCCTCGAGGGCCGTGCGGGCCTCCACGGCGAGCTGCACCTCGGAGCCGGTGCCGACGAGGATGACGTCGGGGGAGCCGTCCGTCGCCTCGGCGAGCACGTAGCCGCCCTTCGCGACGCCCTCGGCCGAGCCGAACGTCCCGCCCTCGGCGGCACCCTCGCCCCGCTCGTAGGTGGGGATGTTCTGGCGCGTCAGGACGAGGCCGGCCGGGTTCTCGGTGTTCTCCAGGATGGTGCGCCAGGCGACGGCGACCTCGTTCGCGTCACCCGGTCGGACGACGTCGAGCCCGGGGATGGTGCGCAGCGAGGAGAGCTGCTCGACGGGCTGGTGCGTGGGGCCGTCCTCGCCCAGTCCGATGGAGTCGTGGGTCCAGACGTAGATGGCCGGGACGCCCATGAGGGCGCCGAGGCGCACGGCGGGCCGCTGGTAGTCGCTGAAGATGAGGAAGGTGCCGGAGAAGGCACGCGTGCTGCTGTGCATCACGATGCCGTTGACGATCGCGGCGGCAGCGTGCTCGCGGATGCCGAAGTGCAGCACACGACCGTACTGGTTGCCGGACCAGGACTTGGTCTGGCGGCTCTCGGGGATGAACGACGGCGACCCCTCGATCGTCGTGTTGTTCGACTCCGCGAGGTCGGCGCTGCCGCCCCACAGCTCGGGGAGTGCGGGGCCGATCGCGGTGAGGACCTTGCCGGACGCGGCGCGCGTGGACATGTCCTTGCCCGCCTCGAACGTCGGCAGGCTCTCCTCCCAGCCCTCGGGCAGGGTGCGGGTCTGGATGCGCTCGAGCAGGGCGGCCTCGTCGGCGTGCGCGGCCTTCCAGGCGTCGAAGCCCTCCTGCCATTCGCTGTGCGCCTCGGAGCCGCGCCGGACGACCCCGCGTGCGTGCTCGAGGACCTCGGGGTCGACGTCGAAGTGGTTGGCGGGGTCGAAGCCGAGGGCTTCCTTCAGGGCGGCGACCTCGTCCGCGCCGAGGGCCGAGCCGTGGATCTTGCCGGTGTTCTGCTTGTTCGGCGCCGGGTACCCGATGATGGTCCGCAGCGACACGATGCTGGGCCTGGAGGTCTCGTTCCTGGCCGCGACGAGGGCGGAGTACAGCTCCGCGACGTCCTCGACGTACTCGCCGGTCTTCGTCCAGTCGACGCGCTGCGTGTGCCAGCCGTAGGCCTCGTAGCGCTTGAGGACGTCCTCGGTGAACGCGATGTCGGTGTCGTCCTCGATGGAGATGTGGTTCTCGTCGTAGAGCACCACGAGGTTGCCGAGCTGCTGGTGGCCGGCGAGCGAGGACGCCTCGGAGGTCACGCCCTCCTGCAGGTCGCCGTCGGAGGCGATGACCCAGATGGTGTGGTCGAAGGGGCTGGTGCCCGCGGGGGCGTCGGCGTCGAACATGCCGCGCTGGCGGCGCTGGCCGTAGGCGAAGCCGACCGAGGTCGCGAGGCCCTGGCCGAGGGGGCCCGTGGTGATCTCCACGCCCTTGGTGTGGCGGTACTCGGGGTGGCCGGGGGTGAGGGAGCCCCAGGTGCGCAGGGCCTTCAGGTCATCGAGCCCGAGCCCGTAGCCCGACAGGAAGAGCTGGATGTAGAGGGTGAGCGAGGTGTGGCCGGGGGAGAGGACGAAGCGGTCGCGTCCCGTCCACTCGGGATCCGACGGATCGTGCCGCATGAGCTTCTGGAACAGGAGGTAGGCTGCCGGAGCGAGGCTCATGGCCGTCCCCGGGTGCCCGTTGCCCACCTTCTCGACGGCGTCCGCCGCGAGGATGCGGACCGTGTCGACCGCCTTCCGGTCGAGGTCGGTCCAGGTCAGTTCCTGCTCATGCGTCTGTGGCACGTTTCCGGGCCCTCTCTGTCCGGAACGGCCATCGACGGGAGAGTGCCTCCAGGCACGCCGTCGGGCTGGCCGTTCACCAATGAATCCTGCGAATTTCAGCTCCGACCGGGAACAGCACTGAGCCGGGACCACTTATTCCGGGCATACTTCCGCAGCGGGCTTTCCATCCCACACTATCCCGTCCGGCCTGCCGAGGGACGTGGGAGTCGAACAATGTCGTCCGTCACAGTCCGTGGCCGCGAGGGGAGGCGGAGGCGCAGGATCCTCCCACCGATTTCTACAGAACGTAAAAGGGTATGATGGAGCTTGTCTTTTACTCCGGAAGAAACGAAAGTGTTGCCTTGTGAAGACCCAGCAGGCTCCTGCTCCGGCACGTCCCCCGCAGGCCCGTCAGGGTTTCGGTCGCAAAGCGAAGGCCTACCTCGCGCTGACCAAGCCTCGCGTGATCGAGCTTCTCCTGGTGACCACCCTCCCCACCATGATCTTCGCGCAGGGGGGATTCCCTCCGGTCGGCCTGATCCTGGCCACCATGGTCGGCGGCGCCCTCGCGGCGGGGAGCGCCGGCGCGTTCAACTGCTACATCGACCGTGACATCGACAAGCTGATGCACCGCACGGAGAACCGGCCGCTCGTCACCGGCGAGGTGACGCCACGGGAGGCGCTCGTCTTCTCCTGGATCCTCGGCGTCGTCGCGATCGCCGTGCTCTGGTTCGGAGCGAACCCGCTCGCCGGGATGCTGGGCGTCGCGGCGATCTTCCTCTACGTGGTCGTCTACACGCTCGTCCTCAAGCGACGCACGTCGCAGAACATCGTCTGGGGCGGCGCTGCCGGCTGCATGCCCGTCCTGATCGCCTGGGCCGCGGTCACCAACGCGATCGAGTGGCCCGCCGTCGTGCTGTTCCTCATCATCTTCCTCTGGACGCCCCCGCACTACTGGCCACTGTCCATGAAGTACAGCGACGACTACAACGCCGCCAACGTGCCGATGCTCGGCGCGATCGCCGGTGCCCGCGCGGTCTCCGTCCAGGTGGTCCTGTACGCGTGGGCCATGGTGGCCTGCTCGCTCCTCCTGATCCCGGCCGGCGCGGGCTGGGTCTACACGGTCGCCGCGATCGCCGGCGGCGCCTGGTTCATCCGCGAGTCCCACCGGTTGCACTCACTCGCCCACCGCGGAGAGCTGCACCCGAAGGCCGCGATGAAGGTCTTCCACGGCTCGATCAGCTACCTGACGGTCCTCTTCCTCGCCCTGGCCATCGATCCCTTCGTCGGGACGGCAGTCCTGTCCTGATCCGGACATGCCGGCTTCATTTTGGAGTCCCGGCCTGATCAGGGGGCGCTGGCCCTAGGCTTGCACCCATGGACTTCACCGGCCTGATCGCCTACCCCCTCACCCCGTTCCTCCCGGACGGCTCCGTGTCCTTCGCGGACCTCCGCGGACTCGCGGACGGACTCGCCTCCTCCGGCGTCGATGCACTGACGGTCCTCGGCTCCTCCGGGAGCTTCGCCTACCTCGACCGCGGCGAGCGGGCCCGGGTGGCGCGCACCGCCATCGAGGCCGTCGACGGTCGGCTGCCCGTGGCCGTGGGCATCAGCTCGGTCGGCACACGCGAGGTGCTCGACGCCGCGACGGACGCGCAAGCGGCGGGAGCGGCCGGCCTGGTGCTGTCCCCGGTGTCCTACGTCCCCCTCACCGACGACGAGGTCCTGGCGCAGGTCCGCGCGGTGGACGAGGCGACGGACCTGCCGATCTGCCTCTACAACAATCCGGGCACCACGCAGTTCGACTACTCGCTGCAGGTGGTGGCCGAACTGTCTGCCCTGCCGGATGTCGTCGCGTTCAAGGACACCGCCGCGGATGCCCCGAGCTTCAACGCCCGGTACGCCGAACTGGCCCGGCTCGTCTCCGCGCCGTTCAGCCATGGCGTGAGCGGCGACCTCCTGATGATGACCGGCGAGGTCGCGGCCGACGCCTGGCACAGCGGGCCGGCGGCACTCCTGCCGGACTACTACTCCCGGCTCCGTGCGGCCGTCGTCGCCGGGGACCGGGCGGAGACCGAGCGGGTCCGCCATGTGCTCGCGCCCCTCGTGGACCACGTGGCCGGGCTGCGCAGGATCAGCGGCCTCCACCTCCTGGCCCGGGCCTGCGGCATCGCCGCCGGGGATCCCCGCCCGCCCCTGCTGCCCAGCCCGGGCTCCGAGCTGCGCGAACTCGGGCGGCTCCTCGACGTCCTCGAGGCGGAGTTCGACGACGACTGACCGGTGACGTGGCCGGTGGGGTGGGGAGGGTACTGCGCCGACCCTAGGAGACGGCCTGCGGAACCCTGGTCCCGGCCGGCGTCCCCGGGAGGGTCTTCCGCGTGGTCCCGGTGTACTGGGCGTGGACGGCCGCGGCCATGAGCAGCGACGCGCCGAGCATGTGCAGCGCCACGAGCGCGATGGGCAGGTGGAGGAAGTGCTGCACGTATCCGATGGCGCCCTGGACCAGCACGATCGCGGCGAGCAGGACCAGCGCCCTGCGCAGCTTCGCGTGGACGCCGGACCGGTAGGCGACGACGACGGCGAGGGCCACCGTGGCGACCAGCAGGTACACCGGGAGGGCGTGCAGGCGTGTCACGAGGTCGGAGTCCAGCCCGTTGCGGGCGGCCCCGTGGTCGCCGGCGTGCGGGCCGGACCCCGTCACGACGACGCCGAGCAGGATCGTGATCGACGTGAGGACGGTCGAGGTCAGCAGGAGCTGGCGCAGCAGCGGCGGTGCGGCAGGCGCGCGCCCGGCCCGGTACTGCTCCGTGTCGAGCCGGGCCCGGTTGACGAGCACTGTCGCGACGGCCACGAGGATCATGGAGACGACGAAGTGCAGCCCCACGACCCAGGGGTTCAGTCCCGTCCACACGGTGATGCCACCGATGACCGCCTGCGCCGGGATGCCCAGGAACAGGCCGATCGACAGGCGGAACAGGTCCTTGCGCTCCCGCCGCATGCCCAGGACGGAGGCGATCATGGCCACGGCGATGAGGACGAGGACGAAGGTCAGGAGCCGGTTGCCGAACTCGATCACCCCGTGGAAGCCCATCTCCGGCGTGGTGACGATCGAGTCCGCCGTGCAGCGCGGCCACTCCGGGCAGCCGAGCCCCGAGGCGGTGAGGCGCACGGCGCCACCGGTCACCACGATGGCGATCTGCGAGACGAGGGAGGCGACGGCCAGCCGCCGCACGAGCGGGGTGGTGGTGCGGGGAAGGGCGTCCGTGAGGCGGGAGAGCGCGGGAAGAGTCATGCTGTCAGCTCCATTTGAACCAGCGGATGGCCGCCAGGCTAGCGAGGGCGGCCCAGGCGAGGAGCACGAGGCACGCGAAGGGATCGAGGACGCCGTTCACCAGGGCGGTCCTGAGGCCGTCTCCCAGGGCGGCGGAGGGCAGGACGGAGATGAACGGTTCGGCGGCAGCGGGGAGGCTCGCTGCCGGGATGATCACGCCGCCCGCGGCCGCGAGCAGGATCCAGACGAGGTTGGTGACCGCGAGCGTCGCCTCGGGCCGGAGGGTGCCGGCCACGAGGAGCCCGAGCGCGGTGAAGGCCGCCGAGCCGAGAAGCAGCAGCAGTGCCGCGGGCAGGATCCCCGCCGGCGCCGGCGACCAGCCCATGAGGGCGGCGGCACCGCCGATCACCACGAGCTGGACGGCGAGCACGACGGCGACCGCGACGGCCTTGCCGAGGATCAGCCCCGACCGGCCGAGCGGCGTCGTCGACAGGAAGCGCAGCACGCCGTAGCGGCGATCGAACCCCGTCGCGATGCCCTGGCCCGTGAAGGCCGTGGACATGGTGCAGAGGGCGAGGACGCCGGGAGCGGCGATGTCGATCCGGTCCGGTCCGTAGGCATCCAGCAGCGGGGTGATGACCAGGGCCGTGAGCGCCAGGAGCGGCAGCACGATCGCAAGGACGAGCTGCTCCCCGTTGCGGAGCATGGCGAGGGCCTCGTAGGCGCCGTGGCGCAGCACCCGCCGGGGCAGCGAGGCCGCGGTCCCGCCGATCGGGGCGACGGCCCGGGCCGGGGTGCCGGCGGGGACCGGTGCGTCGAGGGTCATCGGATGCTCCGTCCGGAGATGTCGAGGAAGACGTCCTCGAGCGAGCGCGGTGCCATGGAGATGGATGTGGGCATCACACCGCAGGCGTCCCACCACCGCGCCAGCTGGGCGACGTCGTCGGCCGTGAGCGGTCCCCGGAGGACGTACTGCCCCGGCTCCGTCTCGCGCTGGAGCAGATGGGGGAGGAGGCCGGGCGGGAACGACAGGCCCGGTACGGTCTCGAAGCGCAGCTCGCGCGTGCCGTCGGACTCGGTGTCCGCCGTGAGCTCGGCGACGGTGCCCTCGGCGACGGTGCGGCCGCCCTCGATGATGTAGACGTAGTCGGCGAGCCTCTGCGCGTCATCGAGCAGGTGGGTGGTGAGGATGACGGCCAGGCCGTCGGCGCGGAGCTCCCGGATGAGGTCGAACACGATGGTGCGGGACTGCGGGTCGAGGCCGGCACTCGGCTCGTCCAGGAAGACCACCTCGGGGCGTCCCACCAGGGCGCAGGCGAGGGCGAGGCGCTGCTTCTGCCCGCCGGAGAGCCGCCGGATGGAGACGGCGCCGAACCCGTCGAGGCCCAGGTGCTCCGCCAGGGCGTCGACCGGCAGGGGATCCGCGTACATGGACGCGACGTGGCGCAGGAGGGCGAGCGGACGCACCGACGGCGGGAGCCCGCCGTCCTGCAGCATCACCCCGACGCGCGCCCGCAACTGCGGCGTGGCCCGGTACGGATCCTCGCCGAGCAGCCGCACATGGCCACCGTTGGCACGCTGCAGCCCCTGCGCGCATTCGAGGGTCGTCGTCTTGCCGGCGCCGTTGGCTCCCAGCAGGACGGTGACGGCGCCGTGCTCTGCCCGCAGGCTGACGCCGTCGAGCACGCGGACCATCCGGCCGTCGAGGGCGCCCACCGGGCCGAAGTCCTTGACGAGACCATCGATCTCGAGGGCGGGGGAAGATGTCGGCACCCGATTATTCTACGGCAGGTAGTAGGCGGGACGCCGGGGCCGATGGGTAGCCTCGCCTAAGTGGTGGGGCGGAATACATTAGGTCATGCTTATGTTGTGTATTTTGTCGCCGACGGAGGGAATGGATCGTGACCGCATCACCCCGCGCCGTCCCGGCGGCCATCTCCCCTGACGTCCGGACGCCGGGTCGCACGGCCCAGATCGTGTCGCCGGACTCCGACGAGCGGACCCGGGACCGGGTCCTGTCGGCGGTCCTCGAACGCGGCCCCGTCAGCGCCGCCGAGCTCGGCGACCGCCTCGGGTTCACGCCCGCCGCCATGCGGCGCCACCTGGACGCGCTCTCCTCCGACGGCCTCATCGAGGTCAAGCGGGTGCGCGGATCGGCCACCGGCGCGGGCCGCCCGGCCCGGCGCTACGTGCTCAGCCGGCGCGGCCAGTCCAAGATGGGCAACGACTACCTCGACATCGCGGTCGCAGCGCTCGCCCGGCTCGGCGAGGCGGCGGGCCCGGAAGCCATCGAGGAATTCGCCCGGACGCGGTTCTCCGGCATGGAGGAGCGGTACCGGCCGATCGTCGAGGCCGCGGGCCCCGACCTCGCCGACCGGGCGCACGCCCTCGCGGGTGCCCTCACCACGGACGGCTTCGTCGGATCCACCAAGACGGTGGGCCTCCCTCAGGGAGGCGGACCCCGGACGGTGCCGGCGACCCGCCCGGTGATGCTCAGCGTGCAGCTGTGCCAGGGTCACTGCCCCATCCAGGGACTGGCGTCGGCGTTCCCCGCATTCTGCGACCAGGAGACCGGCGTCTTCGCCCGCCTGCTCGGCGTCGACGTCCGGCGGCTCTCCACCCTTGCCGGCGGCGGGCACGTCTGCACCACCCACATTCCCCTGGGACGGACGACGGCGGCCCCGGCCGCGCCGGTCGACCCGGACGCACCCGGACCCGCGCAGGCGGTCCCGGACACCGCTCCACCCAGCAATCCAGCAACGTTATCCATCCATCAGCAAGGAAGGCCGTGATGACGGATCAAGTAGACCGCAAGCCAGCTGCATCGGCAGTGCCGGAGTCGGTGATCAGCGACATCCTCGAGAAGAACCCCGAGCTCGAGGGCATCGGGACCTACCAGTACGGCTGGGCGGACAAGAACGAGGCGAGCGACAACGCGCGCCGCGGCGTCAGCGAGGACGTCGTCCGCGACATCTCCGCCAAGAAGAACGAGCCCCAGTGGATGCTCGATCTCCGCCTGAAGGGCCTCAAGTACTTCGACCGCAAGCCCATGCCCGCCTGGGGCGCAGACCTCTCCGGCATCGACTTCGACAACATCAAGTACTTCGTGCGCTCTACCGAGAAGCAGGCGAACACGTGGGAGGACCTCCCCGAGGACATCCGGAACACGTATGAGAAGCTCGGCATCCCCGAAGCCGAGCGTGCGCGCCTGGTCTCCGGCGTCGCGGCCCAGTACGAGTCCGAGGTGGTCTACCACCAGCTCCGCGAGGACCTCGAACGCCAGGGCGTCCTGTTCCTGGACACCGATACCGCGCTGCGCGAGCACCCGGAGATCTTCAAGGAGTACTTCGGCTCGATCATCCCCGTGGGCGACAACAAGTTCGCGTCGCTGAACACCGCCGTCTGGTCGGGCGGCTCGTTCGTCTACGTGCCCAAGGGCGTCCACGTCGAGATCCCCCTGCAGGCCTACTTCCGCATCAACACGGAGAACATGGGCCAGTTCGAGCGGACGCTGATCATCGCGGACGAGGACTCCTACGTGCACTACATCGAGGGCTGCACCGCCCCGATCTACACCTCCGACTCCCTGCACTCGGCCGTCGTCGAGATCGTGGTGAAGAAGGGCGCCCGCGTCCGCTACACCACCATCCAGAACTGGTCGAACAACGTGTACAACCTGGTGACCAAGCGCGCCATCGCCCACGAGGGCGCCACCATGGAGTGGATCGACGGCAACATCGGTTCCAAGGTCACCATGAAGTACCCCGCCGTGTACCTCGTCGGTGAGCACGCCAAGGGCGAGACGCTCTCGATCGCCTTCGCCGGTGAAGGGCAGCACCAGGACACGGGATCGAAGATGGTCCACATCGCGCCCAACACCAAGTCCTCGATCATCTCGAAGTCCGTGGCGCGCGGCGGCGGACGTGCCGCCTACCGGGGGCTCGTCCAGGTACGGGAGGGGGCCAGGCACTCGGCCAACACCGTCCGCTGTGACGCGCTGCTGGTGGACACCATCTCGCGCTCGGACACCTACCCGTACGTGGACATCCGCGAGGACGACGTCACCATGGGCCACGAGGCCACCGTGTCGCGCGTCAGCGAGGAGCAACTGTTCTACCTCATGTCCCGCGGGCTCCCCGAGGACGAGGCCATGGCGATGATCGTGCGCGGCTTCATCGAGCCGATCGCCCGGGAACTGCCGATGGAGTACGCGCTCGAGCTGAACCGGCTGATCGAACTGCAGATGGAAGGGGCCGTGGGCTAGCAATGACTGAGACCACCCAGATGGACCACACCGAGTACCCGCCCGAGGGCGAGGAGACCGGTCCCGGTGACCTCGACGGGACGGCGCGCCTCGGCGCGCCCACGGGCTCCGGGTCCGCGATCGACGGCTTCACCGAGGAGGGCGAGAGCCTGCCCGGCGGGGACGACGGCACCGAGCAGCACGGACTGAAGAAGCACAGCCATGGCAACGCGCCCGTGATCCCCGAGGCCTCCCGCGGTGAGCGCCGCCGGTCCTTCGACCTCGCGGACTTCCCGACGCTGACCGGCTTCGAGGAGGACTGGCGGTTCACGCCGCTCAAGCGCCTGCGCGGCCTGCACACCGACGAGCTGACGGGTGCGGCGCCCGCGCTCGCGGTCACGGGTGCCGGCAACGTCACCGTCGAGACCGTGGATCGCAGCGACGCCCGGCTCGGCTCGGCCGCGACGCCGGAGGACCGCGTCTCGGCCGCCGCCTGGAACGCCTTCAGCGAGGCCACGGTCATCACCATCCCGCGGGAGACGGTGGCCGACGGCGAGGTGATGGTCCGCGTCACGGGGACCTCGCCCGCCGCCGCCGCGCAGCACATCCTCATCCGCGCCGAGGCCTTCTCGAAGGCCGTCGTGGTCCTGGACCACTCCGGGTCCGTCACGCTCGCCCAGAACGTCGAGATCATGGTGGGCGACGGCGCGGAGCTGACCGTCGTCAGCGTCCAGGAATGGGACGACGACGCCGTGCACGTGTCCTCGCAGCAGGCGAAGGTGGGACGCGACGCCCGGTACAAGCACGTGGTCGTCAGCCTCGGCGGCGACCTCGTGCGCCTCACGCCGTCGTCGATCTTCACCGCGCCCGGCGCCGAGGTCGAGATGTACGGCCTGTACTTCGCCGACGCCGGCCAGCACCTCGAGCAGCGGCTCCTGGTGGACCACGCCGTCCCCAACTGCAAGTCCCGCGTCACCTACAAGGGCGCGCTGCAGGGCCAGGACGCGCACACCGTCTGGGTGGGGGACGTCCTCATCCGCAAGGCGGCCGAGGGCACGGACACCTACGAGACCAACCGCAACCTGATCCTCACGGACGGCGCGCGCTCGGACTCGGTCCCCAACCTCGAGATCGAGACGGGTCTCATCGAGGGTGCCGGCCACGCCAGTGCCACCGGCCGGTTCGACGACGAGCACCTCTTCTACCTGATGGCGCGTGGCATCCCCGAGGTCACGGCCCGACGCCTCGTGGTGCGCGGCTTCCTCACCGAGGTCATCCAGCAGATCAAGGTCCCCGCGCTCGAGGAGCGGCTCTCGGAGTCGGTCGAGCGCGAACTCGCGGCGGGCAATCTCTGATGGCCGAGGCACCCCGCGGGGAGCTGATCTGCAGCGTCGACGACATCCAGGTCAAGCAGGCGCTGCGCGTCCTGATCGACGACTACCCCGTCGTCATCGTCCGCGACTCCGACGGTGAGATCCACGCGCTGGGCGACACCTGCTCGCACGCGGACATCTCGCTGTCCGAGGGCGAGGTCGAGGGGTGCGCCATCGAGTGCTGGGGGCACGGATCGCAGTTCGACCTGCGCAGCGGCGCCCCGCTGCAGCTCCCCGCCTACGAACCGGTGCCGGTCTTCGCACTGGAGATCCACGACGGCAACGTCTACGTCGACGTCACGACGGTCACCAACGGAGCAGCCGCACCGCAGTTCGGCTAGCGGTCGCCGCACCCCCACCTACTTCCTGCACACCTCCTGGACAGCCAGGCGAAGGAGAAAGAACACGATGTCCACACTTGAAATCAAGGACCTGCACGTCAGCATCGACACCGAGCAGGGCAACATCCCGATCCTCAACGGCGTCACGCTGACGATCAACACCGGCGAGACCCACGCCATCATGGGCCCCAACGGGTCCGGCAAGTCGACCCTCGCGTCCACCATCGCCGGGCACCCGCGCTACAAGGTCGACAGCGGTACGATCACGCTCGACGGCGAGGACGTCCTGTCGATGAGCGTCGACGAGCGGGCCCGCGCCGGGCTCTTCCTCGCGATGCAGTACCCGGTCGAGGTGCCCGGCGTCACGATGACGAACTTCCTGCGGACGGCCAAGACGGCCCTGGACGGCGAAGCGCCGAGCCTGCGCCACTGGACCAAGGACGTCAAGGCCGCCATGGCCCAGCTGCGCATCGACGCGGACTTCGCCCAGCGCAACGTCAACGAGGGCTTCTCGGGCGGCGAGAAGAAGCGCGTGGAGATCCTCCAGCTCGAGCTCTTCCGCCCGAAGTTCGCGATCCTCGACGAGACCGATTCCGGCCTCGACGTCGACGCCCTCAAGGTGGTCTCCGAAGGTGTAAACCGCGAGCACGCCAAGGGTGAGATGGGCACGCTGCTCATCACCCACTACACGCGGATCCTCCGCTACATCAAGCCGGACTTCGTGCACGTCTTCGTCGCCGGCCGGATCGCCGAGCAGGGCGGACCGGAACTCGCGGACCGCCTCGAGGAAGAGGGCTACGATCGGTTCACTGCCCAGACCCCGGTCGAGGCGTAGCACCACCGCACCATCCGGCGCGTCCTGCGCGCCGACCGCATGACACCAGCCTGAGAGGAAGAGTTCGATGAGTGATGTGCAGCAGGCGCAGACGGCGCTGGATGACATCGAGGAAGCGCTGCGGGACGTGATCGACCCGGAGCTCGGCGTGAACATCGTCGACCTCGGTCTCCTGTACGGCCTGAAGTACGCGGAGGACGGCGCCCTCCTGATCGACATGACCCTCACCACCGCGGCCTGCCCGCTGACCGATGTGCTCGAGGAGCAGGTCGGTCAGGCGCTCGACGGCGTCGTGGACGAGTGGCGCCTGAACTGGGTATGGATGCCGCCGTGGGGTCCCGAGAAGATCACCGAGGACGGTCGCGACCAGATGCGCGCGCTCGGCTTCAACATCTGAGCGGATCGACAGTACGACGGAGGGGTGGTTCCAGCAGCGGCTGGAACCACCCCTCCGTCGTACACCCGGAGGTCCTTCGGCCCTGATCGGTGTGCACCGGGGCCCCTACCCTTGGTCGCAGACAACCGACCAGGGGGACACAGGATGGCGGCGGTAGAGGTCCGGGATCTCCGGAAGTCCTACGGCGACCTCGTCGTGGTCGACGGCGTGTCCTTCACCATGGAAGCCGGGGAGGTGTTCGCCCTCCTCGGGCCGAACGGCGCCGGGAAGACGACGACCGTCGAGATCCTGGAGGGACACCGGCGCGCCGATTCCGGCACGGTGTCCGTGCTCGGCTTCGATCCGGCGACGCACGCCCGCGCATTCCTCGAGCGGATCGGGATCGTGCTGCAGGACGCGGGGTTCGAGGACGACTTCACCGTGATGGAACTGGTGAACCTGCAGCGCGGTCTCTACCCGCGCCGGTTGGCGGCGGACGCCCTCATCGACCAGGTGGGTCTCTCCGAGAAGCGGAAGGCGCGGGTCAAGACGCTCTCGGGCGGCCAGCGTCGCCGGCTCGATCTGGCACTCGGCCTGGTCGGCGATCCCGACATGCTGTTCCTCGACGAACCCACGACCGGGTTCGACCCCTCCGCGCGGCACCAGGCGTGGGAGCTGGTGGAAGGCCTGCGGAACACGGGCAAGACCGTGCTCCTGACGACGCACTACCTCGACGAGGCGGAGCACCTCGCCGATCGGGTGGCCGTGATGGTCGAGGGCCGGGTCGTGGCGCTGGGGACACCGGCGGAGCTGACCGCCGGACAGCGCAGCGTCGTCGTCTCCTTCCGCCTGCCGCGTGATACCCCCGTGACGGGCCTGCCCGAGCTGGGTGGTACGCCCGTCCCCGACGGAGCGGGGTGGACGCTGTCCACGATGCAGCCGGCAGCGGTGCTGCACGCCCTCTCGGGCTGGGCGCTCGAACGCCGGATCGAGCTCCCGGCACTCGAGGTCCGCCGTCCCTCGCTCGAGGACGCCTACCTGGCGCTCGTGGGCTCGGTGACAGCGGCCGAGCGGGAGGACGCCGCCGCACCACCGGGGAGGGCGTGATGGGCGGGGTCGCAGGCGGCGCCGTGCGAGTGGCCTCCGTGGGGGTGGGCGCCGCCTCGATGGCACGCGACCAACTGGTGCACGCCGTCCTGGCGCTCTGGCGGACACAGGTGGTGCTGATCTTTACCTTCGCGATGCCGCTGCTCTGGCTCTTCCTGCTCGGCGTGCTCACAGGCAATGACGCGGTGGGTCAGGACGGCGTGCGGGTCATGCAGTTCGCCGCACCGATCGCGATCGCGATGGGCACCTTCTTCGCCACCCTGCCGCCGGTGGCGATCTCGGTCGCGGAGGCCAGGGAGACCGGGGTGCTGAAGCGCCTCCGCGGGACGCCACTCCCGGCCTGGGGCTACTTCTTCGGGCAGATCGGCGCGGCCCTGCTGTTCGCGCTCGGCTCCCTCGTGGTGACCGTGCTGCTCAGCGTGCTGTTCTACGAGGTGCGTCTGCAGACGGAGACACTCCTCGCCACGGCTGTCACGCTGGTCGTCGGGACGACGGCGTTCTCGGCCGTCGGCCTCGCGATCGGATCGCTGAGCCGGAGCGCCTCCATCGCGGAGGCGGCGTCGATCGGTTCCGCCGTGGTGCTCTCCTTCATCTCGGGGCTCTTCTTCGTAGGGGCCGGCCTGCCGGCCTGGCTCGATACCGTCGCATCCGTGTTCCCGCTCAAGCCCTACGCCGACTCCCTCCGGGACCAGTTCAACCCCTACCTCCCGGGAGACGGCTGGAATCCGGCAGAGCTCGCGGTCGTCGGAGCGTGGCTCGTCGCGGGCACGCTCGTCAGTCTCGGTGCCTTCCGGTGGGAACGGTACCGCTCCCACCGGGTCGGCCCCACAGGACGGCGCCCGGTCCGTCCCTCGCCGCCACCGGATCCCGCCGGATCACTGTCGTCGTCACTGGCGTCGTCGCCGTCACGGTCGTCGTCCGACGGGGTCACCTCGCCGGGGCTGGTCGCGGTCACTGTCCGCCGGCCCTCCGCACTCGTACTCCTCGCAGGCCAGTCCGTGGCGGCGCTCCGCGGCGCTGCCCGGCGGCCGGGCGACGTGTTCTTCTCGGTCGTCATGCCGGTCGGCCTGTTCGCGCTCCTGGTCACCGTCCAGCCGGGCGACACCCTGGCCGACGGGCGGCCCGCGGCGCTGGTGATCGGCGCCAGCATGGTCACCTGGGGTGCGGGCGTCGCCCTCTTCATGAATCTCGCCGAAGGAGTCGCCCGGGCGCGCGACACCGGTCTCCTCAAGCGCATGCGGGGGACACCGCTGCCGGTCCTGGGCTACCTCGCCGGGAGGACCGTCGCGGGACTCGCGCTGACGCTGGTCATCCTCGCAGGGATCCTCCTGCTCGGAGCGGTGGCGTTCGGCCTGAGGATCGGTCCGGCCGGGCTGCTGCTCGGCCTGGTGGTCCTCCTGGTCGGCTCCCTGAGCCTGGCGGCCTGCGGGTTCCTGATGACCACCCTGGTGCCCAGCGCGCGGGCGGTCGGTACCGTGGGGCTGGCCGTCCTCTTCCTCCTCTCCTTCTTCTCGGACGTGTTCCTGAACGACGGACCGGCATGGATGGGCACCGTCGGTTCGCTGTTCCCGCTCAAGCACCTGCAGAACGGGCTGGCTGCAGCCTGGGATCCTGCGGGCACACCGGTGCCGTGGCTGGATGTCCTCGTGCTGGCGCTGTGGGCCGCCGCCGCCGGGGCACTCGCGGTCCGCCGGTTCCGCTGGGAACCGGTCACACCGTGATGGCGTTGCTCGCCGGGATGAAGCACGACGGCCCTCGGGTGGATGGCTGCTGACCGGACCGGCCGGGCGCCCGCGACTGCGCCCGGCCGGGACAGTGGCCTCGCGAGCGTGGGCGCATGGCCCGGGTTGAGCACGGCCGAGGTGCTGGATCGCACGGATCGGGGGCTCGTCAATTCCAGCCCGGAATCCACCGGGCGCTCCTTCGCCGGCATCCTGCAGGCCAACGTGCTCACCCTCTTCAACGCGGTCGTCGGGGGGTGTTTCCTCGCCCTGCTGCTGCTCGGAGCGTGGCAGGACGCCCTGTTCGGGTTCTTCGTCGTCGCGAACACGCTCATCGGTGTCGTGCAGGAGTTCACAGCCAAGCGCGCCCTGGTGCGCCTGGCCGTGCTCAACGCCCCGCGGGCGTTCGTGCGGCGTGACGGCGTCGAGACCGAGTGCGCGGTCGACGCCGTCGTCCTCGACGACCTGCTCGTGCTCCGTCCCGGGGAGCAGGTGCCCGCGGACACCGAGATCGTCGAGTGCCGTGAACTGGAGGTGGACGAATCGCTCCTCACCGGCGAAGCCGTGCCCGTGGCCGCGACGGTCGGGCGTGAACTGATGAGCGGCTCCACGATCGTCGCCGGTGCGGGGCTGGCACGGGTCATCGGCGTCGGCGCCGAGTCCTATGCTGCGAGGATCACCGCGGAGGCCCGGCAGTTCTCGCTCGTCGGCAGCGAGCTGCGGCGGTCGATCGGCCGTGTCATCCACTGGATCTCCCTCGCCCTGGTCCCGCTCTCGGTGATCGTCGTCAACGGCCAGATGCAGGCGGCGGGGGGATGGTCCGCGGCGCTGTCGAGCGGGGCGTGGCGCGACGCGACCATCACCGCTGTGGCGAGCATCAACGCGATGGTGCCGGCCGGGCTGGTGTTCATGACGTCGGTGGCCCTCGCCGTCGGGGCGGGGAGACTCGCCCGGCGGCGCGTACTGATCCACGAACTCGCGGCCGTGGAGGGACTGGCCCGCGTGGACGTCCTGTGCGTCGACAAGACCGGGACGCTGACGGAGGGCTCGTTCGCCCTGGACCGGCTGGAACCGGTGGACGGCGCGCGGGCCGGGTGGGAGCAGGCCCTCGCCTGGTTCGCGACGGACCCGGCGGCCAACGCGACGGCCCTGGCCATCGGATCCGGGGTCCCCGGCGCCTGGACCGCCGGCACCCCGCCGGAGGCGACGGTCGCGTTCTCCAGCCGCCACCGGTGGAGCGGCGCCCAGTTCGGCGAGGGCAGCCTGTGCGGCTCCTGGGTCCTCGGCGGAGCGGATGTCGTGCTGGGCGCGGCCGGTCCGGGGAGCAGCATCGTGGCGCGGGCCTCGGAGATCGCCGCCGCCGGGAGCAGGACCCTGATCCTCGCGCACTCGCCGCGGCCGCTGCCCCCGACCGGCGGTGCGACGGCGCCGGCCCTGCCCGACGGCCTGCGACCCGTCGCGATGGCGGTGCTGCGTGAGCGCGTCCGCGCCGACGCAGCGGACACCATCCACTACTTCGGTGAGCAGGGAGTCCGCGTGATCATCATCTCCGGCGATGATCCGGGCACCGTGCTGGCGGTCGCCCGGGAGGTGCATCTACCCGGTGACCTGCACGGTGTGGACGCCCGGGCGCTCCCCGACGAGCCGCAGGCCTTCGCCGAGGTCCTCAGGACGGAGAACGTCTTCGGCCGCGTCTCGCCGGACCAGAAGAAGGCCATGGTGCTCGCGCTGCAGTCACTCGGGCACACCGTGGCGATGACCGGGGACGGCATCAATGACGCGCTGGCCCTCAAGCACGCGGACCTGGGCATCGCCATGGGGTCCGGTGCCCCGGCGGCGAGGGCCGTCGCCAACCTGGTGCTGCTCGACGGCGGCTTCGCTCGGCTTCCGGGCATCGTGGGGGAGGGGCGGCAGGTGATCGCGAATGTCGAGCGGCTCGCGAAGCTCTTCCTGTCGAAGACCGTCTACGCGGTGCTGCTCGCCCTGGTCTTCGGTGTGGTGCTCTGGCCGTTCCCGTTCCTGCCGCGGCAGCTGGCCGTGGTCGACGGGCTGACCATCGGCCTCCCTGCACTGGTGCTCGGACTCCTGCCGAACACGCGGCTGTACCGCCCCGGATTCCTGCGGCGAGTGGCCCGGTGGTGCGTACCCTCGGGCATCGTGGTGGCCCTCGCGGTGATCGGCGCCGTCGTGTATGCACACGGTGACGCCGGTGCTTCCACCGCGGAGATCCAGACCGTCGCGGTCATCACCCTGACGCTCAGCGCCCTCTGGGTGCTCGTCGTGCTCGCCCGGCCGTTCACCAGGACCACGGCGGGCATCGTCGTCGCAGCCTACGCCGGCCTGCCCCTGATCCTGTCGCTGCCCGCCCCCCGCGCCTTCCTCCACCTCGAGGTACCCTCGCCGGAGCTGGTGCTCGTGTCCGTCGGCGCGTCCGTCGCGGCCAGCCTGGTCCTCGAGGTCGTGCATCGCAGGATCAGGTCCTGACCGGCCTCCCGGCGCGGCCGCAGCCACCGTACCCACGGTCCGGTGTGTCCTACGCTCCCGGTGCCGGGTCGAGGCCGCCGTCCCGATCGCCGCCGTCCCGATCGCCGCCGTCCCGCTCGCCGCCGTCCCGCTCTTCGCCGTCCCGCTCTTCGCCGACCTGATCGTCACCGACCTGATCGTCACCGTCGGGGTCCTCGTCGTCGTAGTCCCCCAGCCCCCTCGCCGCAAGGGCCTCGCCGGTCCTGTGCGCGTAGGCGACGGCGCCGATCACCAGGGGGGTCACCGCGACCCGTGGGCTGCGTTCGAGCCCGCGCGCCTTCGCGGCCTCCCGGACATCGACGAACAATCCGGCGAGGTAGGGGATGCTGCGCAGCATGAGGGACAGCGCGAGGGCGAAGCGCTCCGGCTGGGCGCCCAGCCGGCGGAAGGGGCGGGCCAGCCGGACCACGCCGTCGAGGATGTCCTGGGTCGGCGTCGTGAGCGTCAGGGCCCGCGCCGCGAGCAGGCAGGCGACGATCCCGCCCACCACGGCGAACGCGGCGGGCCAGCCCTGCAGGAACACCTGGTAGAGCGCGAGGACCCCGAGGACGGGTGCCGCCGGCAGGAGCATCCGGAGGATCCGCACAGGGGACAGTCGCGCCCCGACGACCAGCGCGCCGACGGTCAGCACCAGCGCTGTGCCGGTGACGGACGGCGAGCGCCACGCGAGGACGGTGCCGGCGCAGGCGAGGGACGCTGCGGCCTTGACCGGGAGCGGCGTGCGGTACAGGAATCCGTGGCCGGGCTCGTAGAGGCCCATCGTGCTGCCGAAGCCCCTCATGCGCCGCGCACCGGCCGCCCGGCGAGCGAGCGGTAGTGGGCCACGGCGTCGGCGGGCACGCCGTCGAAGACGACGGCCCCGTCGTCGACGACGAGTGTCCTCTCGGCCTCGAGGGCGAAGTCGAGGTTGTGCGTCGTGAAGACCACCTGCTGCTCGAGGCCGGCGATGACGGTCCGGACCCGGGCGTCGTTGCGCAGGTCCAGGAGCGTGGTCGGTTCGTCGGCCACGAGGATCCGCGGCTCCACCGCCAGCACGACGGCGAGCGCCAGGATCTGCCGTTCGCCGCCGGAGAGGTCGTAGATGCTGCGGTCGGCGAGGTGGTCCACGCCGAAGCGCCGCAGGACGTCCTCGGCCTGCCGTCGACGCTCGGCGGGCGCGAGCTTCCGGGTGCGCAGGGACAGCTCCACGTCCTCGCGGCCCGTCGGCATGACGAGCTGCGAGAGGGGATCGGTGAACACGAAGCCGACGGCGCGCCGGACCGCCCGCCCCGCCGTCCGTGTGTCCCGGCCGAGGACGGTGACGGAGCCGGTCGACGGGACGAGCAGGCCGTTGATGAGGCGCAGCAGGGTCGACTTGCCGGACCCGTTGGCGCCGATCACCGAGATACGACGCTCGTGGAGCGTCAGGGTCGCCTCGAGGATGGTCCGTCCGCCGTCCACGCGCACCTGTGCACCGGTGAACTCAATCACGGGAGGCGCGCCCGGCAAGGAGCCGGGGGAAGGCGCGGTGCACCGACACGGCGATGACCGCGGCCAGGATGTTTTTGAGCACATCGCCCGGCAGGTAGGCGGCGTCCACGATGATCGCATCCCGCAGGGGCAGTCCCGCGTTGATCACGAGGCCCGCGATGCCGAGGGGGTGGATGGTCGCCAGGCTCGCGGCCAGGCACGCGAGGAAGAGGAGGGGTGCCCGGAAGCGCTGCCGGCGCAGGACGACGACGGCGAGCAGCCCGGCGACGAGTGCGGCGAGGGGGAAGGCCACGAGGTATCCCGCGGACGGTCCGGCGAGGACGCCGAAGCCTCCGCTGAAACCGCTGAAGACCGGCAGCCCGATCAGTCCGGCCACCAGGTAGAGCAGGACGGCGGCCGTTCCACGTGCCGGTCCGAGGACGATCCCCGCGAGCATCACCCCGAGGGTCTGGAGCGTGATGGGGACGCCGAGCGGGCCCACCGGGATACCGGGTAGGATTGCGAGGGCGGCAATGAGGGCGGCGAAGACCGCGACCAGCGAGAGATCGGTGGCATCCCACCGTCGTCCGGGCAGTCGTACGGACGATCGACGGCTGCTGACCGGCTCGGCGGTGGTCTTCTCGGCTGGCTGCATGGCGCACGCTCCTTCAGCGGGCCGGAGTCGCACCGGCTGATCCGGTGATTTGTCGACTTCCTCCAGCCGTAACTGCTTCTGTACCGAGACTAGCGCCGGTCATCAGGGGATCCTTTGTGGGATTCCTACAACAAACGCCGTCTCCGGCACCAGTGAAAGGCCTCACCGTGATTAGCGTATCGAACCTGGAGCTGCGAGCGGGTGCCCGCCTGCTCATGGACGGGGTGTCCTTCCGCGTGGACAAGGGCGACAAGATCGGCTTCGTCGGGCGCAACGGCGCCGGCAAGACGACGCTCACGAAGGTGCTGGCGGGCGAGGCCCTCCCCGCCGGCGGTACGGTGACGCGTTCCGGTGAGATCGGCTACCTGCCGCAGGACCCGAGGACGCCGAACATGGAGCAGCTCGCGCGCGACCGCATCCTCTCGGCCCGAAATCTCGACGAGGTCGTCAGCGAGCTACGCCAGGCCCAGGAGGACATGGCCAGCGACAAGACCTCCGTGCGCAACAAGGCGATGGCGCGCTACGACCGCATCGAGTCCGCTTTCCTCGCGGGCGGCGGCTACGCGGCGGAGGCCGAGGCGGCGTCGATCTCGTCGAACCTGTCACTGCCCGAGCGCATCCTCAACCAGCCCCTCAAGACGCTGTCGGGCGGCCAGCGCCGGCGCGTCGAACTCGCCCGCATCCTCTTCTCCGGCGCCGAGACCATGCTCCTCGACGAGCCCACCAACCACCTCGACGCCGACTCCATCGCCTGGCTCCGGGAGTTCCTGAAGAACCACCAGGGCGGCCTGATCGTCATCAGCCACGACGTCGAACTGCTCGAGGCGACCGTCAACAAGGTGTTCCAGCTCGACGCCAACCGGGCGACCATCGACATCTACAACATGGGCTGGAAGCGCTACCAGCTCCAGCGGGAGACCGATGAGCGCGCCCGGAAACGCGAGCGCGCCAACGCCGAGAAGAAGGCACACGTCCTCATGGACCAGGCCAACAAGATGCGGGCGAAGGCCTCGAAGGCCGTCGCCGCCCAGAACATGGCCAAGCGCGCCGAACGGCTCCTCGGCAATCTCGACGCCGTGCGGACCTCGGACCGCGTCGCAGCACTGCGCTTCCCCGATCCGTCGCCGTGCGGCAAGACGCCCATGACGGCGGAGGGACTGAGCAAGTCGTACGGATCGCTGGAGATCTTCACCGATGTGGACCTGGCGATCGACCGCGGGTCCAAGGTGGTGATCCTCGGACTCAACGGTGCGGGGAAGACGACCCTGCTGCGGATGCTCGCGGGTGTCGACACACCGGACACGGGCAAGGTCGTCGCGGGCCACGGCCTCAAGGTGGGCTACTACGCGCAGGAGCACGAGACGCTCGACACGCAGCGCTCGGTGCTCGAGAACATGAAGTCCTCGGCCCCGGACATGCAGGACGCCGAGGTGCGCGGCATCCTGGGATCCTTCCTCTTCTCCGGCGACGACGTCGACAAGCCGGCCGGTGTGCTCTCCGGAGGCGAGAAGACACGCCTGGCCCTGGCGACGATCGTGGCGTCCTCGGCGAACGTGCTCCTCCTGGACGAACCGACGAACAACCTCGACCCTGCCAGCCGTGCCGAGATCCTCGGTGCCCTCAAGAACTACAGCGGCGCCGTGGTCATGGTCAGCCACGACGAGGGCGCTGTCGACGCACTCGATCCCGAGCGGGTCGTCCTCCTGCCGGACGGCGTCGAGGACCTGTGGAACGACGATTACCTGGAACTCGTCACCCTCGCCTAGGCCCGACCGACCGGGCAACCCGGACCGGCGGACCGGCGAGCAGTCCTCACGCTGCGTCGACGGTGTTGGTGTCGAGCCCGCGGATGGCGCGCGCAGAGGCGTGCGTGCCCTCCGCACGCCGTCGGGGGCTCGTCCAGACCCCGCTCGTCCGGTCCGGCAGCAGGGCTTTCGGGATCTGGCTCAGGCAGATGCCGGCGTCGAGCATCCTCACGAGCGGGAACAGCAACCCGAAGAGCAGGTACACCGGCCGTTTGAGGAGGATCGCGGCGAAGATCGAGAGCAGGAAGTCCGGCAGCAGGACACCGAGGAGGACGGCCCCCAGGGGAACCGCCTCGGTAAGCCACTCCAGGACCGGTGGCGCCTGCTGCATCGACCCCGGGATCGCGTCGGCGATGAGGGAGAGGGCCAGGAGCGGCAGTACGGACAGCAGCAGGATCCCGCTGACGACGATCTCGACGATGTGGATCCACAGATTGACCCAGAATTTGGTGAACCGGAACCGGTGCCGCCGGACGGTCTGCCAGAAACCGAGATTCCAGCGCCGGATCTGGCGCATGTAGTCCCCGAGATTGTCCGGATCCTCCGTGTAGGCGACCGCGGCCGAGGGGTGGAAGGCGATGCGTCCGAGCTTCCGGGCGTGGACGTCGAACGTCATGTTGAAGTCCTCGATCACGAGCCCCCGCCCTGCCACGTCGATGTGCTCGAGGACGGAGGTGCGGTACATGCTGGCGAAGCCCGGGACGATGTTCACCACGTTCGCGGCTTTGGCCGCCTGGCCGTATTTCAGCAGGAGCTGGACGATCAGGTACAGCCTGTCGCGGTAGGCGACCAGGAACCGGCCGAGCAACGGCCGCTTACCCGTTCCCACGATCGATTTCGCCCGGCCCGCCACCGCTACGACTCCCGGGTCCGCGAAGAGCGGGAGCCCCGTCGTCAGATAGTCCCTGGTCGGTCGCGTGTCGGCGTCGAGGATCAGCACGACGTCGAAGCGGTCACAGAGATCGAAGTACCGGATGCCCTCGGCGAGGGCTCCCGCCTTGCCGCGGTTGATCTGCAGGTCGAGGACATTGACCCCCAGGTTCCGGGCTATCGGGACGGTCGCGTCGGTCGATTTGTCGGAGACCACGTGGATGTTGTTCGGTGCCACCAGGTCCGCTGCCGCGCTGATCGACCTCTCGATGGACGCCGCCTCGTTGTGGGCTGCGATCAGGACCGCCACCCCGCTCACCGGGGGAGTTCCAGGCGGAGGCAGGGCGCGAGGTGCGGCGTTGGCGCGCCGCAGCGCCTCGCCCAGGCCGCGGCCCGCGCCGACGAGGCCCCAGAATGTGGTGCTGAGACCAACGACCAGCAGTACCACCAGCAGAACTGTCAGGAAGTCCATGTTTCTCCGTTACTTCGTCAGGGGCCGCGCGGATCGGTTCCGCCGCCCGGTCATCGGACGTGGCTCGTGGTGACGATCCGCTTCCACGGGCCGTCCGGTACATCCGCCTCATCGATGAACTGCCAGTCGACGCGGTCGTTCTTGTCATTGAGTCCGTTGAAGCCCAGGCAGCCGTTCAGCGCGGGCGAGACGTCGAGGCCGGCCCCGTTGTATTCCGTGCTCGCAGGACGCCGGTCGTCGTGTCCGAAGACGTACTCGCGGTCGTTGTACACCGCCGGCCCAGCGTCCTGGATCTGCCCGTAGCACACCGACCACCCCTTCCTGAGCTTCACCCAGCGGTTCTTCATGAAGCTGTAGTTCCGGTCCGCCGTGATCGAGGGGTTGCCGGCGGCATCCCCGGCCGCCCAGGGGATCACCGAGCGGCGGTCCGCGAACGCGGCCGGGTGGTTGACGTCGTCGAACGGCAGGTCGAGGTAGAACGGATTCTCCCGCGGCGTCATGCTGCTGGGGAAGTAGCCGTTCGCGGCGACCCTCTGCTCGGTCTGGCATCCGGCGGCCGTCCTCACGCCGTCGCACCCCCCGTAGCTCTCCATCCACCGCGAGTCGTAGGTCGAGTACTCCTGGCTGCCGTCGGATGCCGCGGCGTCGTGGATCTCACCGACCCAGAACGTCGTGGACACGATGTTCGTGTGCCACGGGTACTTCTGCTGCGCCTGTGAGGTGGCGATCACCGTCGTCCCGACGACGAGCAGGGCCACCGCCGTGATCGCGACCAGGATGATGCGCCGTGACGTTCGTTTCAGAATTTCCACGCCCGTGTCCTTTGCTGCTGCTCGTTGATGCCGGATTCGGTTGTCATCGCGCTCGTCGGTCTGTCGGTGCTCATAGCCTGAGCCCCAGGCTCTCCATCGGCCGCAGCACGGCACCGGACAGCTGCGTCCACGTGGCATCGAGACTGCGGCCCAGGTAATCGGACCACTCCAGACTCGTCTCGAGGCTGTAGTCGTCCGTCTCCAGGGTTCCCTCCTGCATGACGTTCAGGCCGAAGCTCATGCCGTCGATCCCCTCGGGAACGGCGGGCGTGGTGAACGTCGCGTGGGACCACTCGTCGGAGGCGGGGAAGGCGGGGCTGGAGGCCCAGTACGACCACGTCCCGTCCCAGTCCCGGGTGTAGATCTCGAACTGCGTCTCTCCGCTCGATCGGTACCAGACGCCGAGGTCGTAGGCCCTGGTCGGGTCGACCGCCGGGGCGCAGGTACCCAGGTCCATGGTCGGGACGAGTTTCGCGTCACCGTCCACGTAGTCGCTCAGTGAGACCTGCGCGGCGACCTCGCCCGTGCGAGGCGCCCCCTCCAGGGCGAAGGTCCTCTGGTTCTCACCGAAGCCTGCCTTCTGCCAGCACGCGGGGAGGGAACCGTCAGGGGCTAACGCCTCGAGCCCGGCGTTGCGGACCAGGTTGCCGGTGCGGGGCGGGGCGGGGGAGTCCACTGCGGCCTTCACCGGTCCTCCGACCACCTCGTCGACGGTCCTCACCACCGTGCCGGACTCCTCACGGGCTGCGAGCCACACCACGAAGGCCTCGAACACGGACGGCGGCACCGCGAGCGCGCTGCCGGTGTCGTCGACGTGATGGAAGGTCAGCTGCAGCCACCCCCCGGTGGTCTCGGCATTGGTGACGGTGTCCTGCAGGTCCGCGAGCGTCCAGGTGTTCTCCTGCTGGTTCGGGGCCCTGGTCCGGAACGGGTCGGCCGGCGGCATCGTCTCCGCGACCGGACAGCCGGCGCAGGTGCTGACGGCGCCAGGGACATCCGGGCTGAGGAGGTCCCCCAGCGCGCGGGCGCTGTTGTAGCCGCACTCGGCAGCCAGGCGCTCGGTCTCACCGGTTGCGGCGCCGAACGGGTAGGCGAAGCTGGTGACCCTCAGTCCGAGGTCGATCAGGTTGTTCCTGTCCTTGCAGATCTGGCGCCGGGCCTCTTCCGGGGCCAGCGTCGTCAACTCCTGGTGGGTGACCGTGTGGCCGCCGATCTCGTGGCCGTCGGCCTGCAGGGCGCGCACCTGGTCGACCGTCATGGTGGTCGGGGGAGGATCCCCTGGCTCCGGCTCATCGGCGAGCAGGCCCGACGGGACGTAGAACGTGCCCTTGAGACCGTGATCGTCCATGACCCTCGCAGCGTCGAACTGATCGTCGTTGCCGTCGTCGAACGTGAGGCTGACGATCGTTCGCGGGGCCGGCTCCTCGGCTCCGACCACTGATCCGGCGCGGAGGGCGGAGTGCGCCGGGGACGCTCCGACGCCTGACCCGCAGAGCAGGAGTGCAGCCAGGACCAGCACGCCGGCAACCCCGGGCCGGGGCGGCACGGGGTAGCCGCGGGCCCGGTCCTGCACCGGGCCCGACCATCCCCCCGACGGGGGATCGTTCATCCTTCCCCGTCGGATTCCCCTCACCGGGTGGCTCCGGCGGGTACCCCGCCGGGGGCCGCGGACAACATCGCCTTGGCCACCTTGAGGATGATCGTGTCCACGGTTGTCGTCGGCTTGAACCTCACGAGGCGACCGGCGAGGGAGTTGTCGGGGACCCGGCGGCGCATGTCCTCGTAACCCTGGCCGTAGGCCTGCTCGTAGGGGACGAAGTTGATCACGCTGCTGCTTCCGAGCAGCTTGATGGTCTTCTCGGCCAGCTCGAGGATCGAGATCTCCTGCAGTCCGCCGAGATTGACGGCGAGCCCGCGGGTCGCCGGCTCCTCGGCGATACGGACCATCGCCGGGACGACGTCTCCCACGTAGGAGAAGCAGCGCGTCTGCAGTCCGTCGCCGTACACGGTCAGGGGTTCACCCCTCAGTGCCTGCCCCACGAGGTTCGGCACCACCATCCCGTAGCGGCCGGTCTGGCGCGGTCCCACGGTGTTGAACAACCTGACGATGGACACGTTGAGGCCGAACTCGCGCCAGTAGGCGTGGGCGAAGGCCTCGTCGATGCCCTTCGCCGCTGCGTAGGTCCACCGTGACTTCAGCGGAGAGCCGAGGATGCGATCGGAGTCCTCGGACAGGCGGTCCGCGGTGTTCTTGCCGTAGATCTCACTCGTCGATGCCAGGAGCAGGTCGACCCCGGCCTCCAGGCAGGCGTCCAGGACCACCTCGGTCCCATGGATGTTGGTGCGGAGGCTCTCGAGCGGGTGGTCCACGATCAGGTGCACGCCCACCGCTGCAGCCAGGTGGAAGACGCGGTCGGACGCGCCGATGACCTCCCGGACCACGTCCCGATCGAGGATGCTGCCTTCGCGGAACGTGAAGGCGGGGTGGTCCCAACTGCCCTTGAGGTTCTCGTTCGCTCCGGTGGACAGGTTGTCCAGGACCGTCACGCTGTCGCCGGCGTTCAGCAGGTACTCGGTGAGGTGGCTACCGATGAACCCGGCGCCGCCCGTGATTACAGTTCTCATGTCGTGATGCTCCCAGCCAGTTGGATTAGAGGTTGATGATGTTGGATGCGTGAGGCAGGCGGAAGGTCGAGTCGAGCACGTTGACCTCGGGGGTGATCCAGCTGACGTCCGCGGAGCTGTGCGCGGTGTGCATGAGCACCAGGTCGGCGTCGAACGCTGCCGGGTCCGCGTGGTGCTCCAGGACGCTCCCGTCTCCGAGACGGAGGCTCGGGATCAGATGGTCGTGGTATGCGACGACGGCGCCCTCCTCGATGAGGCTCTCGAGGATCTCGAGCGCCGGGGATTCGCGCAGGTCCTCCACGTCGGGCTTATAGGCGACGCCCACCACCAGGACCCGCGCAGCGTGGAGGCTCTTGTCGCGATCCGAGAGGATCTTGCGGATGCGGTCCACCACCCTGCCCGGCCGGGCCGCGATGGCGTTCATCGCCTGCTCGATCACCGGCGTGGACAGCCGGAGCCGCCGCATCTGCCAGAGCAGGTAGTGGGGATCACAGGGGATGCAGTGGCCGCCGACCCCGGGGCCCGGCGTGAAGGCCATGAAACCGTAGGGCTTCGTGGCCGCCGCATTGATCACCTCCATGACGTCGAGCTTCAATGAATTCGCCATGTCGGCGAATTCATTCGCAAGTCCGATATTCACGGCGCGAAAGGTGTTCTCGACGAGTTTCGTCATTTCCGCGGCGTCCGCCGAACTCACCACGTGGACCAGGCGGGTATAGGTGCCGATGAGCGCCTCCGCGGCCTCCGTGCAGCTGTTCGTGATCCCGCCGACGACGCGGGGGACGTCCTCGTGCGCGAAACTGTCGGTTCCCGGATTGATGCGTTCCGGGCTGAATGCCACGTGGATATTGCTCCCCGGGATCAGGCCGCGCTTGGCCAGCGGGGTTGCCAGGAGGTTGCGGGTGCTGCCGACATAGGTGGTCGAGGTCAGGAGCAGCAGCTGGCCGCTGACGGCGTTCTCGACAACGGTCTGGCAGGCCTGGCTCAGGATGCGCAGGTCGGGGACGAGATAGGCATCCACGGGAGTGGGGACGCAGATGATGACCGCTGCCGCGCGGGACAGCCGCGACGGGTCCGAGGTCAGTTCGAAGGACGGTTCGGCGAGCGCCTGCGTCAGGCGCTCGCGGTCCGAGTCCACCAGGTCCGCCCGACCGCTGCGGATCACGTCGAGGCGGGCGGGACTGGCATCGACGCCGAGGACGCGTGCGCCGGCCGCACTGAAGGCCAGCGATGTGGGGAGCCCCACGTAGCCCATACCGACGATGGCGACGTCGAAGTCGAATTCGTGCTCGGATTGATTCTGCGCCGCCTCGGTCGTCGAGGTGGGGGCCTCGAGGAGTTTCGTCCCCTTTCGCCTGCTCCACAACTTCGGACCAGCAACCAGATTTCCAGTCATAATTTCATCCTTTATCTAGCGTGGATCCCGGCGCCGATTCGGAAGACGACTTTCGGATACGGGTGCGCGGTTTCCTAGCCTGGAGCCACAGGGAATTCGCGGCTGCAGTGGTTTCATCGCCGCAGTCGTCACTCTATGAAGGGGCTTCACCCTGCGCACGAGTGCATTCCACGCGACTCCGGCGTGAAACACTCGCACGTACCACTTGGGATCGGGACGCAGCTACGCATCTGGCACTTGCGATTACTGACGCGACAGGCACCGCGATACTGGGCACGGCGGTGCCGGGTCGGGTCGTCAGGGTGGGTGCATGGTCGGCGACCGGCCCGGGCTCGCGTATCCGTGCGTCCCGGCGCCTGGCCGGACTACCTGCTCCGGGTCATGGGGAGACGCTCGGGTGGTCGTCGGATGCGCCCGGCCGGGCGTGGGGCGCGGGCGGCCGACGGAAGAGGGTGATCCCTAGCGGATGCCGCGCGCGTCGAGGATGGCGTCCTCTTCCTCCTCCGAGGAGGGGCGGCGACGCCGGCGGGCCGGCCGGCGGGGGGCGGTGCCGTCCTGTTCGGCGTCGTTCCTGCGCTGCTGACGCGCCGCGTACCCGAGGCCCACGAAGGCGAGGATGCCGAAGGCGAACCACTGCAGCGAGTAGGAGAGATGCGGCCCTTCGTCGATGGATGGCTTCGGCGCGGCGATCGGGGTCTCGGCTGCGGCGGGCCGCTCCAGCGCCAACAGGCCGTAGGCGGCATCCTGCAGGGGGTAGTCCAGGCTCCCGGCGAGCGACGGGAGGTGGACGGACGCGACCTGGCCCTCGGGGGCGCCACGGTTCACCTCGGGTTCGCCCGGCCTGATCCGCGCGGTGACCTCGACCCTCCCTGCAGGCGGGGCCGGGATCTCGTCCGGCCGTCCCGCTTCTGCGTTGCCGATGGGCAACCAGCCGCGATCGATGATGACGGCGGTCCCGTCCTCGAGCCGGAGCGGGGTCAGGACCTCGTACCCCGGCTGGCCGTTGAGCGGCCGGTTCCGCGCCACGACCTGGTGTTCGACGTCGTACGTCCCGGTGAAGGTCACCGGCGTCCACTCGCGGGCGGGATCGAAGGAATCGAGGCTGTTCGCCCCCGGGACGTACCGCTCCGGCGCCGCGTCGTAGTTCGCCTCGATGCGCTGGATGTCCTCGACGACGGCCTCGCGCCGGTCGAGCTGCCACCGTCCGAGTCCCACACACCCGGCGGCCAGCACCATGACCATGGCGAGCCAGCCGAGCCAGCGGGCTGAGAAGAAGTAGCGGAACACCTAGCGGGTCTCCATCGGTCGGTCGGCGGTCAGGGGCAGGGTCTCCTTCCAGAGCCCGCGATCCCGCAGGTACTCCTCGAACCACGCCACGTGATCCGGGCAGGAGGCCCAGGCCTTGCGGCGCTCAGGGGTGTGGATGCGCGGGTTGTTCCACAGCAGCTGCCACCGGGCGTCGTTCTTGCACCCCTTGCGTGAGCAGACGGGGGACCCTCCCGGGTCCGGCCGCGGTACCCCGAACAGACCGAGGCCCGCGGCCGCAGGAGCGGCCGCGGGCTGGGACGTGGAGTGGGTGTCAGGCACGGGTGTCGGGCCTGACGCCGCCTGCATCGTGGGAACCGTGATGGACCGGGCCCGCAGGTTCGTCGATGATCTCGCCACTGAGGACGTCGTCGCCGTCGTCGGGACCGGCGTCGACCACCTTCGCCTCGATCTCACGCACCGGGGCACGATCGATCAGGGCCTCGCTGTGACGGATGTTGCTGGTGTCGCTGCCGCCGTTCGCGACGATCACGGCGAAGTACGGAAGGAACACCGCCCCGGCGATCATCACCCATTGCAGCCATACGTACGGGACCACGAAGACCAGGACGAAACAGACGAGACGGATGCTCATCGACACGGTGTAGCGGATCATGCGTATGCGCATCTCGTCGCTGTGGGATTCCTTCGCGTCGGAGATGCTGTGGACGTCTGTGTTGTGCTTCGTTTGCTTACTCATCACACTCCAAAAAGACTCCCTCTATTGTCTCATTCCGGGCCCCGTTCCCGAAGTCGAGGGATGCGCCGCTAGGATCGTCGGGACAGTCTGACCGATGGCCACGGGGGAGGTCCGAGCGGGCTGGAATGCCCGTCCGGAGCGACCGCGCGGTGGTCGGCATGAACAACGTGGACCCCTTTCGGCCCAAAGACAGAGGAGTTACCCCCTTGGCACCTGGTGCAGACAGCAGTACGACGGCGTCCGGCCGCAGTGTCCTCATCACCGGAGGCAACCGCGGGATCGGCCTTGCCATCGCCAAGGTATTCGTAGCCAACGGCGACAAGGTTGCCATCACCTACCGAAATGGTGAGATTCCCGAGGGGATGCTCGGTGTGCGGGCCGATGTCACCAGGGAGGAGCAGATCGACGCGGCGTTCACGCAGGTCGAGGCCGAGCACGGGCCGGTGGAGGTGCTCGTCGCGAATGCGGGCATCACACGCGACACCCTGCTCATGCGCATGAGCGAGAGCGACTTCACGGACGTCATCGACACGAACCTCACGGGAGCATTCCGGGTCGTCAAGCGGGCCTCGCGCGGCATGATCCGCCTCCGGCGCGGCCGCGTCATCCTCATCTCGAGCGTCACGGGCCTGTACGGGGCGCCGGGCCAGATCAACTACTCCGCCTCGAAGGCCGGACTCATCGGCATCGCCCGGTCCCTGACGCGCGAGCTCGGCTCGCGGGGCATCACGGCCAATGTCGTCGCCCCCGGGTTCATCGACACCGACATGACGGCCGAGCTGCCCGAGGACACGCGGAAGGGCTACCTCGCCACCATCCCCGCCGGCCGCTTCGCCTCGCCCGAGGAGGTGGCGGGCGTCGTGTCCTTCCTCGCCGGCGACGCCGCGGGCTACATCTCCGGTGCCGTCATCCCCGTCGACGGCGGACTCGGTATGGGCCACTAGGCACGTCCGGACCCCCACCACCACTTCCACAGCCCACCAGAAGGAGCACCATGGCCACCCTCGAGGGAACCACAGCAATCGTCACCGGATCATCCCGCGGCATCGGCGCCGACGTCGCCCAGCAGCTCGCCGCCCAGGGCGCCGCCGTCGTCGTGAACTACCGTCAGAAGGCGCCGCGCGCCAACAAGGTGGTCGCAGGGATCGAGGCGGCCGGCGGCAGGGCCGTCGCGGTCGGCGCGGACCTGACGACGCCGGAGGGTCCTGCGGCGCTGGTCGAGGCCGCGGTCTCGACCTTCGGCGGGCTGGACCTGCTGGTCCTCAACGCATCCGGCGGCATGGAGACCGGGATGGGGGAGGACTACGCGCTGAAGCTCAATCGCGACGCGCAGGTCGCCATGCTCGAGGCCGCCACGGAGATCATGCCCGCGGGCTCCCGGGTGGTCTTCATCACCAGCCACCAGGCGCACTTCATCGAGAAGGTCGAGACGATGGACGCCTATGAGCCCGTTGCACGCAGCAAGCGGGCCGGTGAGGACGCCCTGCGCGCCCGGATCCCCCAGCTGGAGGAGAAGGGGATCTCCCTCGTCGTCGTGTCCGGCGACATGATCGAGGGGACGGTCACGGCGACGCTGCTGGATCGTGCGACCCCCGGAGCCATCGAGGCGCGGCGCCAGGAGGCGGGCCGGCTGTACTCGGTCGCGGAGTTCGCGACCGAGATCGTCCGGATGGTCACGGCGGACGTCCCCACGGGCCACACCGAGTACGTGGGCGGCGCCCAGGACTTCCTCGCCAAGAGCTGACCCGCCGCTCAGGACGCAGCCCGGGTCACAGCCCGGCGAAGTGGCGGACGACGTCCAGGTCCGGGAGGTCCAGGGCGACGTCCGCCGCGGCGCGGACGGCAGGCTTCGCGTTGAATGCCACCCCGAGTCCCGCCGCCCCCAGCATGTCCAGGTCGTTCGCCCCGTCGCCGACGGCGATCACCGCCGCGGACTCCACGCCCGCGCGCTCGGCCTCGGCGCGGAGGGTGCGCGCCTTCTCGCGCCGGTCGACGACGGCGCCCGCCACCCTCCCGGTCAGCACGCCGTCGAGGATCTCGAGGTCGTTCGCCTTCGCGAAGGACAGGCGGAGGCGTTCGGCGAGGGGGGCCAGCACCTGCGAGAAGCCGCCGGACACGACGCCGACACGATGACCCGCACCGAGGAACGCGGCGACGAGGTCCTCGGCGCCGTCACTCAGTTCGATGCGCGCCACGACCTCGTCGATCACGGCGGCGGGAAGCCCTTCCAGCGCCCGGACACGGTGGTGGAGCGACTGGGCGAAGTCGAGTTCGCCCCGCATGGCCGCCTCCGTGACCGCGGCCACCTCCGCCTCGCGGCCCGCGTGCGCGGCGAGCAGTTCGATGACCTCCTGCCGGATCAGCGTCGAGTCGACATCCATGATCAGCAGCTTCGGCCCGGGCGCGTAGGTCGGCGCCGGCACCAGTGCGGCGCCGATACCGGAGGCCGCCGTCCACCGGGACAGCCCGGCGCGCACCTCCGACGCCGGGGCGGTGAGTCCCACGCCGAGGGTCAGCACGGAGTAGGTCGGTGTCCCCGCGGACGAGGTGTCCGTGACCTCGGCGCCGAGTCCCCGCAGGGCGGAGAGCAGGTCCTCCCGGTGTCCGTCGTCGAGCCGCCTCGCATAGGCGACCACCCGTGCCGTGTCCCGCATGCTCCCGCTCCTGTCCGCGCCGGTGCCGGCGTCCGTGTCCCATGAGGCCCTGATCGTGGCGTCCTGTGCGCGTCCGGAGGCGGCAGGCGGACCCGGCGCTCCCGCCCGACGGGCCACCGGCGGAGCACAAGCATCGAGGGCAGCCTGCCGGTTTCGCCACGGGGCCGCTCCTTAGCCTAGTGTCTAGGACCATGAGTGACGTTCTGGAACTGGCGGGAGTAAGCCTCGTCAGGGGTGGCAAGACCCTGCTCGATGAGATCGACTGGCAGGTCAACGAGGGTGAGCGCTGGGTGGTCATGGGCCCCAACGGAGCGGGCAAGACCACCCTGCTGCAGCTCGCCGGGGCGCGGCTCCACCCCACCCGGGGCGTCGTCGGGATCCTGGACGAGGTCATGGGTGCCGTCGACGTCTTCGACCTGCGGCCGCGCATCGGCCTCGCATCTGCGGCCCTCGCCTCCCAGGTCCCCGATCACGAGACGGTCCTGGATGTCGTGGTGACCGCCTCCTACGGGGTCACCGGCCGGTGGCGTGAACAGTACGAGCGCCTCGACGAGCGACGCGCCTTCCGCCTGCTCGACACCTGGGGCATGTCCCGCTTCATGAACCACCCTTTCGGCTCCCTCAGCGAGGGGGAGCGCAAACGCGTCCAGATCGCCCGGGCGCTCATGGCGGACCCGGAGCTCCTGCTCCTCGACGAGCCGGCGGCCGGCCTGGACCTCGCCGGACGCGAGGACCTCGTGCAACGGCTCACCGAGCTCGCCCTCGATCCCGAAGCACCCGCCATGGTGCTGGTGACGCACCACCTCGAGGAGGTCCCGCCGGGCTTCACGCACGCGCTGCTGCTGCGCGACGGCGTCGTGGTGGCGGCCGGACCCATCGCGGACGTCCTGACCGAGGAGAACCTGGGCACGGCGTTCGACGTCGCCCTGAAGGTCAGCGAGGAGAACGGCCGCTACAGCGCCGTCGCGCGGGCGTGAGCAGCGCAGCCCGACGCGCGCCCCGGCACGCGCCCGCGTCCTGATGTCCGTCATCGCGCTCGACGCGGTCGACGCGGTCGACGCGGTCGACGACCCCCGGCTCTCGGACTACCGCAGGCTCACCGACGTCCAGCTGCGCCTCGCGAAGGAGCCCGCGGAGGGGCTGTACATCGCCGAGAGTCCGAAGGTCCTCCGACGGGCCGTCGATGCCGGGCACGTCCCGCGGTCCTTCCTCCTGGCGCCGAAGTGGCTCCCCGACCTGGCCGACGTCCTCGCCCGCTTCCCGTCCGTGCCCGCATTCGTGGCGCCCGAAGCCACACTCGGGACCATCACGGGATTCCACCTGCATCGTGGCGCCCTCGCCGCGATGCACCGGCCCGCACCACGGCCCCTCGGCGAGCTGCTGGACTCCGCCCGGCGCGTCGTGATCATCGAGGACATGGTGGACCACACGAACCTGGGCGCGATCTTCCGCTCAGCTGCCGCACTCGGCGTCGACGCCGTGCTGCTCAGCCCGCGGAGCGCGGACCCGCTCTATCGGAGGGCCGTGCGCGTCAGCATGGGCAGCGTCTTCCAGGTCCCCTGGGCCAGGTTGAGCTCCTGGCCCGGAGACCTCGCCGCCGTGCGCGCCGCCGGTTTCACCCTCGCTGCACTGGCCCTGGGCCCCGGGGCCGTCCCGCTCGGTGCATTCCCGGCGCGGGACCACGAGCGGCTCGCCCTCCTGCTCGGTACCGAGGGGGACGGGCTGAGCGACGGTGCCCTGGCCGACGCCGATGTCGCCCTGACCATCCCCATGCACGGTGGCGTGGACTCGCTGAACGTCGCCGCGGCGGCGGCGGTCGCATTCTGGGAATGCAGGTACGACGGCGCGCGGCCCGTCCTTTAGCCCCATGGGCGCTCCTGCGCTAGTATGGACAGCTGGCGCTGTCGCCACCCTTTCATCCCCCGTGCCTGGCAAAATCCAGGCAACCAGAGAAGGTAGTCCCGTGAAGTCTGATATCCACCCCAAGTACCACTCGGTCGTATTCCGCGACTTGGCCTCCGACAAGGCGTTCCTGACGAAGTCGACGGTCGGCTCGCCCAAGACCATCGAGTGGGAAGACGGCAACACCTACCCCCTCATCGAGGTCGAGATCTCCTCGGAGTCCCACCCGTTCTACACGGGCAAGCAGCGCATCATGGACTCCGCCGGTCGCGTGGAGCGCTTCAACGCGCGCTTCAAGGGCTTCGGCACCAAGAAGTAGACCCGCTCACCTCGAGCACCGGACCGCGGTCCGAAGGAGAAGCCACGCCCATCCGGCGTGGCTTCTCCCGATTAAGCACACAAGGGAGGCACCCATGGAACAGGCACCGGACGCAGATCGCCTGCACGGCGAATTCAAGACCCCGGGCGGCAAACTCACGGCGGTGGACCTCACCGTGCAGGGAGGCCGCCTGACGGGCGTCTCGGTCAACGGGGACTTCTTCCTCGAACCCGACGAGGCGCTGCTGGACATCAATGCCGCGCTGGAGGGTCTTCCCGCCGACACAGCTCCCGGCGAGCTCGCCGCTGCGATCACCCAGCGGCTCGACCCGTCGGCCGTCCTGTTCGGCTTCTCACCGGAGGCCATCGCCACCGCGGTCCGCCGCGCCCTGGGGAAGGCCTCGAGCTTCGCGGACCACCAGTGGGAGATCATCCCTCCCACGCCGCTGCCCACGGCCATGCACGTCGCGATGGACGAGGTCCTCACCCACGACGTCGGCACGGGATCACGCAACCCGACCCTCCGCTTCTGGGAATGGCAGTCGCCGTCGGTGGTGATCGGCAGCTTCCAGTCCATGCGCAACGAGGTGGACCCGGAGGGTACGGACCGGCACGGGGTCACGGTGGTGCGCAGGATCAGCGGCGGCGGAGCAATGTTCATGGAGCACGGCAATGCCATCACCTACTCCATCTACGTGCCGCAGTCGCTCGTCGACGGCATGAGTTTCGCCGACTCCTACCCGTTCCTCGATGCCTGGGTCATGGACGCCCTGCAGAGGCTCGGCATCCAGGCCTGGTACCAGCCCCTGAACGACATCGCCACGGAGGTCGGCAAGATCGGCGGCGCGGCCCAGAAGCGCCTCGCGAACGGCGGGATGCTGCACCACGTGACCATGAGCTACGACATCGACGCCGACAAGATGCTCGAGGTGCTGCGCATCGGCCGGGAGAAGATGTCCGACAAGGGGACGACGAGCGCCAAGAAACGCGTGGACCCCCTGCGTCGCCAGACCGGGCTGGCCCGCGAGGAGATCATCGGGGTCATGATGGACACCTTCCGCGAGCGGTACGGGGCGGTGGAGGTCTCCCTGTCCGACGACGACCTCCGCCGCGCCGAGGACCTGGTGGAGCACAAGTTCGGCACCCAGGAGTGGCTCTACCGCGTGCCCTGAGCCTGCGCCCGCAGGGACCGGAAGAGATGGTCGCGTTCCTCCACGACGATGCGGCGCAGCGCCGCCGGTGCGTCGCGGTTCGCGTCCAGCCAGGCGTCGGTCCGCAGGACCACGGGGTGGTGTCCGGGCTCGCCGTCGAGGTCCTGGTGTCCCGGGTACAGGCCACGGACGATCCTGCTCGCCATCTCGATGCCCCGGGTCGCCCAGACACCGCGGAGGGCCTCGAAGTAGGGCTCCCGGTACGGATCCAGCAGGAGGTGCGAACCGAGCATGAAGCCCTCGACCGCGGCGCTGAGCAGTTCGTTCGAGAGCCGGTCGCCGTGGACCGCCTCATCCCACGTGGCCCGCTTGATGGCTGCGTCGGGGATCGCGGCGGAGGCGAGGGTGAAGCCCACGCGGCCCGACGCCGTCGGGTCGGCGGTCCGCTCGGCCTCGAGTTCGCCGCCCCGGACGCGCTGCTGCGCGGCGAGTCCCTGCAGGAGGAGCCAGCGCAGTTCGGCGTCGAGGCCGAGGCCGTCGATCCCCTCCTTGCCGTCGAGCACGGCGCGTACGACGTCGGCGGCGCGCCCGGCGCTGCGGGCCGCGGACGCGAGCGCCCGGGCCCAGGCGAGCTGGAGGTCGGATCCCGCCGCGGCGGCACGCAGGCCGTCCGCCAGGAAGTCGCCGAGGCGGTCGCGGAGCGCCGGGCGGTCTCCGGCGGGGGCGAAGCGTTCGATCGCGGTGCCGGCATTGGCCAGCAGGACCTGCAGCACACCCACGCCGCCCTCAGCGGGCGCCGCGAGCATCACGGCCGAGAGGTAGGAGCCGACCGGCAGGCGGGCGTCCCTCGTGCTGGACCACAAGGCGGTGAGGCACGTGGCCCGGGCCAGGGGGTCCTGCAGGCGGTGGATCGAGGTCAGGAGCGTGGCGAGGGACCGCTCGTCGAAGGAGAGCTTCGCGTAGGTCAGGTCGTCGTCGTTGACCAGCAGGAGGTCGGGCTGGGCGGCACCGACGAGCACCGGCACGGCGGTCCGGGCGGCGTCGACCGTCACGGCCTCGGCGCGCGTGCGCACGAGCCGGCCCTCGGCGTCGAAGGAGTACAGGCCCACCCGGATGCGGTGCGGCCGGGGCTCGTCCAGGCCCGTCACCGGGTCCGTGGCGTCCTGGACGATGGTGACCCCGGTGAGGACGCCGTCGTCGGCGGTGACCTCGGCGGTGAGGGCGGGGACGCCGGAGGTCCGGAGCCAGGAGCGCGACCACGCGGCGAGGTCCTGGCCCGTCGCGACGGCCAGCACGTCGAGGAGGTCCGCGAGCGTCGTGTTCCCGTACTCGTGCTTCCGGAAGTACTGCCGTGCGGCGGTCGTGAAGTCCTCGCGGCCCACGAAGGCCACGAGCTGCTTGAGCACGGAGGCGCCCTTCGCATAGGTGATGCCGTCGAAGTTCTGCTTGGCGGCCTCGAGGTCGGGGATGTCCGCGACGATCGGGTGGGTCGTCGGGAGCTGGTCCTGCACGTACGCCCACGACTTCCGGCGGTTCGCGAAGCTGACCCAGGAGGTGCTCCAGCGCGTCGCCTCCGCCACCGCGAGGGCGCCCATGTAGTCGGCGAACGACTCCTTGAGCCACAGGTCGTCCCACCAGGTCATCGTCACGAGGTCGCCGAACCACATGTGCGCCATCTCGTGCATGATCGTGTTGGCCCGTGCCTCGCGCTGGGCCTCCGTGGCCGCGGACCGGAAAACGTAGTTCTCGGTGAAGGTCACGAGCCCGGGGTTCTCCATCGCCCCGAGGTTGTACTCCGGGACGAACGCCTGGTCGTACTTGCCGAAGGGGTAGGGGTAGTCGAACAGGTCGTGGAAGAAGTCCAGCCCGCGCCGGGTCGTGTCGAAGATCTCGGCGGCGTCGAAGGACGGGGCCAGTGACCGGCGGCAGTACAGGGCCAGTGGCACCTCGAGGCCCTCGCCGGCCGTGCCCGCCGCCCCGGTCCAGGAGTCTGCCTCCCGATGGTAGGGGCCCGCCAGCACGGTGGTGATGTAGGTGGAGATGCGCCGCGTGGGCGCGAAGGTCCAGCGGGCCGTCGAGGTGTCGGCCTCGTCGTCGAGCGGTCCGACGCCGGTCTCCGCGCCGTTGGAGGCGACCGTCCAGTCGGCGGGAGCGACGACGCTGACCGTGAAGGTGGCCTTCAGGTCCGGCTGCTCGAAGTTCGCGAAGACGCGGCGTGCGTCGGCGGGCTCGTACTGCGTGTACAGGTAGGTCTCGCCATCGGCGGGGTCCACGAAGCGGTGGAGTCCCTCACCGCTGGTGCTGTAGCGGGCCTGGCCGGTGACCGTCACGGTGTTGTGCACGGCGAGGTCGTGCAACAGCACGCGGGCGCCGTCGCCGGCCGCGGCGGGGTCGAGCACCTGACCGTTCACCTCGAGGCCGGTGACCTCCCCGATGAAGTCGAGGAACGTGGACGCCCCCGCCTCGCGGCAGGAGAACACCACGGTGCTCGTGGTGGTGTAGGTCCGCTCGGAGGCGTCCCGGGCCCGCGAGAGATCCAGGTGGACGGTATAGCTCTCGGTCTCCAGCAGTGCCGAGCGGGTAGCCGCCTCGTCCCGGGTCAGGTTCTCGTTCTCCATCCGGCCATTCAACCACGCGTCCGCCGGCACCCTTCCCGGCGGATCGACGTCCCCGGACCCGGTCCGGACGGAGGGGATCGGACCCGCCCGGTACGCGGAGAGGCCCCGGCGCATGCCGGAGCCTCTCCGCACCTCAGGGGGGTCGGGGCGATCAGTTCGGCGGGATGACCTGGCCCTTGCTGACGATCGTGAGCCCCGAGTCGGTGACGGCGAAGCCGCGGCGGCGGTCGAGGTCCGCGTCGACGCCGATCGTCGCGCCGGCGGGGATCCGGACGTTCTTGTCGATGATGGCCCGCCGCACCACGGCCCCCGGTCCGACATTGACCTTGTCGAGGAGCACGCAGCCCGTGACCTCCGCGGCCTCGTCGATGAACACGTCGGTCGCAAGGACGGAGGCGGTCACCGCGCCGCCGGAGACGACGACGCCGGCCGAGACGATCGAGTCGTGCGCCTCCCCGGAGCGGCCGGACGCGCTGCGGACGAACTTGGCCGGAGGCGAGACGCTCTGGCGGGTGTAGATGGGCCACTGCAGGTTGTACAGGTTGAACAGCGGCAAGGGGGAGATGAGGTCCATGTTGGCGTCGTAGTAGGAGTCCATGGTGCCGACGTCGCGCCAGTACTGGCGGTCGCGATCCGTGGAGCCCGGGATCTCGTTGGTCGTGAAGTCGTAGACCGCGGCGTCATTGCGTTCCACGAAGTAGGGGATGATGTCCCCGCCCATGTCGTGCTTGGTGTCCAGCCGCGCGGCGTCGTCCTCGAGTGCCTTCAGCAGGGCGTCGGTGGTGAACACGTAGTTGCCCATGGAGGCGAGGAAGCTGTCGGGGTCATCCGGGAGGCCGGGAGTGCTCTTGGGCTTCTCGACGAACGCCGCGATGCGCCCGGGATCGTCCGGGTCCGTCTCGATCACGCCGAACTGGTCCACGAGGTTCATCGGCTGCCGGACGGCCGCGACGCTGACGGAAGCGCCGCTCTTCACGTGGGCGTCGACCATCTGCTCGAAGTCCATGCGGTACACGTGGTCCGCACCGATGACGACGACGATGTCCGGCTGGGCGTCGTGGATGAGGTTCAGGGACTGGTAGATGGCATTTGCGCTGCCCAGGAACCAGCTCTTGCCGCGGCGCTGCTGCGCCGGGACGGACGCGATGTAGTTCTGCAGCTGCGTGGACATCCGCCACGTCTCCGAGATGTGCCGGTCCAGGCTGTGGGACTTGTACTGCGTCAGCACCACGATCTGGAGGTAGCCGGAATTGACCAGGTTCGACAGCGCGAAGTCGATGAGCCGGTAGCTGCCCGCGAACGGGACGGCCGGCTTGGCACGGTCCGCCGTGAGTGGCATGAGGCGCTTGCCTTCCCCACCTGCCAGGACCACGGCCAGTACTTTCTTCGGCGCCACTTGAGACCCCCCGCTCTTCGTTGAGTGTTTCTGCCTGCTCGATGGGTGGTCGATCAGCGTCGGTAAACACAGGCCGGAACCCTTCCGGTTTCTTCACACTAGAGGACTCGGACACACTGCACTACGTTGGGTGGGTGCGAGTAGACATTGTGACCAAGGAATTCCCGCCCGAGATCTATGGTGGCGCGGGGGTGCACGTGGCGGAGCTCAGCAGGGTCCTCGCGCCGCAGGTCGACCTCCGGGTCCACGCCTTCGGGGCGCCCCGGCCGGGGGAATACCACGGAGCCTCCGTGCTCTCCTACGGCGTGCCGGAGGGCCTCGCCGGAGCCAATCCGGCCGTCCAGACCCTGGGCACGGACCTGCAGATGCTGGACGCCATGGCGGGAGCGGACCTCGTCCACTCCCACACCTGGTACGCCAACATGGCCGGGCACCTGGCGTCCCTCCTGCACGGCATCCCCCACGTCCTCAGCGCGCACAGCCTCGAGCCGCTGCGCCCCTGGAAGGCGGAGCAGCTGGGCGGCGGCTACGCGGTGTCCTCATGGGTGGAGAAGACGTCCTACGAGGCGGCGGCCGCCGTCATCGCCGTGTCCGCCGGCATGCGGGCGGACATCCTCCGCAGCTACCCCGACGTCGACCCCGGCAGGGTCCACGTGGTCCACAACGGGATCGACGTCGCCCAGTGGTCCCGCGACGAGGACGACGACGCCCTCCGCGCCCACGGCATCGACCCCGACCGCCCGAGCGTGGTGTTCGTGGGCCGCAACACGCGGCAGAAGGGCGTCCCCTATCTGCTGCGCGCGGCGGCGCACCTGCCGGCCGATGTCCAGCTCGTCCTCTGCCTCGGAGCCGCGGACACGCCCGAACTGGCCGCCGAGACCGAGGTGCTCATCTCGGAGCTGCGGGAGAAGCGGGGATCCGTGGTGCTCATCGAGAAGATGCTGCCGCGCCGGGAGGTCGTCCAGATCCTGAGCCACGCCACCGTCTTCGCCTGCCCGTCCATCTACGAGCCCCTCGGGATCGTGAACCTCGAGGCGATGGCCTGCGGCGCCGCCGTCGTCGCGTCGGCGACCGGCGGCATCCCGGAAGTGATCGACGACGGCGTGACCGGCACCCTCGTGCCCCTCGAACAGGTACAGGACGGCACGGGGACGCCCCTGGATCCGGAGAAGTTCGTCCGGGACTTCGCCGCTGCGCTGAATGCCCTCGTGGGGGACCCTGCGCGGGCGTCGGCGATGGGTGCCGCTGGTCGGCAGCGCGCGGAACGGCACTTCGACTGGGGATCGATCGCGGAGACGACCCTCGGCGTGTACCGCAGCGTCCTCTGACCCCCCATCCGCCCGGCTCGGACGGCCCCCGAGGGAGCGGAGACCCTGGCGGTCTGAACCTCGTCTCCCATCTCCTCGGGCATGTCACCGGCTGACACCCGCCCCCGGCTGACACGCCGGCGTCGTCGCCTGATCCGGGCTTCCGCATCGTCGCGGACGTTGATATGATGAATACATCATTCAATCAAGTAACGGAGGGTCCGACGTTGTCAGACCAGAAGCCGGGCACCCAGGACTTCGCAGATTTCCGCGCGCCCCTCTATGAGGTGAAGGCGAACCTCTTCAAGGGGCTGGCGCACCCTGTCCGGATCCGCGTGCTGGAGTTGCTGTCTGCAGCACCGGAGGTCTCGGTGTCGGACCTGCTGCTGGCGACGGGCCTTGAGGCATCCCATCTGTCGCAGCATCTGTCGGTACTGCGCCGGTATCACCTGGTGACGTCGGAGCGCCGAGGACTCCAGCAGTTCTACACCCTGGCCACGCCGCGGGTGGCGGAACTGCTGGCCGTCGCGCGGGGACTCCTCGAGGAGGTCCCGCACGCCACGAGGGAGAACCTGGAGTACTCGGCCCTGACCAGGGCGTCGATCATGACTCCGACGGGTGATGACCGCACTCCATGAGGGTGCTCTCGAACATCCGCCCCCTGCTGCCCGGGCTGCGTGACTATGCGCAGGCACCGCGGACCTGGAAGGGAGACCTGATCGCGGGTCTCACGGTGGGCATCGTCGCCCTGCCGCTGGCGCTGGCGTTCGGGGTCAGCTCCGGGGCCGGAGCTGCCAGTGGGCTGATCACCGCTGTGGTCGCGGGCCTGGTCGCGGCGGTGTTCGGCGGCTCCAATGTCCAGGTATCCGGGCCCACGGGCGCGATGGTCGTCGTGCTGGGCCCGGTGATCGCCGTTCACGGTCCGGGCGCGCTGGCCGTGGTGAGCGTGCTGGCCGGGCTGATGGTCGTGGTCGCAGGGATCCTGAAGCTGGGCCGGGTCGTGGCATTCCTCCCGTGGCCGGTGATCGAAGGATTCACCCTCGGCATCGCGGTCATCATCTTCCTGCAGCAGGTGCCCTCCGCGTTCGGCGTGGATCCCGGGCCCAGCAGCAATGCCGCGGTATCCGCGGTCCAGGCGCTCGGTACGACGTCGTTCGTCGGACTCCTCGCGCCCGTGGCTCTCGTCGCCGTCGTCGCACTGATCATGATCCTTGCTCCCAGGGTCCATCCCCAGATCCCCGGATCGATCATCGCCATCGTCGTGGCGAGCGTCGTGGCCGAGGTCGCCGACCTGCCGGTGGCCCGGATCGGGGCGCTGCCCGACTCCCTGCCGGCGCCGACCGCACCGGGCCTGACCTGGGACCTGATCCTCACCCTTGCCGGACCGGCTGCGACCATCGCCGCCCTGGCGGCCATCGAATCGCTGCTCTCGGCACGGGTCGCCGCCTCCATCTCGGACACCGGCCCCTATGACCCCGACCGTGAGCTGTTCGGCCAGGGCCTGGCGTCGGTGGCCTCCGGTTTCTTCGGCGGGATGCCCGCCACGGGCGCCATCGCGCGCACCGCGGTGAATGTCCGTTCGGGAGGGCGGACCCGACTTGCAGCCATCACGCACGCCCTGGTCCTGCTCGCGGTCGTCTACCTCGCCACCGGTCCGGTCTCGCGCATTCCCCTGGCAGCGCTGGCGGGCGTACTGATGGTCACCGCGGCACGCATGGTGTCCGTTAACACCCTGCGCAGCGTCATCGGCTCGACCCGCGCCGACACCGTGGTGTTCTTCGTGACAGCGGTGATCACCGTGTCCCTGGACCTGATCCAGGCGGTGGAGATCGGCATCGTGATGGCCGCCTTCTTCGCCCTGCGCAATCTGGTGAGATCCAGCGGAGTCCACCGGGAAGCCATCCCGGGGCCGGCCCAGGACGGAGACGCCCACATAGCCGTCTTCCGCCTCGACGGGGCCCTGTTCTTCGCCGCCGCGGAACGGGTGCTGGAGCGGGTCAACGAGATCCGCGACGTGGACGTCGTGATCATCCGCATGTCCCAGCTGCAGGCGCTGGATGCGACCGGCGCCCGGGTCATCACGGACATCGTCACCGCCCTCGAGCGCCGCGGCATCACCGTGCTGATCAAGGGTATCCAGGACCGCCACCTCCGCCTCGTCACCCGAGTCGGGGTGCTCGAGTCCCTGCGCCACCACAAGCACCTGTTCGCCGAGCTGGACCCGGCGGTGGAGCACGCCCGCAGCCATGTCGCCCGCAGCCGTGCCGCGCGGATCACGGCCCTCCCCGGCCAGGACCCCTCAGCGTTCACCCGCTCGGAACCGCACCCGGGATCGCCGTCATGACCGCCACCGGGAGCACGCAGCCCGCGTGGAAGAACCCGGGGACACGACGTGTGGTCCCTGGACCCAGCGTGGAGGCCTGGGACCGCTGGTACCGGGAGGTCGACGCCGGGTGGGCCCCGGCCAGTCCCCGTGTCATCAGGGAACTCGAGAAGCTCCCGCCCGGACGCGCGCTGGACCTCGGCTGCGGGGACGGCCGGCACGCGGTGTGGCTCGCCGGAAGGAACTGGCGGGTGGAGGCACTGGACTTCTCGGAGGAGGCGCTGCGCATAGGGCGCGAACGGGCCTCCGCCGAAGGCATCAGCGACGACCTCACGTGGACGAACGCCGACGCCCGTGACGCCGCTCCTGAACCGGAGAGCCTGGACCTGATCCTGGCCGCCTTCCTGGATGTCCCCGCACCCTCCATGGAACACGTCATCGCCCGGGCGGTGGCAGGCCTGGTCCCGGGCGGCCGGTTCCTGCTGGTCGGACATGAGACGCCACCGGGCCCGGCCGGCGCAGGGGCGCCCCGGGAGGACGCGGCGATGGTCAGCGCCAGAAGCGCCTGCCGATGGCTGTCCGAGGCCGGGCTCCTGATCGAGTCCTTCGGTACGTATCCCCGAGTCGTCCCCGGAGAGAGCTGGCCGGCCATCGATCACATCGTCGTGGGGCGAGCACCTGACGGATCCCCGCGGCCTCCCGCGACGAGCACGCACGGCCCCGAGCGCGATCGGAGAATCCCGTCGGGCACGCCCACCACGCCAGGACTGCAGCCGACCGGTCGACGCACGAGCCGGTAGCAGCAGCCGGTGAGGCACCGGCCCCGCCGCTCGGCAGGCCGGCCCGCCCACCATCACATCTACGCCAGAGGACACAGCATGAGTGAGAAGATCAGGGTCGTCGGCCCCATCGTGGAGCTCGACGGCGACGAGATGACCCGCATCATCTGGCAGTTCATCAAGGACCGCCTGATCCTCCCGTACCTGGACGTCGACCTGCTGTACTTCGACCTGTCGATCCAGAATCGCGACGCGACGGAGGACCAGGTCACCATCGACGCAGCCAACGCCATCAAAGAGCACAATGTGGGCGTCAAATGCGCCACCATCACCCCGGACGAGGCCCGCGTCGAGGAATTCGGCCTGAAGAGCATGTGGGCCTCCCCGAACGGGACCATCCGCAACATCCTGGGCGGGGTCGTCTTCCGTGAGCCGATCATCATCTCCACCATTCCCCGCCTCGTTCCCGGCTGGAACAAGCCGATCATCATCGGTCACCATGCGTTCGGCGACCAATATCGCGCCACCAACTTCAAGGTCCCCGGCCCTGGCACCCTGACGATGACCTTCGTCCCCTCCGACGGCGGCGAGGAGATCCGGCAGACAGTCGTCACCTACCCGGACGGGGGAGGGGTGGCCATGGGGATGTACAACTTCAACGACTCGATCCGCGACTTCGCGCGTGCCTCCTTCGCCTACGGGCTGCAACGCGACTATCCGGTGTACCTCTCGACCAAGAACACGATCCTGAAGGCCTATGACGGCCAGTTCAAGGACCTCTTCCAGGAGATATTCGACACCGAGTTCAAGGACCTCTTCGACGCCGCCGGCCTCACGTACGAACACCGCCTGATCGACGACATGGTCGCCTCGGCGATGAAATGGGAAGGCGGCTACGTCTGGGCGTGCAAGAACTACGACGGCGACGTCCAGTCGGACATCGTCGCCCAGGGGTGCGGTTCACTGGGTCTCATGACCTCCGTCCTGGTGACCCCGGACGGCACCACCGTGGAAGCCGAGGCTGCACACGGTACCGTGACCCGCCATTACCGCCGGCATCAGCAGGGCGAACCGACCTCCACCAACCCCATCGCGTCGATCTTCGCGTGGACCCGCGGCATCATGCATCGCGGGCAGCTGGATGACACCCCGGCCGTCATCGATTTCGCCGGCACCGTCGAGGACGTCGTCATCAGGACCGTCGAGGCGGGCCACATGACCAGGGACCTGGCACTGCTGGTGGGGCCCGACCAGGAATGGCTCACCACGGAGCAGTTCCTGGCCGTGGTGGCGGACAACCTCGCCGAGCGCCGGCGCTGACCGGGACCCGCCGCTAGGGTGCCCGATCCGAGCGCGCTCAGGACCGGAAGATGTCGTTGAGGGTGACCGTGGTCAGTCCGCGGTCGGTGATGAGCTGCTCGAGCTGGGGGAAGACCCGCGTGACCGGAAGGAAGTTCAGGTGTCCGATCACCACGTGGGCGGGCAGGAACCACTCACCGGCGAGACCGAGGATCTCCTGCTCCGGCCGGTGCTCCGAGTCGGCCAGCGACCCGTACCACATGGTGGGGGAGGTGTACCCGATGGAAGCGGCCGCCGCGTCCGTCCGCGCGTCCCGGTAGCCGTACGGGGGGCGGTAGTACGGGCGGGGGTCGACGCCGAAGGTGGAGACGATGAAGTCGTGGTTGCGTTGCAGCTCCGCGACGACGCCCGCATCGCTGAGGCTGGTGAGAGCGGCGTGGGACCACGTGTGGTTGCCGAGCTGAACCTGGCCGGAGGCTACCAGCGGTCGGAGCAGCTTCGCGTGCTCGGACCATCCCGGGTAGGAGCCGTTGAGGAAGAAGGTCAGGCGGGTGCCGCTCGTGCGGGCGAACTCGATGTAGAGCCGGACGACCTCGCTGTCCGAGCCGTCGTCGACCGTCCAGGCCAGAACCTGTTCCGAGGTAGGCAGCCCGGTGATCACCCCTGCCGGGAGCGGCACCTTCGTCACGGCAGGCGCCGTGGCCGGCGGGGTCGGGCTGGGTGCCATGGGCGACGGTATGGGTGGTGGTGAGGCGGACGTCGGAGGAGGCGGTGCTGCAGGGGCTGCTGGACCCATCGCCTCAGGAGGAAGACCCGATGCCCGGGAGCATGCGGCGAGGCCCAGGCCCACGCCTCCGGCGACGACCGCGCTGATGAATGTCCGGCGCTCCAAATGGCAACCCTTTCCCCCAGAAGAATCACGGAGCACGGTCGAGCCGGTACCCACGCTGAGATCTCACACTACTTGCCTGACGCTGTGCCGCCTGACGCTCAGGAATGATGAAGTGCATGGGAGAATTCATGCGCTCGGTGCTCACCACTCTTCGAGGCAGTCTTCCAGCGGACGGCCGCCTGGTGGCGATCGACGGCGTCGACGGCAGTGGGAAGACCTCCTTCACCGCCGACCTCGTCGACGGGATCCACGATCGGCCCACGATCGTCGTCCACGCTCCGGCGGATGCACCGGTATGTCGGCGGTCAGCGCGTTTATCTCGACACCGTACGACCCTGGGAACGGGCCACGGTCATCGTGGACAACCAGGATTTCACCGCCCCGGGGATCATTCCCGCCGACGCTGTCTCAGCGCTCCGATGACGCGAACGGTGAGGACCCCCGGCGGTGCGCAGAGCTCCTGAGCTCCACCCCACCCGGAGGTCCCCATGGTTCACGCGGCCCGTCCGCCCATCACATGGGGGCACAGAGCCCCTACCCCGCAGCGGGCGCCGGCGCCGCCTTCCGCGCCTTCCTCAGCTTCTTCTCGCGGGCCCCGCGGGCCAGCAGCGTCTTCTCGTCGATCGGCGCGTCCCCGCTGGCCCGGCGCCGGCGCATGTACTCGGCGGCCTCCTCCTGCCGCTCCTGCTCCGCACCGCTCGCGATCGCAGAGCGCAGGTGCTCCTGGCCGTAGCCGAACGCCTCCACGAGGTCGAGGGAGTGGGGGCGGATCTTCGCCAGCAGGCGGTTGATGTAGCTGTCGAGGGTACGGGCACGCTGCGCCGAGAGGCGTCCGTTCATGAGGAACCACGCCAGGTCCTTCTCGATCAGGCACAGGCCGAACAGATCGCGCAGGCGTGTGAGGACCTGACGCGTGCCCGGATCGGTGATCCTGTGGAGGCCGCGTGTGAACGCCTCCCACTGCAGCAGCTCCGCGTGGGCGTGGGCCACCTCGATGAGCTCGTTCTGGTGCTCGTTGAAGAGCGCGGCGGCTCGCTCCTGCGACATGCCCTTCGCCCCCCGCAGGGCGGCGGCGAGATCGACGACCCGGGACTGCACGCGATCGGTCAGCAGATCGCGCTGGGTCTCCTCGTCGCGTAGCGCGAGGGCCGACTTCTTGCCCGAGCCCGTGTCTGCGAGGGTCTGGGCGACACGGCGCAGGCCCGAGCGGTGCAGCGTCCTGCCGGCGACCTGGGACACCGCGTAGCGGGCCAGGACACCGAAGTCCACGCCCTTGAACTCCTTGGCGTAGTCCGTCAGGAGTCGCTTGGCGACGAGCTGCAGCAGGACGTTGTTGTCGCCCTCGAAGGTCACGTACACATCGAGGTCCGCGCGGAGCGACGTGAAACGGTTCTCCACCAGGAAGCCCTGGCCGCCGGTCGCCTCACGGCATTCCTGCAGGGTGTCGAGTGCCAGCCAGGTACTCAGGGGCTTGAACGCGGCGGCGAGGGTCTCGAGGTCCTGGCGGTCCTCGTCGGTGTCGTGTTCGCCGGAGAAGACGCCGTCGAACTTCTCGAGGAGCTCCTCGTGTGCGAAGGACGCGGCGTAGGTGGCGGCCAGGCGAGGCAGGAGCCTGCGCTGATGCCGCTGATAGTCCATCAGCACCTCTTCCTTGAGGTTCGAGGATGCGTTGAACTGGCGGCGCTGCGTCGAGTAGGTGATCGCGGCCGTGAGGGCGAGCTTGCTCGCAGCCACCGCCGCGCCGTCGAGCGAGACGCGGCCCTGCACCAGGGTTCCGAGCATCGTGAAGAAGCGGCGCCCCGGGGATGCGATGGGAGAGGTGTAGGTGCCGTCCTGGGCCACGTCGCCGTAGCGGTTCAGCAGGTTGGTCCGGGGGATCCGGACGTCGGTGAAGTGCAGGCGGCCGTTGTCGATGCCGTTGAGGCCGCCCTTGATGCCGTCGTCCTCTCCTCCCACGCCGGGCTTGAAGGAGCCGTCCTCGGTGCGCAGTTCCACGTAGAAACCGTGGACGCCGTGGCTGACGCCGTTGGTGACGAGCTGGGCGAACACGACGGCGGCCCGGCCGTCGATGGCGCCATTGCCGATGTAGTCCTTCCAGGCAGCGCGGAAAGGCGTATCGATGACGAACTCGTCGGTGGAGGGGTCGAACGTGGCGGTGGTGGCGATGCTCGCGACGTCGCTGCCGTGGCCCGTCTCGGTCATGGCGAAGCAGCCGGGGATCCGCATGTCCATGATGCCCGGGAGCCATGCCTCATGATGCTTCTCGGTACCGAGGTGCATGACCGCGGAGCCGAAGAGGCCCCACTGCACGCCCGCCTTGATCTGCAGCGACGGATCTGCGACCACGAGTTCCTCGAAGCCCGCGACGTTCCCGCCGTGGTCGTCGTTGCCGCCGAGCGCCTTGGGGAATGCCCGGTGGACGGCCTGCTGCTCCACGAGGTAGTGGAGCTGGTCCAGGCAGCGCAGCCGGTGATCGGTGTGGGTGAGGCCCTCGATCTTCTGCACTTCGGGGCGGCCGGCGAGTTCACGCGCCGTGCGGCGGATGTGCGCCCACCGGCCGAGGAGCAGCTCGCCGAGCTCGGCGGTGTCCACGGTGGCGTGCTCGTCGTCCCTGATGTCGGCCGTGGCGGGGATCTGCTGCGGCCGGGTGATGGTCTGGGTCATGGCGTGTCCTTCGCGCGTTGGCGGGTTGGGGGATGGGGGGCTGCCGGTGGCACGAGTGCCTCGTAGCGGCTGATGCCGTCGAAGAGCCAGCCGGTGATGTGCCGGGCCATCTGCTCCTCGGTCGGTTTGTCGGGGGAGTCGGGGGATGAGAGCCAGTGCTCGCCGGCCGCCCGGACCATGCCGATCGCAGCCGCGGGCCAGTACTCCGGCGCGGCGTCGTCGGGCGCCGAGGGACGGTCGGGGGAGAGCAGGTAGCCGCGCATGGGACGCGCGATCATGTCGGTGACCGCGGCGAGGAAGTGCGCGAGGGTGTCCTGGCCGTCGTCGGCCGCCGTGGAGGATGGTGTGGACGCCGCCGTGGAGGCGCGCGTAGGCGTCGCCGAGGATTCGGCGATACCGACCCGGGTGACGAAGGCGTAGACATTGGGCGAGGTCTGCGCCATCTGCAGGTAGGCGAGCACCATCGCGTACAGGCCCTCCCGGGGAGTGGACGCGGCCTTCGCGGCGTCGAGCACCTTCTGCTGCATCTGGCCGATGACCACCTCCGCCATCGCCCGCTGCAGGCCGGTCTTGTCCCCGAAGTAGCGGTAGTACACGGACTTCGAGGTCTCCCCGGCCGCGGCGATGTCCTCCATGGAGGCCCCGGGGCCGAGGGCGTCGACGGCCCACCGTGCGGTCTTGATCAGCTGCCGCCGTCGCTCGGCCCTGTGCCCCTCCCATCGGCTGGACCTGCCGTCCTGTACGGGAGCCAGGCCGCCGGCGGTCTTCACGGAGGCGCTCTTCAGGGCATGGGCAAGCTTCATGATACCCAGCGTATCAGGTACGCTAGGTATCGGTAATCCACCCTCTCGCACCAGGAGCTCTTCCATGGCAGATCAGGCCGGGGCGCACAACGCCGCCCTCCCACCCCGCGCGGCAGTCGTCATCGGCGGCAACCGCATCCCCTTCGCCCGCTCCGGCGGTGCCTACGCCTACTCGTCCAACAAGGACATGCTCATCGCCGCACTCGACGGCCTCGTGGCGCGCTTCGGCCTGCAGGGTGAGCGCATCGGCGAGGTCGCTGCCGGCGCGGTGCTGAAGCACTCCCGGGACTTCAACCTCACGAGGGAGGCCGTCCTCGGCTCGGCGCTGTCCCCCGAGACGCCTGCATACGACCTGCAGCAGGCCTGCGCCACGGGCCTCGAGACCGTCGTCGGCCTCTCGAACAAGATCAAGCTCGGCCAGATCGACTCCGGCATCGCCGGCGGCGTCGATTCCGCCTCGGACGCCCCGATCGCCGTCAGCGAGGGTCTCCGCCGCGTGCTGCTCGACCTCTCGCGCGCCAAGACCACGCAGCAGAAGATCAAGGCCCTCGGCACGCTCCGCCCGAAGGACCTCTCACCCAACGCCCCGACCACGGGCGAACCACGCACGGGCCTGTCCATGGGGGAGCACCAGGCACTCACCACCGCGGCCTGGGAGATCACACGCGAGGCGCAGGACGAACTCGCCTACCGCAGCCACCACAATCTCGCGGCCGCCTACGACCGCGGGTTCTTCGCGGACCTCATGACGCCGTACCGCGGCCTGACGAAGGACGCCAACCTCCGGGCGGACACGTCGCTGGAGAAGCTGGCGACCCTGAAGCCCGTCTTCGGGAAGGGCCTCGACACCCCGGCCACCATGACCGCCGGCAACTCCACCCCGCTCACGGACGGCGCCGCCGTCGTCCTGCTCGGCAGCGAGGACTACGCCAGGGCCAACAACCTCCCGATGCTCGCCACCATCGTCGACGCCGAAGCGGCGGCAGTGGACTTCGTCACCGGCGAGGAGGGCCTGCTGATGGCCCCCGTCCACGCCCTGCCCCGCCTGCTGCAGCGCAACGGCCTCACCTTCGACGACTTCGACTTCTTCGAGATTCACGAGGCCTTCGCCGGGACAGTCCTCAGCTCGCTCGCGGCATGGGAGGACGCCGACTACTGCAAGCGCGTCCTCGGGCTCGACGGCGCCCTGGGCAGCGTCGACCGCGCGAAGCTCAACGTCAACGGGTCCTCCCTCGCGGCCGGCCACCCGTTCGCGGCCACGGGCGGGCGAATCGTCGCCTCGCTCGCCAAGACCCTCTCCGAGAAGGGCGGGCGCGGCCTCATCTCCGTCTGCGCCGCCGGCGGCCAGGGCGTCGTCGCGATCCTCGAGGCGAGGTAGGCATGGCCGACAACTACCTGGACCTCGTGAACACCCCGCTGCCCGGGAAGATCGCGAAGGCCCTCGGCCTGCCGCGTCCCTCCGTCCTGCGCCGCTACGCCCCAGGGGAATCCATCGCATCGAAGCCGGTGCTCGTCACCGGATCGGGTCCCGGGGCGGAGGCGCTCGCCGACGTCCTGCTCGGCTGGGACGTGGAGGTGCGGCGCCACGTGCTGCCGGGCGAGAAGCTCAGCGCCGCCGTCGTCGTCCTCGACCGGGCGGCCTCGCCCACAGACCTCGCGGCGCCCATGCTCGAGCTCGGGCAGGCCGCCAGGGTGCTGGTGCCGGGCGGTCGCGTGGTGGCGGTCTTCCGCTCCTCCGCGGACACCACGGACCCCGCAGCTGCGGCGGCACGCCAGGGCGTCGAGGGCGCCATCCGGTCCGTCGCCCATGAACTGCGCGGCGGCGCCACGGCCAACGGCATCATCCTGCGCGGGGATGCGACGACGACCGATGCCACCACACTCGGGACCCTCCGGTTCTTCCTCTCCGGCAGGAGCGCGTACGTGGACGGCCAGTTCATCGAGGTGTCGGGAACGCCTGCGGAGAGCGTCACCGGTCTCGCCGCCGCCACGACGGCGCTGGGGGAGGGCGTGCCCGACCAGCCGCTGGCGGGCAAGACCGCCGTGGTCACCGGAGCGGCGCGTGGCATCGGAGCGAAGATCGCCGAGGTCCTCGCCCGGGACGGAGCCCGCGTGGTCGCGGTCGACGTACCGGCTGCCGGCGAGCAGCTCGCGCAGGTCGCGAACCGGGTGGGCGGGACCGCCCTGCAGATCGATATCACCGCACCCGACGCGGCGGACCGGATCCTCGAGCACGTCGGGGGGCGCTACGGAACCCTCGACATCGTGGTGCACAACGCCGGCATCACGCGGGACAAGCTGCTGGCCAACATGGACGTCCCCCGGTGGGATGCGGTCATCGCCGTGAACATCGAGTCCCAGCTGCGCATGAACGAGCAACTCCTCGCCTCGGCGGTCTTCTCCACGACGGGGCGCATCATCAGCCTCGCCTCGACGAGCGGGATCGCCGGCAACCGCGGGCAGAGCAACTACGCGGCGTCGAAGGCCGGCGTGATCGGCATGGTCCGGGCGCAGGCCGCCTCCTTCGACGGCGCCGGCCGGACCATCAACGCCGTCGCCCCCGGCTTCATCGAGACGGACATGACGGCGAAGATTCCGCCCCTCACCCGCCAGGTGGCCCGCAGGCTGAGCAGCCTGCAGCAGGGCGGGCTCCCCGGGGACGTGGCCGAGGCGATCGCCTTCCTCGCCTCCGACGCCGCGGCGGGCATCAACGGACAGGTCCTCCGGGTGTGCGGGCAGAACCTGGTGGGTGAATGAGCGGGACACCCCGCCAGGAGGTGACGCTGCCCGGCGTGCCGGCCCTGCCGGAGCTCTACCGCCAGGCCCTCGTGCTGGCTGCCCGGCGGAGGGTGCGGCGGGCGGCCGTCCCGCTCGACGTCCCCGTCGTGCAGCACCGCGTCGACGGCGTCCGCGTGGCTCTCGGCTCCCTCACCCGGTTCCAGGAGGTGCTCGGGTCCGCGGCACGGGACGCGGTGCCCTCGGCCTACGTCCACACGCTCGCGTTCCCGGTGGCCATGAGCGTCCTCGCCCGGCCTGATTTCCCGCTACCCCTGCTCGGCATGGTGCACCTCAGCAACGAGGTGCACCAGGAGCGCCGGCTCGACGCGTCGGAGACGCTCGACGTCGTAGCCCGGGCGGAGCACCTGCGGCCTCATCCCGCCGGGACGCAGGTCGACGTCGTCATCGACGTGCATGTGGGAGACGAGCGCGTATGGACCGGCCGATCGGTCTACCTGGCGCGTGGTGTCCGGCTCGACAGTGCCGGCCCGGACGGGCGCAGGAACGAGGAGCGGCCGGCCTTCACCGCCCCCACGCCCACGGGTGTCTGGCGGCTCGCCGCGAACACGGGCCGGCGCTATGCCGCGATCTCGGGGGACTGGAACCCGATCCACCTCAGCGCGCTGAGCGCGAGGGCACTCGGGATGAAGGCGGCGATTGCGCACGGCATGTACCTCGCCGCCCGCATGGTGGACGAGGCCGTCCCCGCGCCGTCCGGAGCCCTGGACTGGCGCATCGATTTCGCCACGCCCGTGCTCCTGCCCGGGAGCGTGACGACGTCGTTCGCCCGGTCCGGCGACCACACCGGGCGCCGGACGGACGTGGTCGGGTGGTCCTCGACGCGTCGCCGCCCCCACTTCACGGGCTGGGTGCGCACGGAATAGTTGCATGCCGGCCGGGCCCTGTCCAGACTGGGGGTGATTTTCGGGGGCAATTCCTCGGAAGTCCCCCTTCGGGCTGGGCAGGCGCCCGGTTGCCGGGGCAGACTCCGACTACCAGCCCTCGACGGCTGGCCCCACTGTATGGAAAGAGGAGTTTCGTGAACTCTCGAGGTCTCAAAGCAGGGCTGATCGCCGCTTCGGCCCTGATGGCGTCAGCGCTGATGGCAGCAGGTCCCGTCCAGGCAGCACCGACGGCGCCCCTCGCCGAAGCCGCCACCGTGTCCCACGCGCAGAACGAGGGCCAGGCGGCCCTCGACGCCTACTGGACGGCGGACAGGATGAAGAACGCCAGGCCGGCCAACACGATCAACTCGGGATGGGCCGCGGAGGGCCGTTCGGTCATGCCGAAGGCAGGGCAGCAGTCGGTGGCCAAGGCGCCCAAGGAGCCCGTCGTGGAGGCACGCGCCGCCGCGCAGTCGTCGGTCCCGCGCATCGGGAAGGTGTTCTTCACCCAGGGCGGACAGAACTACGTCTGCTCCGGCAACTCGGTCCAGAGCGGGAACCAGAGCGTCGTCGCCACCGCAGGACACTGCACGCACGATCTCTCGACCGGCTGGGTCACGAACTTCGTCTTCGTCCCCGCGTACAACAACGGCTCCGCGCCCTACGGCAAGTTCACCGCCCGGTCACTGGTCTCGACGACCGAATGGGTGTCCCGCAACGACATCAGCTACGACGGCGCCTTCGCCGTCATGAACACCCTCAACGGCAGGACGCTCTCCGCCACCGTCGGAGCGTCGAGCATCGGCTTCAACATGGCACGCGGCCTCACCTACAGCGCCTACGGCTACCCCGCAGCGTCGCCGTTCAACGGCGAGCGCCTCTACAGCTGCTACGGGAAGGCCTCGGCGGACCGCGTCGGAGGCACCCAGTCGCAGGGCATCCCGTGCGACATGACCGGCGGTTCCTCCGGTGGCCCGTGGTTCGTCGGCTCGGGTTCCACCGGGACGCAGAACTCGGTGAACAGCTTCGGCTACAACACCCAGAGCAACGTGATGTACGGGCCGTACTTCGGCAGCTCCATCCAGTCCGCCTACTCCACGGCGGCCGGCAGGTAGTCCATCCGGCACAGTCACGCGGGCGGTTCCCCTCGCGGGGGACCGCCCGTGTGTCGTCCGGGTGTTCCGCACTCCCGCTCGGGAACCTTGGACCCTGACACCCCTGGAGCCTGACACCCCTGGAGCCTGACACCCCTGGAGCCTGACACCCCTGGAGCCTGACACCACTGGGCCCAGCCGCCCCTAGACTGGGCGCATGACCGGCTTCGACCTCCCCACCCGCGCGGCGGAGCTCGACGCCGCAGACCCCCTCGGCCAGCACCGCACGCTCTTCCTCGGCACCGAGGACGACGCCGTGCTCTCCTACCTCGACGGCAACTCCCTCGGCCGCCCCCTCACCGCGACGATGGCCGGTCTGACCTCCTTCGTCCGGGACCAGTGGGCCGGACGCCTCATCCGCGGCTGGGACGAGGGATGGCTCGGGCTGGCCGAGCAGGTCGGCGACCAGCTGGGCCGGGTGGCGCTCGGTGCGGCCGCGGGCCAGTGCGTCGTAGCCGATTCGACGAGCGTGATCCTCTACAAGCTCGCGCGCGCGGCGGTGGCCGCACGCCCCGGCCGGACCGAGATCGTCATCGACCGCGACAACTTCCCGACGGACCGGTTCATCGTCGAGGGCATCGCCCGCGAGCGCGGCCTCACCCTCCGCTGGATCGACGTCGCGTACGACGGCGGCGCGACGCCCGCGGATGTCGCCGCCGCCGTGGGCCCCCGGACCGCGCTCGTGCTGCTCAGCCATGTGGCGTACCGCTCCGGGTTCATCGCCGACGTGCCAGACATCACGAGGATCGCCCATGACGCCGGCGCGGTCGTGCTGTGGGACCTCAGCCATTCGGTCGGGTCCGTCCCGGCGGACCTCGACGCGTGGGGTGTCGACTTCGCGGCGGGCTGCAGCTACAAGTACCTCAACGGCGGACCCGGCGCCCCGGCGTGGGCCTATGTCGCGGAGCGGCACCTGGCGACCCTCGACCAGCCGATCCTCGGTTGGCTGGGCAGCGCGGACCCATTCGCCATGGGGTCTGCGTACCGGCCTGCCGACGGCGTCCGGCGGCTGGTCTCGGGCACGCCGCCGATCATCGGCATGCTCCCGATGCGCGACATGCTCGCCCTCATCGAGGAGGTCGGCATGCGGGCGATCCGGGCGAAGTCGGAGGAACTGACCGCCTTCGCCGTCGAGGCCGTCGATGCCGTCCTGGCCCCGCACGGCGTGGTCCTCGCCTCGCCGCGGGCTGCGCAGGCGCGCGGCGGCCACATCACCATCGACCACCCGGCGTTCGCCGGGATGGTGTCCGAGTTGTGGCAGGACGGCATCATCCCCGACTACCGCAACCCGAACGGGATCCGGCTCGGCCTGTCGCCCCTGTCCACGTCGTTCCACGAGGTGGCGGTCGCCGTCGAGGCCATCGCCGCCCGCCTGGATGCTGCGGGGCGCGGAGACGGGTAGGGGGACAACGGTGGAGACCCTGCCGGGGCAGCTCTGGGAGCGGATCACGGACGGCTTCCTCAGGGTGGCCCCACCCGCGATGGGCACCGCGGGACTCGTCGTGATCGTGCTGGTGGCCGTGGTCCTATCGGTGCCCCGGCGCTCGTGGCGGATCTTCGGACTCTTCGTCACGGTGGTCCACGAGCTAGGCCACGCGGCGGCCGCCCTGCTGACCGTGCAGCGCGTCACGGGAATCACGCTCCGCCTCGACCATTCGGGAACGACGACGAGCCTCGGCCGTCGGGGCTGGCGGGCGGCCTTCACGACCTTCTGGGGCTACCCTGTCCCGGCCGTCGTCGGGGCGGTGCTCCTCCGGAGCACCGCCCACGGGTGGGCGCCTGCGGCGCTGTCCCTCAGTGCGGTGGTCCTGGTGGCGGCGCTCGTCCTGATCCGGAACGGGCAGGGCGTGCTCATCCTCGGGGGCAGCGCTGCCGTGGCGCTCACCCTCGTCTGGTTCGGCGGAGCGGCGCCCGCCGGGTACGCCTGCCTGGTGCTCGGCGTCGCACTACTGGTCGGCGCGTGCCGCGACTGGGTGAAGGTGGTCCGGGTCCACGTACGACGGCGGGACCTCGCCACCTCGGACGCCCACCTGCTCCGCCTGGAGACCCGCATCCCGTCGCCGGTGTGGCTCGGCATGTTCGCGCTGGTCATCGGTGCGGCGGTGGCTCTGTCACTCGGACCGCTCGTACTGATCGCCGGGGTGCCGTCGTCCTGAGGTCAGCTGTCGCCGCGGCGCAGGTGCCCTGAACTGTAGGGGGCTCCCTGCTGGCGGCAGAGGTCGTCGTAGAGTTCATTGACGGCCTGCGCGATGCAGTCACGTTCGTGTTCAGGGAGCTCGATCAGGCCATGCAGATAGGCGGTGACCTCGTACTCGTCGACGCCTCCGCCCATGCTGAAATAGTGCTCCCAGAGATCGCGGATCGAGATGTTCGCGCGCTCCATGGCGTCGGAGGTCAGGGCGTACTGCTCCCGGTCGCGCTTCTTCTGGCTCTTCCTGTCGCGTTCCCGGTCGGAATTGGTCTGGTCCACGTCGTCCATGTCGTTCCTTCCCTGCACTGGAGGCACCGCGGAAGCCGATCCGTAGTCCCTTAATCATAGGCAGGAGAGGCCGCGAATGCTGGCTGCAGGGACAGTTGCCATCACACCCGCGGTGCGTATAGATGTCGTCGACACCTCCGTCGGGCGGGGAAGGATGCCGGACCGACGCCGGAGCTCCCGCCGATTCAACAACCACGACCAAGCCGTGTTAGAGTATTTCTCGTTGCTTTCGCCGGTTTCTACGGTGAATAACCACCCGCGCGGGTGGCGGAATGGCAGACGCGCTAGCTTGAGGTGCTAGTCCTCTTATTGAGGGTGGGGGTTCAAGTCCCCCTCCGCGCACAGTTGAGGCCCCGGTCGGAGAAATCCGACCGGGGCCTTTTCGTGTCCGCCTGCGGATCTCGCTGGACGAGAACGCACGGACCGGCAGGCCCGGGTCGTCCTACCCGGACCCGACAGGACAGTCGATCGCTCCTCGACGTCGGGGAACGGGCCATCCGATCCGTCTGCGACCTCGGCGGCCGGTTCGGCGGCAGCTACGTCCGGTGTGCCCTTGACCCCTCTGTGTGACAGGTCCATTCTGGTCTCACACAACAGACAGAACCCTCCGGACGTCCCGTCCCGGAGCCGCGTGGAGAGCTTTGTCCGAGCCGCAGGATGCGAGCGCATGGCGGAATTACCTCGTCTCTCCCCACTGCACCAGATCCACTCGTCTGCCGTAGCACACGGTCAGGGTGGACATCCTCGGACAGCAGCCCACGTTGCCTCACCACAACAAGCGAGCAGTACCGTCCACAGGAGGTCACGATGCCAGGTCTAGTTCGGAAGAGCCTTGATGCGCCCGAGGAGACGCGTCCGTTCGAGGGAGATACGGGCCAACTCCAACTCGTCGACTCGGAACGGGGCCCGGTGGGCCGCGCCACATTCCATCCCGGCTGGCGCTGGTCGGAGCACGTGAAGCCGATTGCCGGGACCGACAGCTGCCAGGCCGCCCATATGGGATATTTCGTCTCCGGCCGGATGAAGGTCGTCATGAACGACGGAGAAGAGATGGAGTACGGGCCGGGTGACTTCGCGGCCATGGCACCCGGGCATGACGCCTGGGTGGTGGGCGACGCACCCTGTGTCTTCATCGATTGGCAGGGATTCGCCGACTACGCCAGACCCTGAGTCCGGGGACCCCGCACGCCGGCGGACGGGTGTCCGCCTGCAGGGCGGCCGGATCCGGGCACCCTCTCTCGGTAGGCTGGTGGCGTAACCGCTACCGAGGAGGACCACGTGGGCATCACACCCGAAGATGAAGTCGTCAGGATCTGCCAGGAACTGATCCGCATCGATACCTCGAACTTCGGGGACAACGCGGGACCGGGGGAGCGGAAGGCCGCCGAGTACACGGCCGGGCTGATCGAGGAGGTAGGCCTCTCGACGCAGCTGTTCGAGGCCGCTCCCGGCCGTACGTCCGTCGTCGCCCGCATGGAGGGCTCGGATCCCTCCCTGCCCGCCCTGGTCGTGCACGGCCACCTCGACGTGGTCCCCGCTCAGAAGGAGGACTGGTCCGTGGACCCCTTCGGCGGGGAGGAGAAGGACGGCCTGATCTGGGGTCGTGGCGCCGTGGACATGAAGGACATGGACGCCATGATCCTGTCCGTCCTGCGGTCCATGCAGCGTGAGGGCATCAAGCCCAAGCGGGACCTCATCTTCGGATTCTTCGCCGACGAGGAGGCCGGAGGTGCCTATGGCGCGTCCTGGCTCGTGGACAACAAGCCGGAGGTCTTCGAGGGAGCAGCCGAGGCCATCTCGGAGGTCGGCGGCTTCTCCGCGACGATCGGCGGCCAGCGGACCTACCTCCTCCAGACGGCGGAGAAGGGCATCTCCTGGCTGCGCCTGGTCGCCCACGGCCGCGCGGGGCACGGTTCGCAGATCAACACCGACAACGCCGTGACCGCCCTCGCGCGGGCGGTCACGCGCATCGGCGACCACACCTGGCCCATCGAACTGACGCCCACCACGCGGCAGTTCCTCGACGGCGTCACCGAGCTGACCGGTGTCGAATTCGATCCGGACAACCCCGACATACTCCTCAAGGAGCTCGGCACCGTGGCGCGTTTCGTCGGGGCGACCCTGCAGAACACCGCCAACCCGACAGTGCTGAAGAGCGGCTACAAGCACAACGTGATCCCGGGCACCGCCGAGGCGCTGATCGACGTGCGCACGCTGCCCGGCCAGCAGGACCAGGTGCTGGAGATCATCCGCGGACTGGCGGGCGACGGCGTCGAGGTGACCTACGAACACAAGGACACCTCGCTCGAGGTGCCGTTCGCCGGCAACCTCGTCGACTCGATGATCGACGCCCTGCACGCGGAGGACCCCGGCACGAAGGTCCTCCCGTACACGCTCTCGGGCGGCACGGACAACAAGTCGCTGAGCCGCCTCGGCATCACGGGCTACGGCTTCGCGCCCCTGCAGCTGCCCGACGAACTCGATTTCACGGGGATGTTCCACGGTGTCGACGAACGCGTCCCCACGGACTCGCTGCGCTTCGGCGCGAAGGTGCTCGCCCGCCTGCTCACCACCTACTGAGCAGGATCCGTCCCCCGCGGGAGGTGCCATGACCATGACGACGAAGGATGGCGTCCGGCTGCTCCTGCCCGACGACCTCCTCGAGCGGTGCCGCGGACGGGCGGCGGTCTACGACGCGGCGAACACCTTCTTCCAGGAGGATTTCGACGAGCTGACCGCGGTCGGGTACCTGCGCCTCCTGGCCGATACGCCGCCCGGCGCGGCGGGCGGGATGGCGCGGGCCGCCGCGGCCCAGCGACGGCTCGCGGCGGCTGCCCCGGCCACGGCGCTCGGCATCAACATGCATCTGGTCTGGACGGCCGTCGCCGGGCTCCTCGCGGACCGCGGCGACTCCTCCCTGCGGTTCGTCCTCGACGAGGCCGCCCGGGGAGAGGTGTTCGCGTTCGGCGTGTCCGAGCCGGGTAACGACGCCGTCCTGTTCGACTCGCTCACGAAGGTGGAGCGCCTGGCCGACGGCAGCCTCGCGTACACCGGCACGAAGGTCTTCACGAGCCTCTCGCCCGTGTGGACCCGCCTCGGGGTCTTCGGGAAGCTCGACGGCGGGAACGGCGTAGACGATGCCATCCTCCACGCCTTCGTCCCGCGCGGCACGCCCGGGGTGGAGACCGTCGAGGACTGGGATCCGCTGGGGATGCGCGCGACGCAGTCCAACACCACCCGCCTGGCCGGCGTGCGCGTGCCTCCGGACGCGGTCTTCCGTACATTGCCGGTCGGGCCCAACGCCGACCCGCTGGTCTTCGGGATCTTCGGGGCGTTCGAGACCCTGATCGCGTCCGTCTACCTCGGCATCGCGGACCGCGCACTCGACCTCGCGGTGCGCTCGGTGACGCGGCGCCGGAGCCACGTGGGGGACCGTGCGCTGGCCGACGACCCGGTACTGCGGAGCCTGCTGGCCGGGCCCGCCATGCGGCGGATCGGGGTGGACGCCGAGCTCCGGCAGGTCACCTCGGACCTGGACGCACGCTCGGGGGATGCGGCGCAGTGGTTCGCGCGCCTCGTGACGCTCAAGACCCACGCGGTGGAGGCCGCGATGGCCGCCACCACGGTGGCGCTCCATGTGGGCGGCGGATCGGGCTTCTCGGCGTCGTCGGAGGTGGTCCGCCTCCACCGCGACGCCCTGGCCGGGCAGTTCCATCCGTCCACCGAGGAGTCCGCGCGGTCGACGGTCGCGACAGCACTGCTGGGTCCGCCGTCGGGCTGACGGCCTCACGCGGCCCGGTCGGTGCGGCCGGGCTCAGGCGGTGCGCTCGACGCGGAGGACTTTCCGCCGCAGCCAGTACCGCCGGCCGCCCCCCATGTAGATGCAGCTGCGCTCGAGTTCCCACTTGCCGTACTCCGCGTGCTCGGTGACGAGTTTGCGGGCGGCGGGCAGCGGTTCCCCGGCGTTGACCGTCAGGACCAGGTACTCGTACTGCCGCCCGTAATCGCGCTCCCGGACGGCCGTCGCGTTCAGAAAATGTTCTCGCATATCCCTCCAATTCCGTCCACTTTACCGATACCGTCTAGCCATGAGCATAGATCCGCGTGTCGCGCTCCAGTCCCTCGTGACAGCCCTCGAAGAGCACCTTGCGGCCTCTGCGTCACGACGGCGCGAGGACGACCCGGCGGTGGAAGCGGCGTATGTGGGCGTCGCCGACGCGTTCGAGGTCTACGAGGAAGCGCTCTATGACGCTTTCGGGGAGATCACCCCCCTCGAGATCTACGAGGAATCGGACGACGACGAGGATGAGGACGACGCCGAGGATGAGGACGACGCCGAGTACGCCCCGGACCTCGTGGAGGCCGAAGTAGAGAACTGACCCGTCAGGCCGGGGTTCCTCCGTCCGGACCCATCAGGCAGGACCCGTGAGGACCCATCAGGACCCGTCAGGCAGAGACCTCGTCGAGGACCGCGGCGATGGGTTCGGCCACGGGGGAGCCACCGGCCTGGAGGATCTCCTTGAGCTGCTGCGGCGTCCTGGCGCCGACGATCGCAGAGGCCACGCCGGGTCGGTGGAGGAGCCAGCGCAGGGCCAGTTCGTGGGGCTGCAGATCCAGTCCCCGCGCCGCGGTGCACAGCGCCTCCGTGATGCGCTGGGGTTTCCCGGCGAGATAGGGCTCCACGTACGGCGCCCACACGTCGGAGGCTGCGCGGGATTCCGTGGGGATCCTGCCGCGGTACTTGCCGGTCAGGACACCCCGGCCCAGCGGCCCCCAGGCGAACACCGCAGCCCCGAACGCCTCCGCGGCGGGAACCACGTCCCGCTCGGCACCGCGGTTCACGAGCGAGTATTCGACGTCGTTGACGAGGAGCGGGAAGGACGCCGTGGCGGCCGCCCGTGCGAACTCCCAGCCCGCGTAGCCGGAGACGCCGACATAGCGGGCGCGGCCGGTCACGTAGGCGGCTTCCAGGGCGCTCAGCGTCTCCTGGAGCGGGACGGCAGGGTCGGGGGAGGGCGCCAGCCACACGTCGACGTGGTCCGTGCCGAGCAGCGACAGGGAGGCGTCGAGCGAATCGAGCAGGCCCCGGCGCGATCCGTCGAGGCGCCTGCTCCCGGTGCGGGTCGTGCCGCCCTGCACCACGAGGACGAGTTCCGAGCGGGCGACGGTGTCGCCGATGAAACCGCCCAGGATCGCCTCGGCCTGGCCCTCGCCGTAGCGCGCCGCGGTCTCGACGAGGGTGCCTCCGGCATCGGCGAAGAGGCGGAGCTGCTCCCGGGCGGCCTCCTCGGACACTTCCTGGCCCCAGTTCATGGTGCCGAGCCCCAGGGCGGACACGGTCAGGCCGCTGGTCCCCACGTTTCGCCGTTGCATGAGGCCAAGCCTAAAGCCTGTCCCCGCCCGCATGGCTTAGGGTCGTAAGGGTGAATTGGATAGAAGCGATCATCCTGGGGTTCGTCCAGGGCCTAACCGAATTCCTACCCATTTCATCGAGCGCCCACCTGCGCATCGTGGGCGAGTTCCTGCCGAACGCGCAGGATCCTGGGGCTGCGTTCACCGCCATCACCCAACTGGGTACCGAGACCGCCGTCGTCGTGTTCTTCTGGCAGGACATCGTCCGGATCGTCAAGGCCTGGTTCGGCGCGTTGAGGGGCACGGTCCCGCGGAGCGACCCGGATGCGCGCATGGGCTGGCTGGTGATCATCGGCAGCCTGCCGATCGTCCTGCTCGGGCTCCTGTTCCAGGACCAGATCGAAGGCTCGTTCCGCAGCATGTGGATCGTCGCGACGATGCTGATCGTCTTCGGGATCATCCTGGCGATCGCCGATGCCGTGGGACGGCAGACGCGCGACCTCAGCAACCTGACCTACAAGCACGGCATCCTGTACGGGCTGGCACAGGCACTGGCACTGATCCCGGGCGTGTCGCGCTCGGGCGGCACCATCACGGCCGGTCTCCTCATGGGCTACACCCGCGAGGCCGCGGCGCGGTACTCGTTCCTGCTGGCCATCCCCGCCGTGTTCGGCAGCGGCGTGTTCCAGCTCGTGAAGAGCTACGACGAGACCGGACCGTACGGGCTCGCGGAAACCGCCCTGGCCACCATCGTGGCCTTCGTCGTCGGGTTCGCGATCATCGGCTGGTTCCTGCGGTACGTCACCACGCGCGGATACGGACTCTTCGTCTGGTACCGCATCCTGCTCGGGCTCGCACTGTACGTGCTCCTCGGGTTCGGCGTCATCAGTGCCTGACAGCGGCACGTAAGGTTGACCGTGTGATTGCGTGGAATTCGACTCCTGTCCCAGTACTCGACGGCTCCCAGACGGGTATCAGCCTGTTCGACACGGCGCTGCAGGAGCCCGCACCCCTCGGGAACCATCCGGAGCACAGCCTGTACGTCTGCGGCATCACCCCGTACGACGCCACCCACCTCGGCCATGCGTCGACCTATGTGGCCTTCGACCTCCTCAACCGGACCTGGCGTGACGCGGGTTCCACGGTGCGCTACGTACAGAACGTGACCGACGTCGACGACCCCCTCCTCGAACGGGCCACCGCCACCGGCGTGGACTGGCAGGACCTCGCCGCGGACCAGATCGCCCTGTTCCGTGAGGACATGGAGGCGCTGAACGTCCTGCCGCCGGACCACTACATCGGTGCCGTGGAGTCGATCGACTGGATCGTCCCGATCGTCGAGAAGCTGGTGGGGCGCGACCTCGCCTATACGGTGCCGGGGGAGGGCGGGGAACCCGACGGCGACGTCTACTTCTCCCTCGACGCGGCAGCCGCCCTCGACCGGGACGACGCCGCACGCTGGTTCCTCGGCCAGGTGTCGCACCTCGACGTCGGGACGATGCTCGCGCTGTCGGCCGAGCGCGGCGGGGACCCCCAGCGACCCCACAAGCGCAACGCGCTCGATCCGCTCCTCTGGCGCGCGGCACGGCCCGGCGAGCCGAGCTGGCCCGCGGGGTCGCTCGGCGACGGACGGCCGGGCTGGCACATCGAGTGCGCCGTGATCGCCCAGCAGTTCCTGCCGTCCCCGTTCAGCGTGCAGGGCGGAGGCTCCGACCTCGTCTTCCCGCACCACGAGATGAGCGCGTCCCACGCCTGGGCCGCCAGCGGCACGCCCCTGGCGCAGCACTACGCCCATGCCGGGATGGTCGGGTACGACGGCGAGAAGATGAGCAAGTCGCGCGGGAACCTGGTCCTCGTGTCGAGGCTGCGCCAGGCGGGCGTCGATCCCGCGGCGATCCGCCTCGCGATCCTCGCCCACCACTACCGCTCGGACTGGTCCTGGACGGACGGTGTCCTCGATGCTGCGATCCGCCGTCTCGCCACGTGGCGCGAGGCCGCACGGTCGGCGACGCGGGACGACGTCGTGGAGATCCGCGACCGGGTGCGGGCGCATCTGGCGGACGACCTCGATGCGCCGTCCGCGCTGGCCGCGATCGACGCGTGGGCTGCTACGCAGGGCACCGGCGGGACCGGTGGGCGGGCGCTCGGGGACGTCGTCGACGCCCTGCTCGGTGTCCGGCTCTAGAGCAGGACAACCGGCCTACTGCTCGCGCCGGCGCTTCTTCAGGTACCGCTCGAACTCGCGGGCGATCGACTCGCCGCTGGCCTCGGGGAGGTCCACGGTGTCCTTGGCCTCCTCGAGCTGGCGCACGTATGCAGCGACCTCCGGGTCCTCCGTGGCGAGCTCGTCCACGCCGCGCTCCCAGGCCTCCGACTCCTCCGTGAGCACATGCGTGTCCACCGCGATCTGCAGGATCTCCTCGAGCTTGTTCAGGAGAGCGAGCTGCGCCTTCGGTGAGGGTGACTGGCCCACGTAGTGCGGCACGGCGGCCCACAGGGACATGGTGGGGATGTCCGCGAGCAGTCCCATCTCCGCCAGCACTCCCACGATCCCGATCGGCCCCTCGTACGTGGACGGTTCGACGTCGAGGCTCTGCCGGACGACGTCGTCGTCGGAGGTGACCGTCACCGGGATGGGACGCGAGTGGGGCACGTCGGCCAGGAGCGCGCCGACCAGGACGATGCAGTCGACGTTGAGCTCCTTCGCCAGCCCCACCAGTTCGGCGGTGTAGGCACGCCACTTGTAGGACGGCTCGACGCCGTTGACGAGGATCAGGTCCACATTCGAGTGAGGCACGACGGTCTTGCTGATGCGGGTGTTCGGCCACTTGATGCGGCGCTGCCCCGAGGAGTTCCGCTTGATCATGGGGCGGGTGAACTGGAAGTCGTAGAACTCGTCGGCGTCGATGGTCGAGATGCGCTCACTGCCGAAGAAACGGCCCATGTACTTCAGCGCATCGCTGGCAGCCTCACCGGCGTCGTTCCACCCCTCGAAGGCCGCGAGCATGATCGTGATCCTGCGCTCGGGCTCGTCGGCGTCCTGGAACAGATCCTGCACGCCGGTCGGCTGGTTCTCTTCGAAGCTATCCACGCTCTCACCCTAAACCCGGTGCGCGGCGATGTCAGGCGGGCACCCGGAGCCGCGACGGGCCCGGCGGGCCGGTCCTGTCGGGCCGCCACCGTAGACTTGGACGCATGGCAACCCACCCCACCGGCAGCGTGCACATCCTTGCCCACGACGAGATCGACGACGGGCAGGCGACCGCCGCCGGGAACCCCGGCGGACTGCGGGGCGTGCTCTGGGACATGGACGGGACCATCGTCGACACCGAGCCCTACTGGATCAGGGCCGAGACGGAACTCGTCGAAGCACACGGCGGGACATGGACGGACGAGCAGGCCACCACCCTCGTCGGCCAGGCCCTGGAATTCTCTGCGGGACAGCTCCAGCAGGCCGGCGTGGACCTCGGCATCCGCGACATCATCGACCACCTGATCGGGCGCGTCGCCGCCGACGTGGGCACGGCCGTCCCCTGGCGTCCGGGAGCGCGGGAGCTGCTCGCCGCGCTGCACGCCGAGGGCATCCCCTGCGCGATGGTCACCATGTCCGAGACCGTCCTCGCGAGCGCGGTCGCCGCGCACCTGCCCGAGGGGACGTTCTCCCACCTCGTCACCGGGGACCGCGTGAGCGCGGGCAAACCCGACCCTGAGGCCTACCAGCTGGGCTTCGACCTGCTGGCCGCCGATCACCCGGGACTCGGCAAGGACGGCGTGGTCGCGATCGAGGACTCCCTCCCCGGGGTGACCGCCGCCCTCGCCGCCGGGCTCACCACCCTCGCCGTGCCGCACTTCGTGCCGCTGCCGCCGGACGCGCGCCGCACCGACTGGGACACGCTCGCCGGACGGACGCCCGCGGACCTCGCGGCCCTACTCCCGGCAGCCGGGCTGCCTGCAGCCGAAAACGACGTCGAGGACGCGTTCGACGACAGCGAGAACGTCGCGTGAGCGCACCCCAGGACGCACCGCGGCAGGAAGCCGCTGCCGGTCTGCCGCTCGGTCGGATCGCCGGCGTCCCGGTGGTCCTCGCCTGGTCCTGGTTCGTGATCACCGCGTTCATCGTGCTGGTCTTCGGGCCGCGCGTCGCCCAGGTCATCCCCGGGATCGGCGCCGGTGCGTACGCGGTCGCCCTCGGCTACGCCCTCCTCCTCGCGGCGTCCGTGCTCATCCACGAGCTGGCACATGCCCTCACCGCCCGCGCCTTCGGCTGGCCCACCACTCAGATCGTGCTCAACCTGTGGGGCGGGCACACCCAGTTCGCGAGCTTCAACGCCTCACCGGGGCGTTCCCTCCTCGTCGCCCTCGCGGGGCCCGCAGCGAACTTCGTGCTCGCCGGCCTCGGCTGGGGGATCCTCCAGGCGCTCGAACCGGGCAGCGTCGCCTACCTGCTGACGACCATCCTGGTCTGGGCCAACCTGCTCGTCGCGGTCTTCAACGTGCTGCCGGGGCTGCCCCTGGACGGCGGGCGCCTCGTCGAGAGCGCGGTCTGGCGCGTCACCGGGAGCCAGGAGAAGGGCACCGTGGCGGCAGGCTGGGCGGGACGCGTCCTCGTGGTCCTGCTCCTGGGCTTCGTGGTCGGGGTCCCGCTGGTCCAGGGCCGCGGCCCGGACCTCACGTTCATCCTCATCGCCGTGGTCATGGGCGCCTTCCTGTGGATGGGTGCCACGGCCGCCATCACGAACGCCCGGATGCGCCTGCGTCTCCCCGCGATCAGCGCAGGACGGCTGCAGCAACGTGCCGTCGGCGTCCCGGCGGGTACGAGCGTGCTCGCCGTCCGCCGCATCCTCCGGGAGACTCCGGGCGCCGCGGTCGTCCTGACCGGACCGTCCGGCGTCCCGGAGGCCGTGGTCGACGACGCCGCACTGCTGGCCGTCCCCGACGACACCGCGGCGGGCACGGCGGCAAGCGCTGCCGCACGGCGGCTCGCCGCCGGCGCGTATGTGCCGGAATGGGCGGAGGGACAGGAGCTCGTACAGTTCCTCGCGCGCCTCGAGGGCAGCGAGTACGCCGTCGTGAACCGTGCAGGCGCGGTCACCGGCCTGCTCCACCAGCGGACGGTCGTGCGGGCCATCACGGGCAAGGGCGCCACGGGGACCTCGCCCGAGGCCTGACCGACCGCCCGGGTCCAGGCCCAGCCACCCCCATCCGCTCCCCTCATCCCCGCCCCACCCATGCCCCATTCATGCCGGCCCCGCCGGCCCACGCCGAAGGACCACCCATGAGCACCACCCCCACACCCGAAGCATCTGCAGGCCCGCACGGCGCAGCGGCCCGCCGCGGACCGTTCCGCGCCGGCGAGCGCGTGCAGCTGACCGACGAGAAGGGTCGGATGAACACCATCACCCTCACGCCCGGCGGTGCGTTCCACACCCACAAGGGCTTCCTCCAGCACGACGCGCTCATCGGCGCCACCGAGGGCACGATCCTGGAGAACACCAGCGGGCAGCTGTACCAGGCACTCCGTCCGCTCCTGTCGGACTTCGTGCTGTCCATGCCGCGCGGCGCGGCTGTCGTCTACCCGAAGGACGCCGGGCAGATCGTCACGATGGCCGACATCTATCCGGGCGCGCGCGTCGTCGAGGCCGGCGTGGGCTCCGGGGCGCTGTCCATCTCGCTGCTGCGCGCCGTGGGCGACGACGGCTACCTGCATTCCTTCGAGCGCCGCGAGGAATTCGCTGACATCGCCCGCGGCAACGTCGAGACGATCTTCGGCGGACCGCACCCGGCCTGGCAGATCACCCTCGGCGACTTCCAGGAGCAGGTCCTCGCCCAGGAGGAGCCCGGATCGGTGGACCGTGTGGTCCTGGACATGCTGGCGCCCTGGGAGTGCCTCGACGCCGTCGCCACCGTGCTGAACGCCGGGGGCGTGTGGATCAGCTACGTGGCCACGGTCACCCAGCTCTCCCGCACCGCCGAGGCCATCCGCGCGGACGGCCGCTTCACGGAGCCCGAGGGTTGGGAGTCCATGGTGCGCGGCTGGCACCTCGAGGGCCTCGCCGTGCGTCCCGACCACCGGATGGTCGCCCACACCGGGTTCCTGCTCACCACCCGCAGGCTGGCCGAGGGTACCGTCGGTTTCACCCCGAAGCGCCGGCCCTCCAAGACCGGGTTCAGCGAGGAGGACCTCAACGCCTGGACGCCGCAGGCCGTGGGGGAGCGCGAGGTCTCCGACAAGAGGCTGCGCCGCGTCGCCCGGGATGCGGCGTCGACCATCCAGCGGGGCTCCCTTCCCGCCGAGGAGGCCCAGGCCCGCCGCGACGCGATCGCCGACGGCGGCACGGTCGAGTAGGTCGCCCCGTGCTCCGGCACCGTCCCCGGGCGGTGCCGGGCGGCCTCCCGGGGGCGCGTGCCGTGGCCGCGCGCCGTGTCCGCCGTGTCCCGGCCTCCGGTGACGGGGAGAAGCCGCCGAGCCTCATGCGTTAACCCGGGGCAGCAACACTGCACATCGTGGACAGGCGTCTGCGCTAAGGTCGAACGACAGCTGAAGGTCGAACCGAAGGTGGCGAACCGAAATGCCGGAATCCGATGACCACGCTCCAGCCCACGGCTCGCGGGAGCCGAGCCACCCGCTCGTCGACAACTCCGCCGCACAGCGCCAGCTGAACGTCCTGCGGGACAAGCTGCGCCATATCGACCGCCACCTCGCGGCAGCCACCCAGAACAACGGGAAGCTCGTCACCGCGCTCAAAGCCGCGCGCACCGAGATCGTCCGGTTGAAGGCGGCGCTCGAGAAGGAAGGCGCGGCCCCCTTCAGCTTCGCCACCGTGATGCAGGTGAACCCGAGGCGCCCGTCCGAGCCCGGCACCACCACCGAGGCGACGGTGCAGGACACCGCGGACATCCTGCAGTCCGGCCGGAAGCTGCGCGTCACCGTCAGCCCGCTCATCAACGTCCGCCAGCTCGCGCCCGGCCAGGAAGTGCTCCTCAACGAGTCCCTCACCATCGTCGCGGCCCTCGGCTTCGAACGCGCCGGGGAGATCGTCACCGTCAAGGAACTCATGGGCACCGACCGCGCGCTCGTGGTGGGACGCACGGACGACGAACGCGTGATCAAGCTCAGCGGGCCGCTCCAGGCCGAGAAGATCCGGGTGGGCGACGCCCTCGCCGTCGACACGAAGTCCGGCTACGGCCTGGAGAAGGTGCCGCGCAGCGAGGTGGAGAACCTCGTGCTCGAGGAGGTCCCGGACATCGCGTACGGCGACATCGGCGGGCTCGGTCCGCAGATCGAGCAGATCCGCGACGCCGTCGAGCTCCCGTTCCTGCACCCCGACCTCTACCGGGAGCACGGGCTCAAGCCGCCCAAGGGCATCCTCCTCTACGGGCCGCCGGGCTGCGGGAAGACCCTCATCGCGAAGGCCGTCGCCAACTCGCTGGCCGCCCGCGCGGCCGAGCGCGCCGGCGTCGAGCAGATCCGCAGCTACTTCCTGAACATCAAGGGCCCCGAGCTGCTGGACAAGTACGTCGGCGAGACCGAGCGCCACATCCGGCTCATCTTCGCCCGTGCACGGGAGAAGGCCTCGGACGGAAGCCCCGTCGTCGTGTTCTTCGACGAGATGGACTCCCTGTTCCGCACGCGCGGCACCGGTGTGTCCTCCGACGTCGAGACGACGATCGTCCCGCAGCTGCTCAGCGAGATCGACGGCGTCGAGAAGCTCGAGAACGTGATCGTCATCGGCGCCTCCAACCGCGAGGACATGATCGACCCCGCCATCCTCCGGCCGGGGCGGCTGGACGTGAAGATCAAGATCCAGAGGCCCGACGCCGAGGGCGCCGCCGAGATCTTCGCGAAATACATCACGGCGGACCTGCCGCTGCACGCGGACGACCTCGCCGAGAACGGCAACGACCCGCAGACCACGATCGCCGAGATGATCCGGCGCACGGTCGAACAGATGTACTCGACGGACAAGTCCAACGAGTACCTCGAGGTGACCTACGCCAACGGGGACACCGAGATGCTGTACTTCAAGGATTTCAACTCCGGCGCCGTCATCCAGAACGTCGTGGACCGTGCGAAGAAGTACGCCATCAAGGACCTCCTCCTCGACGGCAGCAAGGGCCTGCGCATCGAGCATCTGATGCGGGCCGTGGTGGACGAGTTCCGCGAGCACGAGGACATGCCCAACACCACGAACCCCGACGACTGGGCGCGCATCTCCGGCAAGAAGGGCGAGCGCATCACGTACATCCGCACCATCGTGCAGGGCAAGGCGGGCCAGGAACCGGGCAAGTCGATCGAGACGACGGCGAACACCGGCCAGTATCTGTGATCGTCACGGGCGGACGGGCGGTCGGACAGCCGGGGGAGCTGCCCGCCGTCGGTGACGGGATCTCCGTCCACCGCGTCATGGGGACCGAGACCGAGTACGGCATCATCGCGCCGGCCCTGCCGTCGGCGAATCCGACGCTGCTGTCCTCGCAGGTGGTCAACGCCTACGCCGCCACCCTGCGCGAAGGGCTGGGCAACCTCGTGGGCACCCGCTGGGACTATACGGACGAGACGCCGCTGACCGACGCCCGCGGCTTCAGGATGGACCGCGGCAGCGCGCACCCGAGCCAGCTGACGGACGAGCCCGTGGAGCTCAGCGCCGAACAGATCGCGCTCGAACGCGGGGAGCCCGCCGAGGCCGCCGTGCTCATGAACCTGGTGCTCAACAACGGGGCCCGGCTCTACGTGGACCATGCCCACCCGGAGTATTCCTCGCCCGAGGTAACCAACCCCCTCGACGCCGTGCTCTGGGACCGCGCCGGGGATCACGTGGCCGTCGCCGCGATGGAACGCATCAGGACCACGCCCGGCTTCTCGCCCGTGATCCTCTACAAGAACAACACGGACAACAAGAGCGTGTCCTACGGCTCGCACGAAAACTACCTCGTCCCCCGGAGCGTGCCGTTCTCGAAGCTCGCGGAGGCGCTCATCCCGTTCTTCGTCTCACGCCAGGTCGTCTGCGGTGCCGGGCGGGTGGGCCTCGGTCCCCTCAACCAGGAGCCCGGATTCCAGATCAGCCAGCGCGCCGACTTCTTCGAGAACGAGATCGGCCTCGAGACGACGGTCCGGCGCCCCATCATCAACACGCGGGACGAGCCCCACGCCGTCGCCGAGAAGTACCGGCGACTGCACGTCATCATCGGCGACGCGAACCTGAGCGAGGTGTCGAACTATCTGAAGGTGGGCACCACCGCTCTCGTCCTCTCCCTCATCGAGCAGGGCCTCGCGCCGGTGCCGCAGCTCGAGGACCCGGTCGAGGCGCTGCAGGCCATCAGCCATGACCCCTCCTTGACGGTGCAGGTCCGGCTGAAGGACGGGCGGAGCCTGACCGCGCTGGACCTGCAGGAGATCTACTGCAACGCGGTCGTGGCAGCGCTGCCCGCTGACGCGGACCGGCAGACGCGCGACGTCGTCGACCGCTGGCAGTCACTGCTGGTGACGCTGCGGCGCGATCCGATGGAGGCCGCCCGGCAGGTCGACTGGATCGCGAAGCTGAAGGTCCTCGAGGCGTACCGGGCCCGGGACGGTCTGGCGTGGACCGACCCACGCCTCGCGCTCATCGACCTGCAGTACGCCGACCTCCGGCCCGAGAAGGGCATCTACCAGCGGCTGGCCCGCAGGGGCGACGTCGATCTGCTCGTCGACCCCGCCGTCGTCGCGCGCGCCGCCGTCGAACCGCCCCGGGACACGCGGGCCTACTTCCGCGGCCGGTGCATCGCCGAGTACCCCGCAGAGGTGGTAGGGGCCAGCTGGGACTCGCTGATCTTCGAACTCCCGGGCCAGCGGAGGCTGCAGCGCGTCCAGACCCGCGAACCGCTGCGGGGCACGGCGGCGCTCACCGGGGCGTTGTTCGATGCAGCCACGGATGCCGAGGATTTCCTCGCCCAATTGTTGAGCGACCCGGATCGGCGCGTGGCACCATAGGAGCCTGACCTCCGAACTGATCACGACTACGGAAAGGGTGGATACCGTGGCGACACAGGACCGCAGAAATACCGGCGGATCGTCCTCCGCGGCGGAGGAGGAGGAACTCCCCGACCCCGCCCCCGCGCCGCCCGCTGCCGCGCAGGACTCCGGCCAGACCCAGGGCGTCGACGACCTGCTCGACGAGATCGACGGCGTCCTCGAATCCAACGCCGAGGAATTCGTCCGCGGCTTCGTGCAGAAGGGTGGCCAGTAGCGGATGCTTCCGGATGATGCCGCGGTAGCGGTCCCACGGGCCGCCTCGACGTCCTTTGCCGATTATCTGGGCGCGCACCATCCGGCAATGCTGCCGTCGAACCGGACCCTGGGGCCCGTGACGTCGTCCTCGGATGCCTCCCATCTGGCCCCGCACGCGACGACGATCGTGTCGCTCACCTTCCCGGGGGGCGTGCTCATGGCCGGCGATCGGCGGGCGACGATGGGCAACGTGATCGCCAGCCGCCACATCGAGAAGGTGTTCCCCGCGGACCACTCCTCGGTGCTCGGGATCGCCGGCAGCGCCGGCATCGGCGTCGACCTGGCGCGGCTCTTCCAGGTGGAGCTGGAGCATTACGAGAAGATCGAGGCGACCATGATGAGCCTGGACGGCAAGGCCAACCGCCTGGCCGCGATGGTCCGGCAGAACCTCCCGATGGCCATGCAGGGCCTCGCCGTCGTGCCGCTCTTCGCCGGCTTCGACACCGACCGGCATCTCGGCCGCCTCTTCTCGTTCGACGTCACGGGAGGCCGCTACGAGGAACACGAGCACCACTCCGTGGGATCCGGCTCGGTCTTCGCCCGCGGGGCGCTCAAGAAACTGTGGAATCCGCGGCTGGACGAGGCGTCCGCCGTCCGCGTGGCCGTCGAGGCACTCTACGACGCGGCGGACGACGACTCCGCGACCGGCGGCCCGGACACCGTGCGCGGCCTGTGGCCCGTGGTCTACGTCGTGGACGCTGCAGGCACGCGCCGCGTCCCGGAGCGGGACCTCGAAGCCGTGGCACACACCATCATCGATGCCCGTTCCTCCGCGGGCCGGGAGGCATAGGCCATGACCCAGCAGTTCTACGTCTCGCCCGAACAGCTGATGAAGGACCGCGCCGACTTCGCGCGGAAGGGTATCGGGCGCGGCCGGTCGGTGGTGGTGATGAGCTGCCGGGACGGGATCGCCCTCGTCGCACAGAACCCGTCGCCGTCCCTGCACAAGCTCGGCGAGATCTACGACCGCATCGCCTTCGCGGCGGTCGGCAAGTACAACGAGTTCGAGAGCCTCCGCCAGGCCGGGGTCCGCTATGCGGACGTCCGCGGCTACTCCTACGCGCGCCAGGACGTCACGGCGCGCGGCCTCGCCAGCGTGTACGCGCAGAGCCTCGGTGCCGTGTTCACGGCCGAGAGCAAACCCTTCGAGGTGGAGCTCGTGGTGGCCGAGGTGGGTCGCACCCAGGACGCCGACCACCTCTACCGGCTCACCTTCGACGGCTCCATCGCCGACGAGGCGGGCTTCGTGGTCATGGGCGGCGCGGCCGACGCCGTCGTCGGCGCGCTCCGCGGCACCTGGTCCGCGGGCGTCGGCCTGGCCGAAGGCGTCCGCGCCGCTGCCCGCGCCCTCGCGAGCGCCGCCACCCCCGCGGGTGCCGACGGCGACCGGCCGGAGCTCCCCGCCCTCGACTCCTCGGTCCTCGAGGTCGCGTTCCTCGAACGCGACCCGGACACCCTGCGCGGAAGCCATCGCGCGTTCCGCAGGATCGGCGGACCCGAACTCGAGACCATGCTCCAGGGCGGACAGGACACCTGATGGACCGGCGCATCTTCGGCATAGAGACCGAGTTCGGGATCTCCTACTCGGGGCCCAACTCCCGCCCGCTGTCCCCGGAGGAGGTGGCCCGCTACCTCTTCCGCAAGGTGGTCAGCTGGGGCAGGTCCTCCAACGTCTTCCTGACGAACGGGTCCCGGCTGTACCTCGACGTCGGGTCCCACCCCGAATACGCCACCGCGGAGTGCGACGACCTCGCCCAGCTCGTCGCCCACGACCGGGCCGGCGAGCTCATCCTGGAGGACCTCGTCTCCGAGGCGCAGCGGAAGCTGTCGCAGGAGGGCTACGACGGCCGGATCTACCTCTTCAAGAACAACACCGACTCAGCGGGCAACTCCTACGGCAGCCACGAGAACTACCTCATACCCCGCAAGCTCGAGTTCTCCCGGCTCGCCGACATCCTCATCCCGTTCCTCGTGACGCGCCAGCTGCTCGTCGGCGCCGGCAAGGTCCTGAAGACGCAGACCGGGTCCATCTACGCCTTCTCCCAGCGCGCGGACCACCTGTGGGAGGGCATCTCCTCCGCCACGACCCGCTCACGGCCGATCATCAACACCAGGGACGAGCCGCACGCCGACGCCGAGCACTACCGCCGGCTGCACGTCATCGCCGGTGATTCGAACATGTCCGAGACCACCACGCTGCTCAAGATCGGTTCCGTGGACCTGCTGCTGCGGATGGTCGAGGCGGGGGAGCTGATGCGCGACTACCGCCTGGAGAACCCCATCCGCAGCATCCGTGAGATCTCCCACGACCTCACGGGCCGCCAGCTCCTCAAACTCGCCAACGGCCGCCACATGACGGCGCTCGAGATGCAGCGCGAGTACCTGGCGCGGGCGACGGCCTTCGTCGAGCGGAACGGCGCACACAACCAGCACGTGCCCGCAGTGCTGGACCTGTGGGAGCGCGCCCTCGACGCGGTGGAGACGGGGAACACCGCGCACATCGACAGGGAGGTCGACTGGGCGATCAAGAAGAAGCTGATCGACCGGTACCTGGCCCGGTCCGGCGACGACCTCGATTCGGCGAAGGCGGCGCAGCTCGACCTCACCTACCACGACATCTCCCGCACACGCGGGCTGTTCTTCCTCCTCCAGGCGCGGGGGGAAGCCGCCCGCGTCGTCGAGGAGACGGCAGTGAAGGAGGCGGTGGACGTGCCTCCCCAGACCACACGGGCGCGGCTCCGGGGCGAGTTCGTCCGGCGTGCCAAGGAGGCGAACCGCGACTACACGGTCGACTGGGTGCACCTCAAGCTCAACGACAGAGCTCAGCAGACCATCCTCTGCAAGGACCCTTTCGCCTCCGTCGACGAGCGGGTCGAGGCACTCCTGCAGCAATTGTGAGGCCGACGACGACGGCCGGCAGCCTGCTCGCAGCCGCGCCCATGGCACCACTGACGGGACGCTGACGGCACGCTGACAGGGTGCTGCCAGCAGATTCACAGGAGCAACCGTGCCCCCGTTGCCGTTAGGCTTATCAGGGCCCTTTGTTCCACGGGCGGCCTGGACCGGACACCCAACCGAAAGTAGCTTCGTGCGAAAAGTACTTGCAACCTCTCTTGCGCTCACGCTGTCCCTGGCGGCCTGCGGCGGGCCGACGACGGACGACCTGACGGGGGATTCCTCGGGGACGTCGGCCGGCGCCGCCGAGATCCTCGAGTCGGTCGAAGTCTCGGGCGGGACCGACGAGGAGGCACCGACCGTCGAGTTCGATGAACCGCTCGACATCACCGGTGTGGCCGCGAGGACCGTCGTGGAGGGGGATGGGGACGCCATCGAAGCCGGCGAGCAGGTCATGTACCAGCTCGTCTCCCTCAACGCCGAGGACGGCGAGGTCCTCGGTGACACCTACAGCCAGGGCGAACCCCAGGTCCTCCCGGTCGACGACATGCTGAAGGAGCAGGACGCCGAGCTCTACGAGGTCCTGACCGGGTCGAAGGTCGGCGCGCAGGTGGCCTACACCCGTCCCGCACCGGAGCCCGTGGAAGGCCAGCAGGCCACCCCTGAGCAGCTGATCGTCCTGAAGGTCATCTCCGCCGAGCAGCCACCGGCCGAGCCCGAGGTGCTCTCCCCGGAGGACGTCAAGAAGCTCGACGACGACGGCAAGCTGCCCACGTTCACCTTCGACGACAAGGGCGCGCCCGCGGTCACCATCCCCGACAACGAGCCCTCCGAGGACCTCGTCGTGAAGGTCCTCAAGGAGGGCACGGGCGAAGAGGTCGCCGAGTCGGACACCATCACCGCCAACTACAGCGGATGGCGCTGGGAGGACGGCGAGCAGTTCGACTCCAGCTACGAGCGCGGCGAGGCCGCCGAGTTCCCGCTCACCGGTGTCATCGAGGGCTGGACCAAGGGCCTCGCCGGCCAGAAGGTCGGCTCCCAGGTCCTCCTGGTCATCCCCGGCGCCTGGGGTTACGGGGACCCGGCTCCCGAGGGACGCCCCTCCGGCACCCTCGTGTTCTTCGTCGAGATCACCGGCAAGACCGCCGCCGAGTAGCACCGGCCCGCACACCACCCATCCATCGCACCCAAGGAGTATCCATGTCATTCGGACACCGCGAATTCGACCGGCAGAAGCCCGAGATCGACTTCCCCGCCCACGACGCCCCCACCGACCTCGTCATCGAGGACATCATCACGGGCACCGGCGACGAGGCGAAGCCGGGCAACACCGTCTCCACCCACTATGTCGGTGTCGCCTTCTCCACGGGCGAGGAATTCGACGCCTCCTGGAACCGGGGGGCCCCGCTCGACTTCAAGGTCGGCGTCGGCCAGGTCATCCAGGGCTGGGACCAGGGCCTCCTCGGCATGAAGGTCGGCGGACGCCGACGCCTCGAGATCCCGTCCGAGCTCGCCTACGGCGCCAACGGCGCCGGGTCGGCGATCGGCCCGAACGAGGCGCTCATCTTCGTCGTCGATCTGCTCGGCGTCCGCTAGCACCACCTGCACGGCCGCGGAACCGCGGCACCACCACACGGAAGGGACGTACGTCGACCACGGTCGGTGTGCGTCCCTTCCGTCGCCCCCGTGAAGGTAGGGTTTCACCGTGTCCGCAAAACGTACCGAACGCCTCCTCACCCTCGTGATCATGCTCCTGTCGAGCCGTCGTGGGTTCACGAAGGAGGAACTGTTCGAGGAGATCGACCTCTACCGCGAGGCGACGTCGGTCGCGGCCCGCGAGAAGCTCTTCGACCGCGACAAGGCGGCGCTGCGCGAGCAGGGCATCCCGCTGGAGTCCTTCAGCGAGGACGCGTTGTTCGACAACGACAACACCGTGCAGCGGTACCGGATCAGCGCCGAGGACTACCGTCTCGGCGGCGTGACCTTCCTGCCCGAGGAGTACGCCGTCCTCAATCTCGCAGCGGGAGTCTGGGACCAGGGGTCGCTCGACTCCGCGGCGTCCCGCGCCCTGCGGAAACTGAGCTCCCGCAGCATCGACGGCGGCATCGAGCTCACCCCGCTCATCCAGCCGCGCATCACCACGGACGCGCCCTACTGGGACACCGTGTGGCAGGCCCTGACCTCCCGCGCCCCCCTCCGGTTCCCGTACCGGGCTGCGAGCACGGGCCGCGAGGAGGTACGCACGGTGCATCCCTGGGGGATGGGCGCGCGCTTCGGCCACTGGTACGTCGTCGGCTTCGACACGACGCGCAAGGCCGAACGCTTCTTCCGCCTCTCGCGCATGACCGGCGAGCCCGTCATCCTCCAGGGCACCTTCGACGTGCCGCCGTCCTTCGACATGAACCAGACGCTCTCCTCCCTGTCCCGCAGCGAGCCCGACCGGACCGCCGTCATCGCGGCGCGTCCCGGCTCCTGCCAGGTGCTGCGCGTCCGCAAGGACGCGGAGCTCGTGCAGACGGGGGAGGAGTGGGACGTCCTCCGGGTGCCCTACGCGGCGTCGAGCCCCATGGCCGCGACCATCGCGGGCCTCGGCACCAATGCCAGGGTCGAGGAACCGCAGGACCTGGCCGCGGAGGTCGTCCGGCTCCTCGACGGAGCCCACGGGGCGGCCCTCGCGGCGCCGGAGCACCTCGAGATCACCGGAAGCGCCCGCCCCGCGCCCCGGCGCAAGTCCTCCTCCCAGGACCACCTGCTCCGCCTGCTCGACCTCGTCCCGTACCTCCTGGCCCATCCGGGGGCGGAGGTGGGTGACACGGCGCGGAGGTTCGACGTCACCGAGGGCCAGCTGACCAAGGACCTCGACCTGCTGTTCGTCAGCGGACCGCGCCATTACCCCGACGGGCTGATGGACGTGAACATCGAGGAGGACAGGATCTACCTCACCAACGCCCGCGACCTGGCGGAGCCCGTGAAGCTCAGCATGGACGAGGCGTGCTCCCTGGTCGTCGGGCTGCAGGCCCTCCGGGAGCTGCCCGGCATGCGGAACAACGAGGCGATCGTCAGCGCCCAGACCAAGCTCACCGCCGCGACCGGTGACGCCGCGCGCATCGGGACGGCCGTGGCCACCAAGCTCACGGAGGACGACGTCGACCCGACGCTCGAGGTGCTGCAGGCCGCCCTGCACTCGAACGTGCGCGTGGACGTCGACTATTTCGTGCCGACACGCGACGAGATCACGCACCGCCTCCTCGAGCCGGTCCGCATCTTCCTCCACCAGGACACGTGGTACCTCGAGGCCTGGAGCGTCGACTCCGACGGACTGAGGAACTTCCGGCTGGACCGAATCCAGCGCGCCACCCTGACGGATCAGCCGGCCACCGCCGACCTGGACGAGGAGTTCCTCGCCCAGGACCGGCGGAGCGTCTCGCCCTACCGCTCCGGGGACGCCGACCTCGCCGTCACGCTGCTGCTCGAGCCGCGGGCCCGCTGGATCGCGGCGCAGTACAACGCCGACGCCGTGCAGGAGCTCGGCGAGGACCGACTGGCCGCGCGCCTCAAAGTGGCGTCCAGTACCTGGATCCCGGGCCTCGTGGCCGGACTCGGAGGGTCGGCGGCGGTCATCGCTCCCGCCGGACTGCGCGAGGAGACCCTGCGGTGGCTCGAGGCAGCCCGCGCGCACCAGGCCCTGGCCTAGACTGGGACCATGCTCTGGTGGATGTGGATCGTGCTGTGGGTTGCGCTGGTGGCGGTCAGCGTGATCTTCCTCGTCGTCGTCGGCTTCCGCGTCTTCCGCCGCGGAATGCGAACTCTCGGTGAATTCGGGGAAGCGATGGACCGCCTCCAGGTGAACGTGCCCCCCGCCGACGCCGCGGACGACCGTGCGGGAGCGGCCCCCTCGGCCGTGCCGGGCATCCCCGTCCCTGCCGTCTTCTCGGCACCGGACACGGTCCGTGCGGCCCGCGCACTGGCGAGGACCCGCCGCATCGACGACCGGCGTGCGCGGCGCGTCGCGACGCGGGCCGGGCGCGAACAGCCGCAGCTCCTGCAGGACATGCCCCACCTGTGAACTAAACTCGAGCGTGAACCAACGAGAGGAAATGGGCATGAGGCTCGAAGGCTGGCACATCGTCATCATCATCGTTCTTGCGATCGTCCTGTTCGGCGCGCCGAAGCTGCCCGGACTGGCACGTAGCGTGGGACAGTCCCTGCGCATCTTCAAGTCCGAGGTGAAGCAGATGAAGGACGAGAACAACACGGGTGAGGCCGGCACGGATCCCGTGGAGGGCCGTGTGGTGAACACCCCCGCACCGCAGACGTACACGCCCACCTACCAGACACCCGTCCAGCCGCAGGGTCCGGCGCAGCAGCCCCACGGCACGTCCCCGGCCACCGATGCACGGGTCGCCGACGGCCAGGGGCAGGCGGGTCCGGCGCAGCAGAGCGGTAACCCGCACACCAGCCAGTAGGCAGGATCCTCCCCGTGTCACCCGCACACGCGCGCAAGCGCGGCAGGAAGGCCAACCCCGAGGGGCGCATGGCCCTGAAGGAGCACCTGCGCGAGGCCCGCAACCGGCTGTTCAAGTCGGCGATCGCGGTCATCGCCGCGACCGTGGTGGGCTTCTTCGTCTACGAACCGGTGCTGCGTGCCCTGGCGGCCCCGATCATCGCGATCAACGGGCAGGAGGGTCGCACGGCGTCGCTGAACTTCGACAGTGCGGCGTCCCCGTTCGACCTGCTCATCCAGGTGTCGGTGTTCCTGGGCCTGGTGCTCTCCAGCCCGGTGTGGCTGTACCAGCTGTGGGCGTTCATCACCCCGGGGCTGAAGACCAAGGAGCGGCGGATCGCGCTGGCCTTCATCGCGGTCGCGTTCCCGCTGTTCCTCGCCGGCATCGCCCTGGCCTGGCTGATCCTGCCCAACGCGGTGCGGGTGCTGACCGAGTTCACGCCGGAGGACTTCTCCAACTACATCAGCGTCTCGGTGTACTTCACCTTCGTGCTGCGGCTGATGCTGGCATTCGGGATCGCGTTCCTGCTGCCCGTGGTGCTGGTCGGGCTGAACATGGTCGGGCTGGTCTCGGGCAAGCAGATCCTCAAGGCGTGGCGGATCACCGTCTTCCTGGTGTGCCTGTTCGCCGCGATGGCGGCGCCCGGCGGAGACGCGCTGAGCATGTTCTACCTCGCGGTGCCCCTGCTGCTGCTGTTCTTCGTCGCGATCGGGCTGTGCCTGCTCAACGACAAGCGCCGGGCCCGCCGCACCGCGGCCCGCGAAGCGGCCGTCGAGGCCACCGCGGACAGCGCCACACCCCTGGACGCCCTCTAGGCCGAGACACGCCGGGCCGCACTCCCGCAAGGGCGATCCACCGCCGGGCCCGGCGCGATGGCGCCGCGTGCCGGGCCCCTGTGAAGCGTCTAGGGTGGAACGATGAACACCCCCGCGGAGAGATACGCAGCTGCAAGGGCCCGCACGGACCACTCCCGGACGCAGCTGTTCCATTTCGAGCAGACCCTCGATTTCGACCTCGATCCGTTCCAGCGGGAAGCCTGCACCGCACTCGAGGCGGACAGGGGAGTGCTCGTCGCTGCACCCACCGGGGCCGGCAAGACGGTGGTCGGCGAGTTCGCCGTCTTCATGGCGCTCCAGCACGGCCTCAAGGCGTTCTACACCACGCCCATCAAGGCACTCAGCAACCAGAAGTACTCGGAGCTGGCCGCCGTGCACGGCAGTGACCGCGTAGGACTGCTGACGGGGGACACGAGCATCAACGGCGACGCCGACGTGATCGTGATGACCACCGAAGTACTGCGCAACATGCTCTATGCCAATTCCGACGCCCTCGACAACCTCGGCTACGTGGTGATGGACGAGGTGCACTACCTGGCCGACCGGTTCCGGGGCGCCGTGTGGGAGGAAGTGATCATCCACCTGCCCACCGAGGTGAAGCTGGTGTCCCTGAGCGCCACCGTGTCCAACGCGGAGGAGTTCGGCGCGTGGCTGGACACCGTGCGGGGAGACACCGACGTCGTCGTGTCGGAACACCGGCCCGTGCCCCTCTGGCAGCACGTCATGGTCGGCCAGGACCTGATGGACCTGTTCGCCGGCGACATCGCCTTCGACGAGGCGGCGCCAGCCGGGGCGGACGCCGGCGCCGGCGCCCGCGACCAGTACGACGTGAATCCCGAGCTGCTCGAGCTGGCCAGCAGCGAGATCCGGATGAACCAGCGCGCCGGCTGGGGTGGCGGAGGACGGCGCGGCAAGCAGCGCAACGGTCGCGGCGGGCCGCCCCCGACGACGATGATCCGCCGCGCCACGAGGCCCCAGGTGATCGCAGCCCTGGATCGCTCGGACCTCCTCCCCGCCATCACGTTCATCTTCTCGAGGGCCGGCTGCGAGGTGGCCGTCACCCAATGCCTGCACGCCGGGCTGTGGCTCACCACGGAGGACGAGCGCGACGAGATCAGCGAGACCGTCGACGCCGCCACGATGGACATCCCCCGGGAGGACCTCGAGATCCTCGGATTCTGGACCTGGCGTGAAGGCCTCATCCGCGGTTTCACAGCCCACCACGCGGGGATGCTGCCGACCTTCAAGGAGATCGTCGAGAAGCTGTTCGCCGCGGGCCTGGTCAAGGCTGTGTTCGCCACCGAGACCCTGGCCCTGGGCGTGAACATGCCCGCCCGCACCGTCGTGCTGGAGAAGCTCGACAAGTTCAACGGTGAAGCCCACGTGAACGTGACGGCGGGGGAGTACACGCAGCTCACGGGCAGGGCGGGCCGCCGCGGAATCGACGTCGAGGGCCACGCCGTCGTCCTCTGGCAGCCCGGCACCGACCCGGGGGCGGTGGCCGGCCTCGCCTCCCGGCGCACCTACCCGCTGAACTCCAGCTTCCGCCCCACCTACAACATGAGCATCAACCTCATGGCCCAGTTCGGGCAGGGACGGTCCCGCGAGATCCTCGAGACCTCCTTCGCGCAGTTCCAGGCGGACCGCTCCGTGGTGGGGCTCGCGAAGCAGGTGCGCAGTCGCGAGGAATCCCTCAAGGGCTACGAGAAGTCCATGACCTGCCACCTCGGGGATTTCCGCGAGTACGCGAACCTGCGGCGCGAACTGTCCGACCTGGAATCCCGGGCATCCCGGGACAGGTCCCGGACCCTGCGATCCGCAGCCGAGTCCTCGCTCGAATCGCTGCGGCCCGGGGACGTGATCGACGTGCCCGGCGGACGGAGCCAGGGGTTCGCCGTGGTGCTGGACGGCGACACATCGCGGGAGCCCCGGCCCACGGTCCTCACGCTCGAGACGCAGATCCGCCGCGTCGGGGTGCAGGACCTCGACGGGCCCGTCGAGGTCCTCTCCCGCATCCGCATCCCGAAGCACTTCAGTGCGCGCAGCCCGAAGGACCGGCGCGACCTCACCTCGTCCCTCCGGAACGCGCTGCAGGAGAACCGGCCGCCCCGCCAGGGCGCCGATCGGGTGTCCGCCGGGTACTCGGCGTCGGCGGCCGCGGAGGAACGCGCGATCACGGACCTCCGGCGCCGCCTCCGCGCCCACCCCTGCCACGGGTGCAGCGAACGCGAACAGCACGCACGCTGGGCCGAACGGTGGGGGAAACTGCGCCGGGAGACCGACAGGCTCGCCGGCCAGATCCGGGGCCGCACGAACACGATCGCCAAGACCTTCGACCGCGTCTCGGACGTCCTCGGACACTACGGCTACCTCGAGTACAGCGACGCCGGTGTCGCCGTCAGTGCCTCCGGCCAGAAGCTCCGGCGGATCTACGGGGAGAAGGACCTCCTGATCGCCCTCAGCATCGAGGACGGGGCGTTCGGCGACCTCGACGCGACCGAGCTCGCCGCGGTCATCACCGTGCTCGTGTACCAGGCCAAGCGTGAGGAGCGCGGACTGCGCCCGGTCATGCCGAGCGTGGCGCTGGAAGGTTCGGTCGAGACGATCATCCGCCGGTGGTCGCGGCTCAACGACGTCGAGGAGCAGCACCGGCTCCCCGTCACCGGGGAGCCGGAGCTCTCGCTCGTGTGGCCGATGTTCAAGTGGGCGCAGGGCCGGTCCCTCCAGGCCGCCCTGAGCGGGACCGAACTCGCGGCCGGTGACTTCGTGCGCTGGTCGAAGCAGGTCATCGACCTCCTCGACCAGCTCGCGAAGGTGCCGGACCTTCCCGGGAACCTGCAGCAGACCTGCAAGCGCGCGATCGCCCTGGTTCGTCGGGGCGTGGTGGCATACTCGAACATCAGCGAGTAGTCCCCGCCGTCGGACACCCCCTCCACAGAAAGCCTCCCTGCACCGCCATGCCACCTCCTGAGCGCCCCACGCCCGTCCTGTACCGCAACGGGTCCGTCTACAGCCCCGCCGACCCCTTCGCCACCGCCATGCTCGTGGACGGCGGGACGGTGGCGTGGGTCGGCACCGAGCACGCCGCCGCCAACCTCACCGGCCCGGACGTCCGGACCGTGGACCTCGACGGCGCGCTCATCGCCCCGGGGTTCGTCGACGCCCACACGCACACCACCGAGACGGGCATCGCCCTCGGCTCGATCGACCTCACGGGGTGCCGTTCGCTGCAGGAACTGCTCGACGCGGTGGCCGCGGCGGCGTCCTCGGGCGCCTCCACGATCCTCGGATTCGGTTGGGACGAGTCCCGGTGGCCGGAGAACCGGGTGCCGACCGCCGGGGAGCTCGACCGCGCCGGTAACGGCGCCCTCGTCTACCTCGTGCGCGCCGACATCCACTCGGCCGCCGTCTCGGGCACGCTCGCGGCCGGCCTCGGCCTCGCGGGCACGGACGGCTGGGACGACGGATTCGTGGTCCGGGATGCCCACGAGGCGGCCCGGCGTGCCACCCGGAGCCTGTCGGCGGACCAGCGGCGCACCTACCAGCAGGCGGCGCTGCTCCACGCCGCGTCCCGCGGCTACGTCGCGCTGACGGAGATGGCCGCCCCGCACATCGCGCCCGTCGAGGACCTCGAGACACTGCTCTCGATCGACGGCCCGACACGGGAACTGCCGTTGCCCGAGGTCATCCCCTACTGGGCGCAGCTGACGTCCTCGCCCCAGGACGTCCGCGAGCTCATGCAGGACTTCGGCGGCCGGCTCGCGGGCCTCGCAGGAGACCTCAACGTCGACGGGTCGATCGGATCCCGCACCGCCGCGCTGCGAGAGCCGTACACCGACGCGCCAGGAAGCCGGGGCACGCTCTACCTGGGCGAGGACGCCGTCGCCGGCCACCTGCTCGCCGCGACGGCCGAGACCGTCCAGGCCGGCTTCCACGTCATCGGGGACGCCGGGCTCGACGTCGTCCTGCGGGGTCTCGAGCGGACCGCGCGGGAGCTGGGCGTGGAGGAGGTCCGCCGCGCCCGCCACCGTCTGGAGCACGTGGAGCTCGCCGACGACGCCGCGATCGCCGCGCTGGTCCACTACGGCGTGGCCGTCAGCGGCCAGCCCGCGTTCGATGCTCTCTGGGGCGCCGAGGACGGCCTGTACGCCCAGCGCCTGGGGGAACGACGCCAGGGCATGAACCCCTTCGCGTCGCTCCTGTCCGCGGGTGTGCTCGTGGCACTGGGCTCCGACAGTCCCGTCACCCCGCTCGACCCGTGGGCCTCGGTGCGGGCCTGCCTCCGTCACAGCAACGCCTTGGAGAACATCTCGGCGCGGGCCGCGTTCATCGCCCATACACGCGCGAGCTGGCGGCTTGCCGGCCGCAGCCCCATGATGGGACAGCTCGCGCCGGGGACGCCCGCTTCCTTCGCGATCTGGAAGGTCGACGAACTGATGGTGCAGACCCCGGACAACCGGGTGCAGTCCTGGAGCACCGATCCTCGCGCGGGCACGCCGCTGCTGCCGGCCCTCGATACCGAGAACGCACCGGAGTGCCTGGAAACCGTGCACGACGGGCACCGCCTCTACGCCGCGGACGGCTTCGCGGACGCCTGACCCGGAGCCCGGCACCCCACATCCATCGGAGGAAGAAACAGCCCCCTGACCTGCACCGGAACACGTTTCCGCAGGTCAGGGGCTTGTTGACACGTCCTCCACAGCACGTAAGCTCGTGAGAACGGGTTAGAGGAACTCCTGCGGGAGGGAACCTGGCTCGTCTCCGCACAAGCGCAGCGCATCGGCCTTCTTTCTGGCGCGCGTTGCCCATCTCATCGGAGCCGGCATTCAAGGGCAGGTCCACACGCCAGTAGAAAACGGTGGCCGCATTCGTGCGGGCACCGGTACGAAGGTGTGGGGACCTGCCCGAATGCCCTGCCCGGAGGCCCAGCGGCCGTCGCCTATACTTGCAGACTGGCTCCGCGTCCGGAGCATCCCCTGCGCGATGCGCACCCCGATGGAAAGGCCCCACCTGCGTGCGAGTCGTCACGATCATCCCCACCTACAACGAGATCGAGTCGCTGCCGGGAACCCTGGCCCGCCTGCGTGCCGCCGTCCCGGCCTCGGACGTCCTCATCGTGGATGACAACAGCCCGGACGGTACCGGAGGCCTCGCAGACCGCGCGGCCGCAGCGGACGGCCAGGTGCACGTGCTGCACCGGAGGGGTAAGGAGGGCCTGGGCGCGGCCTACATCGCCGGGTTCCGCTGGGCCCTGGAACGGGACTATGACGTCCTCGTCGAGATGGACGCCGACGGCTCCCACAAGCCCGAGCAGCTGCAGGGCCTCCTCGACGCGGTGCACCGCGCCGACCTCGTGATCGGCAGCCGCTGGGTCCGCGGAGGCAGCGTCGTCAACTGGCCCCTGCACCGGAAGCTCCTGTCGCGCGGCGGGAGCACCTACTCCCGGCTCATGCTGGGCCTGCGGGTCCGTGACATCACCGCCGGGTTCCGCGTCTTCCGCCGCTCCACGCTGGAGGCGCTCGACCTCTCGGCAGTGGACTCCGTGGGCTACGGATTCCAGGTCGACATGACCTTCCGGGTCGCCCGCCTGGGCCTGACCATCGTCGAGGTGCCGATCACCTTCGTGGAGCGGGAACTCGGTGACTCGAAGATGAGCGGGAACATCGTTTTCGAGGCGATCGCCAACGTGACCCGATGGGGGCTCGGGGCACGCTGGGCCACGCTCCGCGGCCGGGCCTGAGACCGGGGACGACAGCACAAGAAAGGCACCCGCCGCAGCGGGTGCCTTTCTTGTGCGAGCTGGTCCGGTCTACGCGGACCGGCGCTCACCGCGACGCTCGCGGAGGATCGTCAGGCGATCCTGCAGGATCTGCTCGAGTTCCTCGACCGAACGCCGCTCGAGGAGCATGTCCCAGTGCGTACGCACGGGCTTGTCGTTCGAGGTGTCGGGCTTCTCGCCGTTGACGAGGAGGGCTTCCTTGCCGGTCTTCGACACCCAGGTCGCCGGGATGTCGGCCTCGGAGGAGAACGTCACGAAGACCCGCTCGCCATCCTCGCACCGGTACTCCACACGCTGCCGGGGAGCAGGCTCGACGCCGGACTCCGTTTCCATCGACTGCGCACCGAGGCGCATGCCACGCAGGCTGCGATCGCTCATGTTGTTCTCCTAGTCACCCTTGCCCCCGTCACCGGGGACCATTGCCGCTGCTGTTTCACCGGAAGTATCGACCGGCCCGTGCCGCCGACACAGTCCGGGACCACCGCCGCCGGACGGCGGCGCGGAAGCTGTCTGTATCAACACCGCATGCCCCGGGGTTGTTCCTCCCGGGCGCACGGGTAAACACCTAACTATACAGGCAGGGACCCACCGCCACTGGGGATCCACCGTCCGGGCTCCCGGACCGTGTCCCCGCGGGCCCGCTCAATCGCGGGTGATGAGCTCCGGTCCGTCGGACGGTGAGTCGGGCGTCGTGGTTCCGAGGACGTTGCCGATGCCCTTCAGCGCCTCGCCGACCTCGCTCGGGATGATCCAGAGCTTGTTCGCGGAGCCGTCGGCAAGCTTGGGGAGGGTCTGCAGGTATTGGTAGGCGAGGAGCTTCTGCGTCGGATTGCCCTTGTGGATGGCGTCGAACACCTTGTGGATGGCCTGCGCCTCGCCGTCCGCCCGCAGGATCGCCGCCTTCGCGTCACCCTCGGCCGCGAGGATCGCGGCCTGGCGCTGACCTTCCGCAGTGAGGATCTGCGACTGCTTGGTGCCCTCGGCGGTGAGGATGGCTGCGCGGCGGTCGCGCTCGGCGCGCATCTGCTTCTCCATGGAGTCCTGGATGGAGTGGGGCGGGTCGATCGCCTTCAGCTCCACGCGTCCCACCCGGATGCCCCACCGTCCCGTCGCCTCGTCGAGGACCCCGCGGAGCTGGCCGTTGATCTGGTCGCGCGAGGTCAGGGCCTCCTCGAGATTCAGCCCGCCGACCACGTTCCGGAGGGTGGTCGTGGTCAGTTGCTCGACGGCCTGGATGTAGTTGGCGATCTCATAGGTGGCTGCGCGCGGGTCGGTGACCTGGAAGTAGACCACCGTATCGATGGAGACCACCAGGTTGTCCTCGGTGATCACGGGCTGGGGCGGGAAGGAGACGACCTGCTCGCGGAGGTCGAGCAGCGGCAGCAGCCGGTCGACGAACGGGATCAGGACGGTCAGTCCGGGATTCAGCGTCCGCTGGTACTTGCCGAGGCGCTCGACGACGCCCGCGCGCGCCTGCGGGATGATCCGCACGGCCTTCACGAGGATGACCAGGACGAAGATGATGAGGACGATCAGGACGAGGGTGACCCCGATCGTTCCGGCGGAGGCGTTCATGTATCCCCTTTGTTGTGGTGGTGCGCTCCGCCCGGCCGTAGGACCGGAGAGCGTGACAGCTGGCGGCGCGCATTCACAGGTCGGCGACGGGAGGGGCGGGGCGCTCGAGCGCGGGCTCGACGACGGCCGTGGCCCCGTCGATCCTCGCAACCGCCAGACGGGTCCCGGCCGGGAGGGAAGCGCCGTCGGCCGACCGTGCCGTCCACGTGTCACCGCCGATCTTCACGGTGCCGGAGTGCGCGGTCACGGGCTCGAGGGCGATGGCCGCCGCGCCCACGAGGCGGTCGATGTTGTTGAGCTGGTCGGCCGGCCCCCTCTTGAGGTGGCGGACCGCCACGGGCCGGACGAGCAGGATCATGAGCAGGGACACGACTGCGAAGACGACGATCTGGAGGACCGGCCCGGCGCCCGCGAAGTCGGCCACGAGGGCGGCCAGCGCCCCGACGGCGAGCATGATGAACAGCAGGTCGAGGGTGAGGGTCTCCACGACGGCCAGTCCCAGGAACAGGACCAGCCACAGGATCCAGCCGTTGGCGATCATCCAGTCCATCGAGCAACCCCTCCCTTGGCGCGCCTGACACAGGCGCTGGTCCCATCATGGCAAACAGCCCCGACATAACCTAGGGATCGGTGGATCCGATGCCGGAGTTGTTACCCACCCGTGCCGTCGCCGGGTACCGCAGTGCATCCGGCGCGTCGACCGGCGTGCCCGGGCCGTGCAAGGACCTGCACGGTGAAGCGTGCAGCGACCTCCAGCGGGGCGGCCTGCCCAGGGGGCGTCGTCGTGCCTCCCGGTCCCTGGTGACGTGCCGCGGGGCCCATCACGAGCGCCGAGCGGGCGAGGTCCCGTGGCAGGGACATGGTGTAGTCGAGGTCCTCGCGCCCGGTCTCCACGAGGGCGCCGGCGAAGGCAGCCAGCACGTCGTCGGCCTTCTGGGCCGGCACGGACAGGAGCGGACCCACCTCCTCGAGTCCTGCGAGGTGGCCCGGCCGCGGCGTCACGACCACGAGGCGGCCGCCGGGTGCGAGCACCCGCACGAACTCCCCGGGGTTGCGCGGCGCGAACACGTTCAGGAGCACGCCCACGGACGCGTCCGCCAGGGGGAGCGGTCGCCAGACGTCCCACACGATGCTGACACCGCCGGGGAGGCGGCGTGCCGCACGGCGGAGTGCGATCTTCGAGAGGTCGAGCGCCACGGGGAAGAGGCCGGGCACCGCCGCGGCGAGGGCTTCCAGGTAGTACCCCGTACCCGCCCCGGCGTCGAGCGCCACCGCCGGCGCCTCCGCGTCCCGCAGGGCGGCCGCGACCACCGACCGGCGCAGCGGCTCGTAGTGGCCCGAGTCCAGGAACGCCTCCCGGGCCTCGACCATCCCGGAGGTGTCGCCCTCGAACGGGGAGCCCCTGCCCGTCAGCAGGTTGACGTAGCCCTGGCACGCCGCGTCGAAGCGGTGCCCGCGTTCGCAGGCGAGGGTGCGGCCGACGTCCTGCAGGGCGAGCGCGCAGACCGGACAGGTGAGGAGGTGCTGGGGGAGTGCGGGCATCGTTCCATCCTAGGCAGCATCCTCAGGCCACCCGTTGACTCAGGCCACTATTTCGGGTCTGATCAGGAGGTGAAACCTGACCAGATAGAACTCCTGACCACCACCGGCGCTCCGACACTCCACCCGGACGGTACGCGCCTCGTCGTCGCAGCGACCCGCCCGGACCTCCGCGCCGACTCCTACGTCGGCCAGCTGTGGGAGATCACGCTCGACGGCGGTTCCCCCCGTCGCCGGCGCCTCACGCGCGGCTTCCGTGACACCGCACCGCGCTACTCGCCCGACGGCGGACTCCTCCTGTTCCTCCGCGCGGCGCCGGGCGGCAAGCCCCAGCTGTTCGCCGTCCGCGCCTCCGGCGGAGAGCCCGTCCAGGTGACCGACCAGCCCCTCGGCGTGAGCGGGTTCGACATCTCCCCGGACTCGCAGAGGGTGGTCTTCGCCGCGCGCGTGCCCGAGCACGGGCGCTACGGGACGCTCGACGGCGTCGGTGCCGGTCTGGAGGACCCGCGGCTGGTCACGCAGTACAAGTACCGGATGAACGGCCTCGGCTACGTCACGGACAAGCGTTCGCAGCTGTTCACCGTCGCTGTGCCGGACCTGGACGCCGAACCCTTCGTCGCGGCGGTCGGCCGCCTGAAGCAGCCGCACGCCGACGGACCGGGCGCCCTCGAGGACGAGGGCGCCGTCCCCAGGGCTACCCGGCTGACCACGGCCGACGCCGACCATGCGGAGCCCGCATTCTCCGCGGACGGCGACCGCATCTTCTTCACCGCCGCGCTCCGGCCGGACGCGGACTCGACGCTCGTGACCGACGTCCACTCGATCGCCCTCGACGGCGGCGATCCACGGCAGCTCACCAACCAGGGCGGGGACACGCGCCTCGGCTGCGGAGCGCCGCGCCCGAGCGCCGACGGAGCCTCGCTGTTCTTCCTCGCCTCGGACCTCTCGCCGTCGGGCCTGGACTTCGTCGCCCGCAACACGGCCCTGTACGTCCTGCCGCTCGAGGACCCCCAGGGCGTCCGGCGCCTGACCGATCCGGAGACCATCGACTTCGGCGACGTCCAGGAGATCACGCCCGACGGCCCGGACTCCGTGCTGGTGTTCAACCGCTCCCGCGGGATGGGTGAGCTCCTGCGCGTCTCCACCGACGGGGTGTCCGAGACCCTCGTCACCGGGCCCACCGTCGTCACCGGCGCCGCATCGACCGGCAGCACCGTCGTCGTGTCCTACACGGACCCCTCGACGTCCGGCGACGTCGCCGTCGTCGAGGGTGGCTCCCTGCGGACCCTGTCCGACTTCTCCGCGGCCCTGCGTGCCGACACGCGCGTCGGCGAGCTGCAGGAACGCACCTACTCCGCGCCCGACGGCACGCCCGTCCACGGGTGGGTCGTCCTTCCCGAGGGCGAGGGGCCGCACCCGGTGCTCCTGGTCATCCACGGCGGCCCGTTCGCCCAGTACGGCTGGGGGTACTTCGACGAGGCCCAGGTGTATGCGGCAGCGGGCTACGCGGTCCTGCTGTGCAACCCGCGCGGCGCGTCCGGTTACGGACAGGCCCACGCACGGGTGATCAAGGAGGCCATGGGCACCGTGGACCTCGACGACGTCCTCGCCTACGTCGACGGCGCGCTCGCCGACTTCGACGGCCTGGACAGGGAGCGGCTCGGCGTCATGGGCGGTTCGTACGGCGGCTACCTGACCGCATGGACCATCGCGAACGACCACCGCTTCCAGGCGGCCATCGTGGAGCGGGGCTACCTCGATCCGCCGTCGTTCGTAGGGTCGTCCGACATCGGCTGGTTCTTCTCGGAGGCGTACACCGGCACCGATCCGGAGCACGTCGCGGGCCAGAACCCGTTCGCGAAGATCGCCGACGTGCGGACGCCCGCCTTCGTCATCCACTCCGAGGAGGACCTGCGCTGCCCGATCGAGCAGGCCCAGCGGTACTACACGGCCCTGAAGAAGCAGGGCGTGGAGACGGAGATGCTCGTGTTCCCCGGGGAGACGCATGAACTGTCCCGGTCGGGGTCGCCGTGGCACCGCAGGCAGCGTTTCGACCACATCCTCCGCTGGTGGGCCAGGTACCTGCCCACGACGGCGAACCCCTCGGTCACCGCGGCCGGATAGGAGCGCTGCGCGGCGGGGTCAGAAGCCGAGGCCCCGCCGCGCCTCGTCGATCGTCGGCTGGGTCCATCGACCGTGCTCCCCGTCGGCGGTGAGTGAACGCAGGATCGCCCGGTCGAGGTAGAGCCTCCCGTTGAGATGGTCGGTCTCGTGCTGGACGATCCGCGCCGGCCAGCCCTCGAACCCCGCGGTGACGATCCCACCGTCGGGATGCGTGTAGGTCGCCTCGATGCTGTGGGGACGCTCGACGACGGCCTGGTAGCCGGGGACCGAGAGGCACCCTTCGTAGAACGCGTCGAGCCTGTCACCAGCGGCTGCGTAACGCGGATTGATGAGAGCGGTGAAGGGCAGGGGATCGCGGGACCGCGCCGCGGCGACCAGCGGATCGGCGGATCCCTGGTCCTCGAGGACCGCGATCCGCAGGGGGATGCCGATCTGCGGTGCGGCGAGGCCGACCCCCGGTGCGGCGTGCATGACGCGTCGCATGGTGTCGATCAGCTGGGCCAGGGTGTCGTCGTCGAGCTGCCCGTCGTAGTCCTGCGCGGGCCGGCGCAGGACCGGGTGGCCTGCGGCGACGATCGGCGGGAGGTCCGCGGCGAGCACGGATTCGACGTGGGCTGCGATCGTCTCCCGCGGCAGGGAGGTGGCAGCATGGGTACGTGGCGCGTCAGCGGTCATCCCTCCAGCAAAGCACAGACGCGGACAGGGACGGGCACCCGGCCCATTGCCCGGTCCACCGGGAGGACCGACAATCGGAGGTGCCGCCCGGAGCCCGTCCGGGCGTCGTGACGTCCCGCACGGGTACCGGGCTGCACGGGTGGCCCTACGGATACTGGAGGCACCATGAGCACGATCACCACCGACGTCGAGCATGCGGCAGCGCACGTGGCGGACAGCCACGACCTCATCCGGGTCCGGGGTGCGCGGGAGAACAACCTGAAGGACGTCACCATCGAGATCCCGAAGCGGCGGCTGTCCGTCTTCACGGGCGTGTCCGGCTCGGGCAAGAGCTCCCTGGTCTTCGGGACCATCGCGGCCGAGTCGCAGCGGATGATCAACGAGACGTACAGCGCGTTCGTCCAGGGCTTCATGCCGACGCTCGCCAGGCCCGACGTCGACGTGCTCGAGGGCCTGACCACCGCGATCATCGTCGACCAGGAGCGCATGGGCGCGAATCCCCGGTCCACCGTGGGAACCGCCACCGACGTCAACGCCATGCTGCGCATCGTGTTCTCCAGGCTGGGACAGCCCCGGATCGGCTCACCGCAGGCCTTCTCCTTCAACGTCGCCTCCATCAGCGGGGCCGGCGCCGTCACGATCGAACGCGGCGGCACCACCGTGAAGGAGCGCCGCAGCTTCACCGTGACCGGGGGGATGTGCCAGCGCTGCGAGGGCATGGGGGCCGTGACGGACGTGGACCTCACCCAGCTCTACGACGACGCCAAGTCTCTGGCCGGGGGAGCGCTAACCATCCCCGGGTACAGCATGGAGGGCTGGTACGGGAGGATCTACGGCGGCTGCGGGTTCTTCGACGCGGACAAGCCCATCCGTGAGTTCACCGAGCGTGAGTTGAAGGACCTCCTCTACAGGGAGCCGACCAAGATCAAGGTCGACGGCATCAACATCACCTACGAGGGCCTGGTCCCGAAGATCCAGAAGTCGATGCTGTCCAAGGACCGCGAGTCGATGCAGCCGCACATCCGCGCATTCGTGGACCGCGCCATCACCTTCACCCCCTGCCCCGCGTGCCACGGCACCCGGCTGAGCGAGGCCGCCCGATCCTCGACGATCAACGGCATCAGCATCGCCGATGCATGTGCGCTGCAGATCAGCGACCTCGCCGCCTGGGTGCGGGCGCTCGACGAACCGTCGGTCGCGCCGCTGCTGTCGGCGCTGGGGGAGACCCTGGACTCCTTCGTCGAGATAGGGCTCGGCTACCTCAGCCTCGACCGTCCGTCGGGCACGCTCTCCGGAGGCGAATCCCAGCGGACCAAGATGATCCGCCACCTCGGGTCCTCGCTCACCGATGTCACGTACGTCTTCGACGAGCCGACGATCGGCCTGCACCCGCACGACATCCAGCGCATGAACGACCTGCTGCTGCGCCTGCGGGACAAGGGCAACACGGTGCTGGTGGTCGAGCACAAGCCCGAGATGATCGCGATCGCCGATCACGTCGTCGACCTCGGTCCGGGTGCGGGCACCGCCGGCGGGAGCGTCTGCTTCGAGGGCTCCCTGGAGGGCCTGCGCCGCAGCGGCACCCTCACCGGCAGGCACCTCGACGACCGCGCCGCCCTGAAGGCCTCGGTGAGGCCGCGGCACGGTGCGCTGGAGATCAGGGGGGCGACGGCACACAACGTGCGTGAGGTCGACGTCGACATCCCGCTGGGCGTCCTGTGCGTCGTCACGGGCGTGGCGGGATCCGGCAAGAGCTCGCTCATCCACGGCTCGGTCTCCGGGCGGGAGGGCGTGGTCGCCGTGGACCAGGCGGCCATCAAAGGCTCCCGGCGCAGCAACCCGGCCACCTACACCGGCATGCTCGAGCCCATCCGCAAGGCGTTCGCCAAAGCCAACGGCGTGAAACCGGCTCTGTTCAGTGCCAACTCCGCGGGCGCGTGTCCCACCTGCAACGGTGCGGGCGTCATCTTCACCGACCTGGCCATGATGGCGGGTGTCGCGACGACCTGCGAGGTCTGCGACGGCAAACGGTTCATGGCCGAGGTGCTCGACTACACACTGGGCGGCAAGGACATCAGCGAGGTCCTGGCGATGCCCGTGTCCGACGCCGCGGCGTTCTTCGGGGCCGGCGGGTCGAAGGTGCCCGCCGCTGCGGCGATCCTCGACCGGCTGTCCGACGTCGGGCTGGGGTACCTGAGCCTGGGGCAACCCCTGACGACCCTGTCGGGCGGCGAGCGCCAGCGGCTGAAGCTCGCGACCCACATGGGGGAGAAGGGCGGCATCCTGGTCCTGGACGAGCCCACCGCGGGACTCCATCTTGCCGACGTCGAGAACCTGCTGGGCCTGCTCGACCGCCTGGTCGACGCCGGCAAGTCGGTGATCGTCATCGAGCATCACCAGGCCGTCATGGCCCACGCGGACTGGATCATCGACATGGGACCCGGAGCCGGCCACGACGGCGGTACGATCATCTTCGAAGGCACGCCGGCCGAGCTCGTGGCCGCCCGCTCGACACTGACCGGGCAGCACCTGGCCGAGTACGTCAAGGCCTAGTGCCGCGCTCACCGACCGCGTCGACCAGTACCGGCAGGGCCACCTCCTCGGGGTAGCGGGCGGCGGACGTCATGGCATGCAGGCCGCCGAACGAACGACCCGCCGCCACGTAGGGTCCGGGCTCGTCCCGGGGCGCACGCGGCGCCCGCCCACGTCCTACCGCCCGAGGGCCTCCAGATCGGCGCGCCTGATGCCGAGGCGGTCGACGGCCCGTGCGGTGGTCCCGTGGTCGAGCCGTGCGGCCGCCGCGACGATGTCGACGGCGCGCAGGGCCACTCGCCGTTTCCGGGCGCTTCTGCGGGCGTCCTGGAACACCGCCTGCGCGGTCGCAGTACTGTGCAGGACGCCGCGCGGATGGTCGTGGATGGGAGTGCTGGTCCCCTCGAGGCCGAGGGAGCCCAGGGCGTCGGCATGCACGGCGATGACGGCGTCGCGGAGACGCGGTGCGTCGAGCGGGAGGGAGGCGAGGTCGGAGCGGTCGAGGTCATCGCGGTCCAGTGCCGCGATGACCAGGTGTTCAGCACCCATCACCGGGTCTCCCAGTTCGTGCGCGATGCGTTCCGCGGCGGTGAAGAGCGACGTCATGAAGGAGACGTCGGAGACTGCGGTCCTGATGCCCATGATCATCCTGTTCAGTCGTCGGCGGGTCGGCGATGGCCGGGGGAGAGTCTCTTGTGCGCCGCCTGTGCGCTGAGGTCCAGTGCGCCACCGATCTGGGCCCATGTCCACCCCTGGGCCAGGGCCTCGTCGACCGCGGAGCGCTCGAGGGACGCCGCGAGCCGTCGAAGGGCGACGACGGCGGCGAGTGCGTCCGCTGGTCTCTCGGGAGGAGGCGTCGGGGTGAGGTCCACACCATCAACATAAGTTGATCGTGTCAGGCTGTCAACATTTGTTGATGGCATCAGCGTAGGGGCTGATCCGTCCCGGCTACCGCCGGCCGTACTTCTTGTGGACGGCCTGCTTGGACACCCCGAGGCTCTGCGCTATGGCTTCCCATGACAGTCCGGCCTGGCGGGCACTGCGGACGAGGCCTGCTTCACGGCGTGCCACCTCCCGCTGGAGCTCGGCGAGGATCCGTAATGCCTCGGCCGGTCCCTTGCCGTCCATCGATCCGACGAGTGACGTCATCCTGTCCACCTCCATCCGTAAATAATAGTTGACACATGGAGGTGGGAACAATGGTGCTGCCACCCCCTTCCGGCAGGACACGGTAAAGCGCCGATAATCTACATTATGTCAAGTAACTCTTCGAGAACCCCTCTCCGACCAGCAGAACCGGTCTGCCCCGCTTCCCCCATGGGACGAAAGACCCTATCGTGCGTTCCCCCCCGGTAGGCACGCTTCAGGCAGCAGGACTGGCCTGATCGCAGCGAGCCCCGAGGAGAAACCCATGAGCACAGCAGCCGCCTCCCGAATCGTCGTCGGCGTCGATGGTTCGCAGCAGTCCGTCGAGGCGTTGAGGTACGCCGCGCGCCTGGCACCTGCCCTCGATGCGACCATCCTGGCGGTCGCGGCGTGGGATTATCCGGCCGAGTACCCCGGATACGTTCCACTGGGCACCAGTGAATTCGCCGACGCCGCGAAGATCCATCTCAAGAATGCGGTCAGCAAGGCTTACGGCGAGAAGGTCCCGCGCGGTCTGGAGACCACCGTGGTGTTCGCCCACCCCGGGAAGGCCCTCGTCCAGGCCTCCCGCGACGCCGCACTGCTGATCGTGGGCCGGCGAGGTCACGGATCCTTCCGTGGACTCCTCCTGGGCTCGGTGAGCGCCAGTTGTGTCTCCCATGCCCACTGTCCCGTCCTCGTCGTCCACGAGGGTGCCGAAGGCACTGCGGCAGAGGACGACGCGGCTCACGGCAAGGTGGCAGAGGACAAGGTGGCTGAAGACGCGGACGCCTGAGGCTCCGGTCACGGCTCCCCCGGGCATCGACGGTGCGTCCGGGCCCGGGCGAGCAGCGGGTCCGCCGGGTGATCACGGACGCGGATCACCGTGAGTCCCGAACCAGCGGACTTCGACATCATCCTCGCCGGCGGGGGTCTCGCCGGTCGGAGTCTCGCCTACTTCCTCGGCAAACAACCGGGCCTCGACGACGCACGGATCCTCCTCGTCGACGACAGCCGTCGGTACCACCACCGCTCCATCGTCTACTGGTACGACGGCGTGCTGCCCCTGCCGCTCACCCCGGCAGCGAGCTATACGACGCTCGCCGTCGATACCACTGCCGGCCTGCGCACCCTGTCGCTCGACCGCCATACGCTGTCACTGACCTCCTCGCAGAGGATCTTCCACTGCCTGGATCAGGTGATCGATGCCGATCCACGCATCACGCGACTCGACGCCCACACCGCTCGGATCCGCGCTCACGGCGATCGGGTCTCGGTCGTGCTCACCGACGGCCGATCGTTCACCGCCGCGCACTGTTTCGACAGCACCGCCCCGCCGTCCGGGGCGACTCCTCCCCTGCTCATGACCGGTGAGATCCGGCGGGTCCGGACCGCCCAGGAATCGTTCGACCCGTCAGTAGCAACCTTCATGGACTTCGGGCCAGGCGCCGGGGAGCATCCTGTCCGCTTCCACTGCCTCCTGCCTGTGTCGACCCGAGAGGCCTTCGTGGAGACCACGAGGATCACACGCGGTGATGCACCGGCCATGGGCTGGCCCTTCGAAGCGGCGGCCGCGGATTATCTGCGCAGGACGTGCGGAGTGAGCGATTTCTCCACGATCACCGTCCAACGGGGTGCGATCCCGCTCGGCCTCCATCGCCCATCGTCACGGGGCCGGCACCTGTACGTCGGCACGGCCTCCGGGATCATCAAGGCCACGACCGGGTACGGCTTCACCCGGATACTGCACCAGGCCGAGCGTGTCGCCTCATCGCTCGCCGCGACCGGCTCGCCGCGCAGCCCCAGGTCGTCGCGGCGCTTCCACTTCTACGACAAGCCCGTCCTCCGGATGTGGCTCCACGACCCCGACTCGGCCGTCCGGTTCATGCGGGCCGCTTTCGCCTCACTGGACGCGGATCTGATCCTGGACTTCCTCGACGAACGGACCACCCCGTTGCAGGAGCGGGAGCTTCTCGGATCCATGCCGGTCCGGATGCTCCTGCGCCCTCGCCTCTGGCTCTGACGCCCGGGCGCGGGCGGTCTCCCGCAGGCCCGCGCAGCGTCCGCGACTGCGGCAATGGTGACGAAAGTCCCTAGAGGACTTCCTCATCCGGCAGGACACTGAGACGCAACCCTTTCGGGAGTGGCCGTCGTGCGACGCCGGCGAGAAGCCCATGGACAGCATCAGCCGGTCGGCGACCACTTCACGAGCAATCGAAGGACAGATTCATGAGCTCGACAGAGCACCCGATCGCCCCACGCAACGCGGCTCCTCCCCCCATCCACCTCGACCCCTCCACGGAAGAAGAGAATTTCAGGCCCATCGGTCTCATGCCCACCGGATCCGACCTCAAACGGCTGATGGAGCGTCGGCGGGAAGCGGAGCGGAAACTCGCCCTGCATATCCAGAAGTACCGGGAAACGCACCCTCTCCCGTCGAAGGAGTGACCCAGAAGCTCGCGCCCGTGCCGGAGTGAGGGTTACCCCTTCCCGATCCAGGCACCACCACGGAGGACGCCCGCCATGAGTTCGAGTTCATTGACGACCACTCCCCCGCCCGCTCGGACGCCCATGCGGGCAGGCCCCCTCGTGATGGTCCTCCTGGGTGCCCTGCTGGTGTCGATTGCAGGGGGTCTCGCATTCGGCGGTGCGGTCATCAGCGCCCTGGCCGCCTTTCAACGGGAGGGGCAGTTCCTGAGCACCTCCACGGAGCGCTTCGAGTACGACTCCTATGCACTGACCACCCAGCTGGAGGACATCCACCTGGACGCGGGGGCGAGCGAGGTCCCTGCGGGCATCGCGACGGTCCAGCTCAGCGCCACCGGCGTACCGAGCACCGAGGCGGTCTTCGTCGGCGTGGCCAGGCAGGCCGACGTGGATGCATACCTGTCATCCGTGCAGCACACGGAACTGATCGATGTACGGACCGACCCCTTCCGCGCCGGGTACCGCGACATCCCGGGCTCCTCGGCTCCGGCTCCGCCCACCGAACAGACGTTCTGGACAGCATCAGCCTCCGGCACCGGCACCCAGGTGATCTCCGTGGACGTACGTTCCGGGAGCTGGGCGGTGGTGGTGATGAACGCCGACGGGAGTCAGGCCGGCGTCGTGAACCTGCAGGCGGGCTTCCGGTCGAGCCTCTTCGCACCCGTCGGCCTGACGCTGCTCCTGGTGGCAGGCCTCCTCGTGCTGGTCGGGGTCCCGCTCATGCTCCTCGGAGCGAACGCGCTCGGGAAAGGACTCGAGCCCTCCCTGGCTGCCACCCGGAACCGGCAGGGGACGCTGCCGACCGACTTCCACCGCACCGCATCGGGTGACCCGGTGCGTGATTTCCTGCCCCATCCGGCTCGGCTCACGGGCTACCTGCAACCCCGGCTCTCACGATGGCTGTGGCTGGTGAAGTGGTTCCTCGTCATCCCGCATCTGCTGGTGCTGGGGCTGCTGTGGGTCGCATGCCTCGTGAACACTGTAGCCGCCGGGCTTGTCATCCTGTTCACCGGCCGTTACCCGGCAGGCCTGTTCGCCTTCTCCGTGGGTGTCTTCCGCTGGACGTGGCGGGTGCAGTTCTATGCCGCTGCACTCGGAACAGACCTGTACCCGCCCTTCACCCTCGCCCGCGTTCCCGACTATCCGGCCCACTTCGAGGTCCCCTACCCGTCCGGGCTCCACCGCGGCCTCGTCCTCGTGAAGTGGTGGCTGCTGGCCCTTCCGCACCTGCTCGTGATCGCCGCCCTGACCGGCGCCTGGTCCACGACCGTCGTCGTCGTCCCCGGCGCCGGCGACGTGATCAGGACCTCCGCGCCGTCGCTCCTGAGCTTGCTGGCGCTCATCGCAGGGATCACCCTCCTGTTCACGGCACGCTACCCCGCACCGCTCTTCGGCCTGGTCATGGGCATCCACCGCTGGACGTATCGCGTAGCCGCCTACGTGTTCCTGCTCCGTGACGAGTATCCGCCGTTCCGCCTGGACCAGGGACCCGAAGAGGCGGAGGCCGGGGCACGGACGATGCGCTCCGACGAGCCGCGAGATCTCCCACCCATTGATCACGACGGAAAGGCCCATCGACCATGACGCCCACTCAGCCCCACGAGATCATGGATCTCTCCCTCCTGCAGCGTGGCGCGGAGGGCACCGCAGTCCTCGGACACAGCACTCCCGTGAGTGTGGAGATCCACGCGACCCGCCGGGTGCGGGTGACCTCGGTCCAATTCACCCTCGTGCACTCGCTGGAACTCACTCAGATGCGGGGGAACCAGTTCGGCGGGACGTACCATGCCGCCGAGCGCAGTTCGAAGGACATCGGCAGCACGCTGGTCAGCACCGGCATCACCCTCCGAGAAGGCGAGTCATGCTTCGAGGCGAGCCAGCTGATGGTGCCCGCCGACGCTGTCCCTACCCTTCACGGGAAGCTCGCGTTGTCCGGCTGGTCGGTGCGAGTCCGGGTGTCCTCCGACGGCAACGGGGATGTGGTCCGCACCCATCCGCTGATCGTCCAGTCGGACGGAACCACGGCAGACGTCGAACCCGGCATCCCGTCGACGGAGGGGCGTCATGCGGCATCGGATCTGCGCGTGTCGGAGCTGTCCACCCATTCCGTGCATCCCGGGGCGGAGCTGTCCGGCGTCGTGGCCGTCAGCGAGTCCAGGGCGCGCACCCTGAACATCAGCATCGTCATGCAGGAGGAAGTGATGTACTGGGCCGGGCAACGCCCCCAGGAGGGGCAGTACCCGGGGAACTTCCTCGTCGAGGAGACGGTGATCGACCAGGTCCGCCTTCCGGCCCACGCCGCCAGGGGATCGGCTGTCCCGTTCACCCTCACGGCCCGCGCTGTCCCCGCTCCGACGGTGACCTCACCTCTGGTGCGGGTCCGCTGGTTCCTGCGGGCAGCCCTCGAGGTGCCGTTCCGACGTGACCCAGAAGTGATCGTGCCCCTGGCTGCGAGCACCAGGGTCCGTTCTCGGGCCTGAACTACCGGACGACGACGACGTTGCCGTCGGCGTGGTGCAGTACAGCGTGGACGGTGGAGCCGAGCCGGGTGCCCAGTGTGTTGCGGCCCTTGGCCCCGAGGACGACGCAGGCGGCTCTCCTGGTCTCCTCGACGATGCAGCCGGGTACGGAATCAGCGCGGAGGAGGTCCCGGGCTGCGGTCGGACCCGTGTGCTCGCCGAGCAGGGCGAAGGCTTGCTCGAGGACCGGGTCCTGCTCCTGCTCCTCCGGCAAGACGTCCGTCACCCCATGCCGGTGGGGGGCGCCCACGTGCAGGAGCCGGAGTGACTTGTGCAGGGTGCCGGCCAGCTGGGCCGCCACCATCACCGCCCTGTCGCTCTCGGGAGATCCGTCGACCGCGACGAGGACGGTGTCGTGCGTGGGACGGGCATCACGGACGACCACGACGGGGCAGGATGCGGTGGAGACGAGATGGAGGCTCACCGATCCGATCAGCAACCCGGAGAAGCCGCCGAGTCCCCGGGTTCCGGTGACGAGGAGGGAGGCCTCGTCCGAGAGCGTCGTCAGGATGCTGGTGGGGGCGCCCGTCACCAGACGGTCGTGCACCTCGAGGTCCGACTCGGAGCGTCGTGCCAGCTCGAGTCCTTCTGCCAGGATCCGCTGTGCTTCCCCGCGCAGTCCGCTGTCCTCGACGCCCGCGACCGGCCCCAGCCGTTCGGTGAAGTACGGCCAAATGAACACGTGGACGACGATGAGGGGCAACTGCGCCACGCCGGCATAGCGGGACGCCCACAGGAGCGCTCTCTTCGATTCGTCGGAACCGTCGTAGCCGACGATCACCGGCTTGCCCTGGCGCAGCCCAGCGCTGCCCCCCGTCCTGGCAGTCATGCCGTAGCGGAAGCGGGTTGCGGGGCGGCGGCTTCACTGTCGGAGGACCGGAGGGCGCCGTGCGCGATGAGGACCGGGCAGGATGATCGCTCCGCGACGGCGGAACTCACGGATCCGAGGAGGAGTCCCACGAACCCGCCGTGACCCCGCGAACCGACGACGATCATCGTCGCCTTCCGGCTCTCCTCGATGAGCACCTGGGCTGTGGGCCCCTGCAGCACCCGGCGCGCCACCGGGCACGGTGGCTCATCCCCGAACGCCGCCGACAGCGCGTCGTCGAGCGCCGTCTCGGCCAGTTCGTCAGGATTCCACGTGATGGGGGCGAAGGTGCCGAAACCTATGGGGTACTGCCACACCGTCAGGGCTTTGATGGCATCACCGGCGAGCGGTACGAGGCTGCCGGCAAGTCTGAGTGCGGCGATCGACTCTTCCGACCCATCGACGCCGACCACGATGACGCGGGGCTTGCGGGGTGAGGGGGTCGTGTCCATGATGGGGTTCTGCTCCTTCGCCACAGGTGAACGTGCGCCCCGTCATCGTCTCCGGGCCCTCACACTCCGGGTAGGGTCGAAAGGCCCACCCGATGTGGGGCCGTTGTGCCCTGACCGCGTGCGCGATACCGGGTGATGATAGTGCTTGAACACGAGGCACCCGGCCCGGTAGCGCCGGGCGCGTCGACGACGTCGGAGGTTGGACATGGACTACCCCGCGACCGGTGGGCATCCGCAGGAGGCCACGGTGTTCCTCCTCGATGATCATGAGCTGGTGCGGCGTGGGCTGCGCGAACTCCTGGAGAGCGAGGGTTTCTCGATCGTCGGAGAATCCGGGTCCGCCGAGGAAGCCGCCCGGAGGATTCCTGCCCTGTCGCCGGACATCTCGATCCTCGATGCGCGGCTGCCCGACGGCACGGGGATCGAGGTGTGCCGCGATGTGCGCTCGATCGACCCTTCCCTGGCGTGCGTGATCCTGACGAGCTATGACGATGAGCAGGCATTGAGGGGCGCTGTACTCGCGGGTGCGTCGGGGTACATCCTCAAGGAGATCCTCGGATCCGACCTCGTGGAGAAGGTCCGCCGGGCGGCGTCCGGTCAATCCCTGTTCGCGGCCGGTGTGACGGAGCGGATCACTTCAGGACTCCGGGACGCCCCGGCCGAGGACCCGCGCCTGGCGGGTCTGACGAGCCAGGAGAAGAAGGTCCTGGCCCTCATCGGCGCCGGGTTGACCAATCGGGAGATCGGCACGGAACTCTTCCTGGCTGAGAAGACCGTGAAGAACTACGTGTCGTCCTTGCTGTCGAAGCTGGGGTTCCAGCGCCGCACCCAGGCGGCAGTGTTCATCTCCCGCCCGTCAGGTCAGCCGGCTCAGTCGGGTTCAGAGGGATCCTGAGGTGGACCTCGGTCCCCCCCTTCGGTTCACTGATGATGGAGATCGTGCCGTCGCAGAGTTCGGCGCGGCGCTTCATGTTGGTCATACCGCTGCTGCGGGTGGGGTTCTCGAACCCGCGGCCGTCGTCGGCGATCTTCAACTCGAGGTGTTCGCCGATCGCTCGCAGCGTCACCGTGATGGTCTGCGCGTCGGCATGCCGCAGCGCATTCGACAGCCCCTCGAGCAATACGGCCCTGACGTGGTCGGCGCGCTCATCGTCCAGCGCCGCGTCGAGCTGGCCTGACAGCTGGAGAACCGGCGCGAGGTCGTGGCCGTCGAAGGCATCGGCGACGAGGGAGAAGATCGTGGAGGTGAAGGTCGGGGTGATCTGTGGAACCGTGCGCAGCGAGTAGATGGTGTCGCGCAATTCCCGGATGGTCTCGTCCAGTTCCGTCGTCACTGCGGAGATCCGGTTCAGGGCTTCGGCGTCCGGGGTGTACTTGCGCAGGCTCTGGATACTCAGCCCGGCCGCGAAGAGCCGCTGGATGACCAGGTCGTGCAGGTCGCGAGCAATCCGGTCCCGGTCGCCGAAGACCGCCTCCTGTTCCCGCTGGCGATGGACCCGCAGCAGTTCGAGGGCCAGGGACACATGGGACACGAAGGTGGTCATCATCTCGTAGTCGACGTCGGAGAACGGCGATCCGCCCGATGACCGGCCGACGACGAGGAACCGGCGGTCGCCGTCGCCGGGGAGCCTGCTGCACAGCGCCGTCCCGATCATGCCCTCCGGGGCGCCGGGGAGCACCTGTGCGAACTCGTCCGCGTCCAGCACGATGGGTGTCAGGGTGGTCGGTAGCCTGTCGAGCAGCGTCGCGTCAATGCTCGGCCGGCCGAGCAGGGCGTCCACCTCGACGCCGTCCACTGCTTCGCAGCCAACTCCCCGCTGGTTTCCGAAGTCTCTGAGGACGGCCGCAAGCATGCTCTGCGAGGCGTTCAGCGCGTGAGTGGCGAGGATGTCCAGATCGTGGTGGGATTCGTCGTGCTGACCGAGGAGTTCCCGCACGGCGTTCAGCCCGCCCTCGAGCCACCGGGTCCTCCGATTCGCTTCATCGAAGAGTCGCGAGTTCTCGATCGCGACCCCCGCGGCGGAGGCCAGCGCCACCACGAGTTGTTCGTCGGCGGCCGAGAAGTCGTCGCCCCCGTTCTTCTCGGTCAGGTACAGGTTGCCGAAGACACGGTCGTGGATGCGGATCGGGACTCCGAGAAAGGACTTCATCGGCGGGTGACCAGCGGGATAGCCATAGGCGAGCGGATGCTCGCGCAGATCGGAGAGGCGGATGGAATGCGGCACGGAGATCAGCAGGCCGAGGATCCCGTGCCCCGTCGGGAACTGGCCGATCCGCCGGATCTCGTCGTCCTCCATCCCCACAGTGGTGAAATGACCCAGGGTACGGTCCGGGCCAATGACTCCGAGGGCGCCGTACCGGGCGTCGACCAACCGGCAGGCTGCCGAGATGACGCGTTCCAGAACGGTGTCGAGACCGAGGTCGTCCGCGATCGCCGCGAAGGCCGCCAGGAGGTCTTCCATCCCGGCCAGCGCCGTCGTCCGTGGGGGTGCTCCGATGGGAGATTCGTCAGAATAAGTGACCACGTGCCGCACTCCGTACTGTCGACGTGATGTCCTGCCCCCTGGAAATCACAATCCGTCTGTCCTGACGAGACCCGACCGCGCGACCGAGAAGAGGGGTCAGAGGTCCCTATCCGGCCCGCGGGTCGCTTCGTAGTGTCGATCTATGGAAGCCGAGAATACACCTACGGAAATCCTTCCAGCGCACGAATGCTGGAAATTGCTGCGGAATGCTCCCTTCGGACGCCTTGCGTTGTGCATACAGGGTATCCCGGGCATCTTCCCGGTCAATTTCGTCGTGGAACACGGCACGATCGTCTTTCGCACCTCCGAGGGGACGAAGTCCCGGTTCTCGGAGAAAGCCCCCGTCTCGTTCGAGACGGACGGCTTCCTCAACGATGGCGCCCTGGTGTGGAGTGTGATCGTTCAGGGACACGCGGCGACCATCAGCCAGACGAGCGAACTCCTGGACACGGTCACCCTGCCTCTCCATCCGTGGGAGATGGGCCGCAAGGACCGGTTCATGCGACTGGTGCCGGAGACGATCAGTGGACGTTCATTCGCTCCGCTGCACGCGTCGGCGAATCCTCAGCCGGCTCGAGCTCACGACGAGTGAGGACCAGGGTGGGGCACGGTGGCTCCAGGAGGAGCGTGTGCGTGACCGAGCCGAGGGACATCGCTGATCGCGCGCCGCTCCCGTGGCGGCCGATCACCAGCAGATCGGAGCCGGCGCCATAGAGCGCAAGGGCCTCGACGGGCGTGTGCAGATCGTCGACGATCCAGCTCACGATGAGGTCCGGGTAGCGCGTGCGCACCGCCAGCAGCATCGGCGAGGCACCGACCGCCATACGCTGGGGTGATGATCCCAGTGCAGTCACCACAGTGAGGGCCATGCCCGCCGACTGGGCCTCCTCGGCCGCTCTCATGAGGGCGATACGGGATACGTCCGAGCCGTCCACACCGACGACCACTCCCCCTCTGGCCTGGCCGGAACCCGTCTGATAGCCGTACCCCGGAGGCACGACGGCGACGGGCGTCGCCGAGTTCAGCGCCACCTGCAGTGCGACGGAGCCCTTGAACTCCCCGCTGGACGGATCCTTCCGGTCGGCGCCCACGACGATCATGGGCGCAGCTGTGGAGAGCCCCAGCAGTGCCTCGACGACGTCGCCGCAGTGGAGGTACGTGCTGACCCGCAGGCCCGGATACCGGTGGGAGACGCGCGACGCTTCGCGACTGACCATCACACGCCCGGCGATCACCTCGTCGCCGTACAGGCGACCCGGCGGCATCAGGGACGGGTCCGCGATGGCATGCAGCACGGTGAGCGGGGCATCGAGGGCCGCAGCGCGGGCGGCCGCCCATTCCACCGCGGTCCGATCCGCCGCAGGATCACGCATCGCCACGAGCATCGGCTCAGAGCGCTGGACCGAGGGCTTGATTGCTGTCGCATCAGGAAAGACCGTGGTCATGATGCATCCTCACCGTGCTGGTCGTGATCAGGAACGATGACGGCTCGCCCCCGAATGGTTCCGGCTCTCAGCCGCTCGTAGGCGTGGGGCGCATCGTCCAGGCTGAAGCGCTCGGTCTCGACGTGGATCATGCCGGAGCGTGCCAACTCGAGGACCTCCATCAGTTCTGGACGCGAGCCCCAGTAAGGAGCGCGGGCCGACGACTCCCAGGGCGTGGAGAAGAACCCGATGTTCACCGTACCCGGTCCCACCCCGACGATGACGACCTCACCGGCGACCGCCACGAGGCGGGACGCGAGATCCGTCGTCGCCTGTATGCCCACGAAGTCGAAGACCGCAGTGACACCCCGCCCTCCGGTCAGGGCGCGGATCTCCTCCTCGAGGGCGGTCATCTCCGCGGCTTCCCCACCGGTGACGAAGCCGTGGTGGGCGCCGACGGCCTGGGCCAGCTCCACCTTGTCCCCCGCGGTGTCCAGGGCGATCACCGTGGTCGCGCTGATCGCCCGGAGGATCTGCACCGCGACGTGGCCCAGTCCGCCGACACCGATGACCACGGCCACGGATCCGGGGATGAGTTGCGGGAGGCTCCTCTTGATGGCGTGGTACGGAGTCAGCCCGGCGTCGGTCAGCGGCACGCTCGCCACAGGGTCGAGATCTCCCAGCGGGACGAGGTGGCGGGAGTCGTCGATCAGGAGGTATTCGGCCATGGCGCCGGGTGCACCGAGTCCCGGCGGGCTGATCCCCTCCGCGGCTGCATGCTCGCAGTAGTTCTCCTCGCCACGGGAGCAGCGATAGCAGCGACCGCATCCCCAGGGACCGTACACCAGCACGGATTCCCCGATCTCCAGCCCCCTCACGCCCTCGCCGAGGGCAGCGACGGTACCCGCGCCCTCGTGGCCGAGGGTGAGCGGGAGCCCGTAGATGTACTGGTCCTCGGGGAGGTCCATCACGAACTGGTCCGAATGGCACACACCCGCGGCCGTCACGCGCAGCAGGACCTGACCGGGGCCCGGGACGGGGGTCGGGACGTCGACGAGCACCGGGGCGGAACCGATGGTCCTGTACTGGAGTGCCTTCACGCTGGTCCTTCCTGGGGGCGATGACAGCCGGCGGGGTGACCCGCAGGGCGTCCATGATGATGCGGCGTCGCGGGCAGGTGAGGCACGATCCCACGATCACAGATCCAGCGAGCGCTGATCAGGGGCTTTGGACCCTGATACGGACCTCGAAGTGTTTGTAGCGTCGACAGGAGGCACCCCTCCGTCCCGGGATCACCCGGTACGACGGTGTGCTTGGACCGCCACTACGGACGAAGGACGACACCGTGTCAACACCGCCCCGTCAGGACAGCTACTGGGACATGCCCGGCGCCCTCCATGCGTCGGAAGCCCTCACACCGTCGCAGTGCTGGGCGCTGGCGACGACGCAGTCGCTCGGCCGTCTCGGCTTCTTCCATGAGGGGTTCCTGAACATCTTCCCGGTCAACTACTTCGTGCTCGACCAGCATCTGTATTTCCGGACCCGGGCGGACGGCACCATCGCCAGCAGCTACCTCGAGCACGCCGGGTTCCAGGTCGACCTCACCGATCGGACTACCCAGAGTGGGTGGACCGTCCTGGCCAACGGACCGGCCATCCGCGTCGAGGATCCGGCCCTCCTGACCACCCTGTGGGGCAAAGTGTCGGAGGAGCCGTGGGCACCCGGTCTTCGCGACCTCTTCTACGAGATGACCCCGACCCGGATGCGTGGTCGTCGCCTGTCGACCGCCCGTTAGCGCTGATGACCATGTCGACGATCCGGACCGGGAGCCAGCGGCCGTTCGTCGTCCACCCCCCGGTGCCGTCGGACGCTGAAAAACGCATGCTGGACACGAGGGCCATCCGTGAACGGGCACTCAAGGACGAACGTCCTCGTGGACTGGTCCCGGTCTGCCTGGCCTGCGGTTCGGACGACGCGCTCGTCTATTCCACGTACTCCGAGCAGGTGATCCTCCCCAACGGCCGCACCCGGCACGCCCGGGCGAGGTACTGCTGCGCCCGCTGCGGTCGCAGCCGCGATCACGAGGTTCCGGCGAGCTGGCGCCCGCCGGGCTGGTTCTGATGCACCTGAGGGACGCGACCCAAAGGGTAAACCACCGGATGGGGGCGCGATCCGCTCCATGGATCTCCGCCCGCCTCGGTGCACCCCGCGCTCGCCGTTGAGCCCAGGGTGCACCCGTCTGCCGTCCCGCGCGCTATGGTGCGGGAGGTATGACCCCCAGGGGGAAGGGAGCCGGCGCGGCCCCCTGCGCCGTGAGGCGCGCGGTGATCGAACGAGGTTGCAGGTCGTCCCGGACCGAGTCCCACGCCTGGGCCTCACTCAGGTCGAGGACCACGTTCGTTCCCGGTGACAGGGTGGCTGCCCTTCTCACCACGAGGTCGAGGGCGTGCAGATTGACCGCTGACACACAACCGTGCACGAGGATCTGCACCATGTGCGCCTCGGCATCCGCGCTGACGAGGATCTTCAGCTTCCGGTTGGAGGCCGATGGGTGCATCGCCATGGCGCGCCGCCGCATCGTCTCGTCCGTCTCCGCGCCGAGCGCACCTGTCCCTGCGGCTCCGCGGCGATACGCGGTCCTCGCAGATCCATGGGTCGCGCCGGCTGATGCGACCGGACGCCTTCTCACCGGTCCAGCATTTCTGCGTGCTCGTCCCGTCGCATGCCGGCTTGCCCACCGGCGGTGAACCCGCCGAGTTCCTGCGCCCGACGACGCGCCTTCAGGAACACGAGCTCTTCCCCTGTGAACCAGTATTCCCCGTGGTCGTCCGCATGCAGGCTCTCGCCGATGGTCGATTCCACCCGGTTGACCAGGGTACGCGGCAGGACCACGCACCCCGGATTCGCGAGTACCCACTGCTGTACGGCTGGATCGATCCTCGTCCATATTGAACTGATGTTGGTCACTGTGCGAACCTCTCGGATCGTTGTCTCGCCTTGCACGAACATCACACGTGAGTCGCCAACCGACTACTAGGGCCTAAAGTCCCATCCGACGTCGTCCGCCGCGCGAATTCGTGAACCAGACGGCAGGAAGAGGACCTTGGACCCTGCAGACGACCCGCCGCACGGCGCACAGTGGACAGATGACGATGTCTGTCGACAGCCACCCCGTCGCGGGTGAAGGAGTGCGCGGGGCAATCGATCCCGGCTCGCTCGAGGATCTTCTGCGCCACGCCGTGCGCCGCGCGGCCGACTGCGCGAGCCTGGACATCACAGTGACGGAGGGAACCGTGGTCCTCTCCGGTGTGGCCCTGCGCCGAGAAGACAGGTCTCGCGCCGGCTTCGCCTGCTGGTGCGATCCGACAGTCCGCGCCGTCTACAACAACCTGACCATCTCACCCGGCCTCGCGTGAGTACCTCGGGCGTGGCCGGACGCGTCCACTGATCAGGACCTAAGGCCCCTGCACGCCCTTCCGGACGCCGCCTAGGCTGACGCGCATGCTGCATCGCTGGATCCTCGCCGCGCTACCGGGCGGCCTGTCGGAAAGGCAGAAAGACATGAGCACAGTGACGATCATCGGAAGCGGCAGGATGGCCCGGGGTATCGGCCTCAGGATGCTCCACGCCCGATGCCAGGTCAGGATCCTCGGGAGGAACGGGGAACAGACACGGGCCCTGGTGGAAGAACTGGGACCCGGCGCCCAGGGAGGCTACCCGGGCGAACCCATCGACGGCCACGTCGTGGTCCTCGCCATCCCCTACCCCGACATCAGGGAGCTCATCCTCGAATACGGCTCCGGCCTCGACGGGAAGATCGTCGTCGACATCAGCAACCCCGTCGACGTCGCCGGCTTCGATCGCCTCCTCACACCTACCGGGACGTCCTCCGGAGAGCAGACCGCGGAGCTCCTGGGTGGCCGGGCCGATGTGGTCAAGGCCTTCAATACGGTGTTCGCCGGCACTCTCCAGGAGGGCAAGGTGGCCGGTGAACCGCTGGACGTCTTCCTGGCCGGAGACTCCGAGGACGCCAAGGCCGTGGTCAGCAGGCTCGTGGCGAGTTCGGGCCTGCGCCCCGTCGACGTGGGACCGTTGCGCCGATCACGTGAGCTCGAGGCGATGATGCTCCTGATCATGGGACTGCAGGTCGGCGATGCTCACCCGCACTTCAACTGGGACACCGCGCTGAAGATCCTTCCGTGACCACCCTCGGAGGCGCGCGGCCAGCCGGGCACGACGGCCGCCGTGCCCGCTGATACTCCCGCCCGCTCGGGCGGCACACCGGGGCCCGACCCGGCGCAGACTCTTCCGCGGCCGCCTCTCCCCGGAGAAACACGGAAGGCGCCGTCGGGGGCGCCCGGAGTGCAGGGCAGGACATCCCTCCCGAGGCTCCCCTGGCTGGTCGTCCTCACGTGCGTCGTCATCGTGGTGACGATCCTCCTCGATGTGGCGGGGGCCGGCGCCGCCGCGCAGATCACTGCGACGTCCTACTCCCTTGCCGTCGCGACCGTGCAGGCCTACGGCATGCTCAGGGACATCCGGAAGGGCCACTGGGGCGTTGATCTCCTGGCGCTGATGGCCATCATCGCCACCGCCGTCACCGGCGAGTACTACGCGAGCATCGTCGTCGTGCTGATGATCGCCAGCGGGCAGGCCCTGGACGCGTTCGCATCCGCGCGCGCCCAGACCCAGCTCCGGGCACTGCTCGAGCGGGCACCCCGGTCGGCCCACCGGATCACCGAGGACGGCCAGGAGCATGCAACGGGCGACGGCGGGCCCGAGGCCGGCTCGATCGAGGACGTTCCGATCGACGATCTCCAGGTGGGCGACCTCGTGCTCGTGAGACCGTCGGAGGTCGTCCCCGCCGACGGGACACTGGAGACGGACTCCGCGACACTCGACGAGTCGATGCTCACAGGTGAGAGCATGCCCGTCGACTATCAGCGCGGCGCGCAGGTCCTCAGCGGATCCCTGAACGGGGCGGACGCGCTCACGCTGCGGGCGACCGCGACTCCGGCGCAATCGCAGTACAGCCAGATCGTCGCGCTCGTCGCGGAGGCGTCGGCCAGCCGGTCGCCGACGGTCAGGCTCGCCGACCGGTTCGCGGTCCCCTTCACCGCCTTCGCGTTGGCCCTCGCCGCGCTGTCGTGGTTCCTGAGCTCCGATCCGACCCGGGCCGCAGCGGTCCTGGTCGCTGCCACGCCCTGCCCCCTCCTGATCGCCGCGCCGGTAGCGTTCCTCGGGGGGATCAGCAGGGCCGCCCGCGCCGGCATCATCATCCGGAGCACCCAGGCACTGGAGCAGCTCGCGCGGGCCCGGAGTGTCGCCTTCGACAAGACCGGCACCCTGACATCCGGCACGCCGCTGGTGGGCGAGATCGTCCTCGCACCGACGGCGGGATCCCTCACCGAGGACGAGGTACTCGCCCTGACCGCCTCCGCCGAGCAGTACTCCACCCATGTGCTTGCCGCGGCCATCACCGCCGAGGCCGCGCGCCGCGGACTGGCACTCCGTCCTGCGAGCGCGGCCCAGGAGTTCGCCACAGACGGCGTACGTGCGGAGGTCGCGGGGACCATGATCGCCGTCGGAAAGCGGCGTTTCGTGGAAGGCCTCGTCGGGCGCGTGCCGGACCCTCCCCTGTCGCCGGGGGAAACCGCCGTCTACGTGGGGGTCGGCGAGCGCTTCGCCGGGTTCATCCTCCTGCGGGACGCCCTGCGCAGCTCTGCGCCCTCCACGGTCAGCTCGCTCGTGGCGCTCGGCGTGCAGGACGTGCTCATGCTCACCGGAGACGTCGAGGCCACCGCGCGCCACATCGCACGGGAGGCGGGAGTGACCACGATCCACACCGACTGCCTGCCCGGAGACAAGGTGGAGATCGTCCGGAACCTGCCCGAGCGCCCCGTCATCATGGTGGGCGACGGCGTCAACGATGCCCCGGTGCTCGCGGCCGCCGACGTCGGCATCGCCATGGGGGCGAGGGGATCGACGGCGGCCAGTGAATCGGCGGAAGTCATCATCACCGTCGACGACCTCGCGAAAGTCACCGAGGCCGTGCTCATCGGCAAGCGGACCCTGCGCATAGCGCTGCAGAGCATCGGGATCGGCATCGCGCTGAGCCTCGTGCTGATGATGGGCGCCGCCCTGGGATTCGTCCCCCCACTGGCCGGCGCGTTCGGGCAGGAGGGTATCGACCTCCTGACGATCCTCTACGCACTGCGCGCGGCACGCGCCCCCCGCAAGTAGGACGGATTCCCGTCCATTGCGCTGTTCCCCGGCATCGTCAGGACGGGAGTCGTGTGTCCTGTACACATTCGGAGTCAGATTACTTCTTGTTGACCGAAGCACCCGATGTCATGCCTCTAGTGATTCCAGCTTCAAGGGATGCGGCCGCCAAGCTCCGACTAGGCCGCGCACCAACCCCATGTTCGTGGGTGGTTCCCTGAAGAACACCCATGAACGCATCCGTAATCCCCCCTGCCCGGAATCAGCCGCACGTTCGTGACGCCGCTGCCTATCGGGAGAACGAGGCCGACCTGCGCAGGCTCGCCGTCGCCAACGGCCGCGGCGCCGACCACATCAAGACCTTCGCGAGGACCGTCCCGGGCGCGACCCGCAGCCCAGCACCAGGCGGCACCCCGCCGGAACAACCGTCGGCGAGGCACTCGAGCGCATCACGCGCTTCGATCGCGGCCCGTTCGTGGCCATCGGCACACCCACGGAGGTCGCCGACGAGATCGAGCGATGGGTCGAGGGTACGGATCTCGACGGGTTCAACCTGCGGCAGTTCCTCACCCCGGGCACGGCGGAGGACTTCATCGAACTCGTGGTCCCCGAAGTGCAGAAGCGCGGCCTGTACCGCAGGTCGTAGGAGGAATCGACGTTCCGCGAGCGCCTGTTCGGCCCGGGAGCGACACGGCTCTTCGACCAGCATCCCGGCGCACGCTACCGCAACGGGGCCAACCTCGGCTGCGACGCCCAGCCTTTCGATGCGCTGCGGATCGCCACGGGACCCGCCGACATCGTCCCGCCCACCACACCGTCCTACGCCCAGGAGTCCACAGTGCCACCACGCCCACCGATCAGCCGCGGACGAGCGAGCCCGGACCGCCGGACGCCCCGCCCCCGACGGCAGCCCTCAGGGAACGGTTCCGTCCGCTCTCCGACACCACCACCACCGGAGCCCCGCGCCGGGAGCAGGAGCGCGTCCTGCCCTCCGACGAGGTGGCGGCCGTGAAGGCTGCGGGGTTCGGCGCACTGCGCGTCCCCGAGGAGTACGGCGGATCGGGGGGTGTCCCTGCGGCAGCTCTTCAGCCTCCTCACCGACCTGGCGGCAGCGGACTCGCACCTCACGCAGCTGTAGCGCGGCCACTTCCCCTACGTCGAGGGGACGCTGCTCCGGCCGGTGTCGGCGCAGCGTGACCGGTCGCTGGTCGACATCGCGTCGGGGACGATGGTCGGCAACGCCTCGACCGAGCTCACCGGCTCGTCCCTGCGGCACATCCGCACGGCCCTGCCCCCACCCCCCCCCCGGGATCCGCGGGACGGCGTGGCGACGCTCACTGGGCTACCGGGCGGTCCACGGTGAGCGTGAGCTGCACCGTCCGGGTGCCTGAGGCGGGCAAGTCCACGAGCGCGACCGGCTAGCGTTGGGACCATGACGCATGAGTTCCGGTACGACGTCGAGATCCTGCACCTGCTCGTCTCGCCCGGGCACGCCTACTTCGGGCGCGCCCGGGAGGGAGCCGCCGACGTGCCCACCGCCGATGCGGACCGCGCCGAGGTCGTGGCGGGCAAGGGGATCGTGGGCGACCGGTTCTTCGGGAAGGCTGCACACATGGATGCCGCCGTGACGCTGTTCCCCATCGAGTCGCTCGAGGCCATCGCGGCGGAGCTCGGGGCGGGCCCCTTCGATCCGCTGCTTCCCCGCCGCAACGTGGTCCTCCGGGGCGCCGAGCTCACACCGCTGATCGGTCAGGACTTCGTCCTCGAGAGTGCGGGCGGGAGCGTCGCTCTCCACGGAGGCCGGCACGCCCACCCCTGTGCCTGGATGAACCAGGTCCTGGCGCCGGGTGCCCATCAGTCCATGCGGGGGCGGGGCGGCCTTCGGTGCCGGCCGCTGAGCAGCGGAACCCTTCACCGGGGATCGGCGGTCCTGGTCAGCCCGGTGCCATTGGACCCGGCACGGGCGCAGGCGGCATCGGTGCTCAGGCCCTCCCGGCTGCCGTAGCCACGCCCCGGCGTTGCCTCGTCTGACGTCGGGTGGACCGGCGCCGGGTGTCATTCACCCTCGGCAGGTGATCCCGGGGACGGTCCGCCGTCGCACTCTGGGAAGAAGCCACCGGGACAGGACCGGCGGTCGCGATCCCAAGCTGCGCTGCGAGTAGCGGCACCGGGGAACGCTCCGTGGAAGGAGCCGATCAGTGCCCGCAGCAGCAGCACTCTCCCGGCCAACCCCTCAGGAGGACTGCTCGGGGGCACTCCCGGTCCCTGAGGACCCCGAGCCGGGCAGCGCGGGCGCCCCTCCCCCAGCACGCCCCACCCCTGCCTCCAGCATCGCGGACCGGTCACGGACGATCGGCGAGACGACGATCACCTGCCTGGCCGCCTCGGGCATCCCCGCCCTGCAGGCACGGGCCCCCACAGGCCGGAGGCTCCAGGCTGTCATCCCGCTCAATGCGTCCATCAGTTTGGGCGCGCCGGCCGGGCCCCTGCTCGTCCTCCCGCAGGGCGCACTCGCCGTCGTGCCCGGAGACGTGCGCATCAGGCACGACGGCGACGACAACGACAACGACAACGCGATGATCCTCCTCCTCCGCCTGCCCGCGCACGTCCTTGCGGCACGAGGATTACGCCTGCCGCGGGGCCGGGCACTGATCTGCCCGGGCAGATCCCTCTCCACTCCGCTCGGGGAGTTCGCGTACGCGCTACTGCGCACGGCTCCCGCACCCGGGGATCCGACGACGTCCAGGGCGGCCGAACGCGGCCTCGTCGAACTCCTGGCCGGCGCACTCCTCGAGTCCGATCCGCCGAGGACGGACGGTGCGGCACTCAGGACGCTCCTCCGTGACCGCGCCGTACGCATCGTCGACCTGCGGTTCGCGGATCCGGCGCTGCGACCGGCGGGAATCGCCCGGGAACTGAATGTGTCCCTGAGGCACCTCCAGCGCAGTTTCGAGGGCTCGGGCTCAACGCTCGCCCTCGAGATCAGGCGCGCTCGCAGCGAGCACGCCGCACTCCTCGTTCCCACACTCACCGGCCCGGACCGCTCGAACCTGAGGATCGCCGTACGCGCGGGCTTCTCCTCGACCGATCAGCTGCGGGCCGCTCTCGAAGGCTGCCTCGGCGCACCTCGCACGGCCGACAGCCGCGCAGCGCGGAGGACCTCCTGGCCTCCGCCCGACGCGTCACGGCAGAGCGACGAAGACGGGCTGGCTTCCTGACGGCCCGGACCGTCGCAGTTCCGACGGCGGGACGCCGAACCTCGCGCGGACCCTCGAGCGCAGTTCGAAGGCGGACGAGAAGCCCGACCGCCGAGCGACCTCGTTGACCGTCAACTCGCGGGAGGCCGGGGCCGCGAGCAGCATGGAGGCGTTCTCCGTCCGCCGGTTACTGATCTCCGTGGCGATGGTGGTCCCACTTCCCTCGAAACAGCGCTGCAGGTGCCTCAGCGAGACGCCGACGCCATCCGCGATGGCCGCCGGAGTCAGCAGCGCATCGCTGAAACGTTCATCGATCAGGTCGATCGCCGCGCGGCGCACCCGGCGGCGCTGTTCCAGCCGCGGGTCCGCCTCCCCGTGGGCATCCCCGTACACCGCGACCACGAGGTTCTCCAGGACCCTGGCCGCGACGATGTCACTGACCGGACCGGATTCCTCCGGTTCGTCCGTGAGGGCGGAGGCGAAGGCGGCAACGGGCCCGGCGAGCGCACCTCCACGTTTCCCGCACAGGCCGGCGGTGACCGGGACACCGCGCTCGCGCAGCCTGCGCGTCCCGACGAGCACGTGGACCCAGCGTGCGGGTGCCCTGCTCTCCACGACGACGTCGAGCGGTTCGGCGAGGATGATGGCCTCGCCCTGGCGGATGCCCAGGGGGGCAGCATCGGGTACCAGTGCTTCCGCTCGTCCACGCACCAGGAAGCCGAGGTAGGTCATACCCTGCAGATCGGGCCCGGCCACGGAGAGCCTGAGCGCGGATTGGGTCGTCGTCGCCACGATCATGTCTCCCACCCGGCGGGCCCGCCCGCCGAAGACCAACTCCTCCCCCTGGGGCACCTGCGCCACCAGACCCGCGCGGACGAACGACGGCTTCCCCGTCATTCCCGGACGTGCGATACGGACGGCGTCCAGCACCAGGGATTCGAGCAGCCGTGGAGGGACGTCCACCCACGTGTCGGCACCCTCTGTCGCACCTCCACGGATCACCGGAACGGCCCGTCGGGATGCATCCTCCGTGCTCCCCGCCTGCCGGGTGCTGAGATCACCGGAAGGGGGCTGATCGGGAGACCGGCCCGCGTCATCCCGGAGACAGCACCGACAGCAGGACCGACGGCATGGCGGGAGGTCCCGATCAGATCAGGCAGGCCGGCGGGACCGACGTCGAACGGGAGCGTCGTCACCGGATCGTCGAGCCCGGCCCCGCCGAGCTGTTCATCCCCGCCGTCGGGCTCCAGCCCGGCAGCCGCGGGCGGCACCGTCATGGCCAGCGCGTCGAGGAAGCGGACGAGGAGCGCGATCCAGCAGAAGATGATGACCGACGTGCACAGTTCGAACGCGGTGAGGTTCAGGTAGCCGACGGGACTCCACAGCACCGTGCACGCGATGAGGGCAGCCAGCGACCCATAGGTCGCGATGTGGAAGCACGCCGGCAGCCCGGTGAACACCACCGGGCTGAGGATCATCAGTGACGCGAAGGAGATCGTCATGGCGACGGCACATGAGATATGCAGCAGCCCTCGGCCGTGTGACGGGAAGACCCCGACGCCCACGAGGAGGATTCCGCTCGCCGTGATGCTGGCGAAGGTGACACCTGCACTCCATGCGTGGTCGAGCACCTGCCGCTCGTGCAGGCGTCGCAGCTCCCGCTGAAGATGAGAGGCGAACGTGGTGAGGAAGAAGCCCGCCACCACCAGGGTCACGTTGAACAGCCCGCCCGACCTCTCGCTCGGGTCGCCGAGCCTGCTGAAGTTGTGCTCCCACCATGTGCGGTCCTGGACGGTCGCCATGCTGGCCACCACGCTGAGCATCACCAGGGCGACGAAGAGGCCGTACAGCCTCCGGAGGGTGAGGGCGAAGACCGAGGTGTAGATCCAGTACACGGCAAGCCCGCAGCCGAAACCCACGATCATGGCCGCCGCGACGGGCTCGATACGCAGGTCGTCGAAGCTGCGCTGGAGCAGGAGGTAGCCGATCGTCGCGATCGCGGCGATCGCGGCGTGGACAAGCGCGACCGACACCCCGTCCAGGAGGACCCGCCAGGGGGACAGCACCTTCCACCAGTCGCGGCCCGGCTGGTTCTTCGACCGCCAGTACCCCACGAGCCCGAAGACGAGACCGGTCGTGAAGGCGCCCACTGCCGTGGTGAGACCGATCGAGGTACCTCCCCAGAGCAGAGGCGGCGTGCCGTCGAAGAGGATCGCTGCCGCGAGAGCGCTCGCGGCCGTCACCGCCGCCGCGAAGACGGCGGCCTCCGTCTCCACCCTCACGGGCGACACCGGCCCGGCGCCCGACCGGCCGTCCCCCGGGTCCGGGACCGGTGGCGGAGCTGCGCCGTCCCGAACCTGCCGCGCCGTCGAGGCGCCGGGTATGCTGCCGAGGTTCATGGGGATGCTCCTGACCTTGCGCGGGCCGCCGTCGGTGGTCCACCCACCGCTGCTGATCCGCCCGCCGCGCGACTCCGGCCAGCTTCTTCCACGCGACCGGCGGCGCCCACACCCGGCACGGGTGATTCGCGCCAGCATGACGGCAAATCGGCGTCCGACGCCGATCAGCGCCTGAGGCAGCGGGACATACTGGGAGCCGGTCGGCCCGGCGAGAGGGCGGGCCACGACCCATCGAGAAGAGGGATCGTCATGACCGACCGGAACAAGGTCAAGGGTGCAAACGCGGCGCAGCAGGGGAGGCGCCGGGTCACCGTCCGCCAGATCATCGCGATCGCCCTCGCCATCCTCGCAGTGATCTTCATCGCCCAGAACAGGCAGGAAGCGAACGTCTCGCTGCTGTTCATCACGGTGACGCTCCCCCTGTGGATCACCCTCGCGTGTGCCACGGTCGTCGGTATCGCCGTCGGGTGGCTGTTCCACCGGCGGTCGACCTAGTGGTATCCCGGGACAGCGGCGACCTCGACCTGCTCAACCCGGCACGCGCCACCGACCCGGCCGACCGCACCGGCTTCACCTCGACGGGACACCTCCCGGCCCGCGGCACGGTGAGCGGCCTGCTGCGGGACGCCCACGCGACCTATGCCACGCTCGACGACGGCACGGTCGCCGACTACATCCCGTCGCTCGCCGCCGCCGATCCGAGCCGTTTCGGCATCAGCGTCTGCGGGGTGGACGGAACCTCCTTCTCCATCGGCGACGCCCAGGAGGCCTTCTCCATCCAGTCGATCTCGAAGGCTTTCACCTTCGCCCTGGTGTGCGAGGCCATCGGCCACACCACCGTCCGGGAGGCCGTCGGGGTGAACAACACGGGGCTGCCGTTCGACTCGGTGATGGCGCTCGAACTCAATGGCGGGAGCCCCAGGAACCCGATGGTCAATGCCGGGGCGCTCGTCATGATCACCCTCGCCCCCGGGGACTCCGCCGCAGCGAAGTGGCAGTTCCTCCAGGAGGGCATGTCCCGTTTCGCCGGTCACCGGCTCCTGCTCGACGTCGACGTCTATGAATCGGAGGCGGCGACCAATCACCGGAACCGTGCACTCGCTGCGCTGCTGAGGAGCTATGGGCACATGTCCTACGATCCCCTGCTGACCACCGACATCTACACCCGGCAGTGCTCGCTCCTCGTCTCGGCCATGGACCTCGCCGTCATGGGAGCGACCCTTGCCGACGGTGGCGTGAATCCGCTGACGCACGAGCGGGTCGTCCACCCCTCCGTCTGCCGGGACACCCTCGCGGTCATGGCCACCTCCGGGCTGTACCAGCGCTCGGGCGACTGGCTCTACGAAGTCGGGCTGCCGGGCAAGAGCGGCGTGTCCGGCGGCATCGTCACGGTGGCACCGGGCAAGGGCGGGATGGCCACCTACTCGCCGAGACTCGACCCCGCCGGTAACAGCATCCGTGGTCAGCACGCCATCCGGAGCCTGTCCCGGAGTCTCGGCCTCAACGTCTTCGCGTCCGCTCCGGAGCCTGCCCCAGCGCCCGGGACGCAGACCCCCTGAGCCGCAGGCGGCGGGATGCGCCCGGCGCTGCGCAGGACCCGACTCCACGTCGACGCCGACACCATCGGTCCGGGCGAATCAGGTGCGCCACACCGGGTGGCGCACCTGTCATCAACCACATCGCCACGATCTTCGACGGAGGCTCAGGGCCGACACTCGCTCCTGGTCCATCGCGGCGGTGGTCGCGTATTGCTGGCCCAGGGAGTAGCACTGGCCGCGCGCTTCCCGGCGGTGGGGGTGATCCCGAATGTGTTCCTGGCGTAGATCGCCTTCGTGGCGGCGTTCGGGGTGCTGCCGGACACCGTGCTGGTGCGGTCGCCCCCGCTTCGGCCCTGTCCGCGTGGCACATGACCGGGCCGGCGGCCGGCCTCGACATTGACAGCCCGGAATGCGCTGACTAAATTTTACATATTGATATTTATTTTCCGCATCATGAGAAGCAAGAGGGTAGGTAGTATGCCGAAGTACGTGGAGACCAACGGGATCAATGTCGCCGAAGAGCTCTACGCCTTCGTCCGGGATGAAGCCCTGCCCGGCACGAGGCTCGAGGCCGAGGCGTTCTGGACGGGCGCCGCCGCTCTCATCACGGAGTTCTCGCCACGGGTGCAGGAACTCCTGGCCACCCGGGACCGGATGCAGCAGCAGATCGACGAGTACCACCGCTCGGCCGACAGCACACCCCTGGATCAGGACGCCTACGAGGAATTCCTGCGCTCGATCGGCTATCTGGTCGACGAGCCCGGAGACTTCAGCATCACGACCGATCGCGTCGACCCGGAGATCGCGACGGTCTCGGGCCCGCAGCTGGTGGTCCCGCTCCTGAACGCCCGGTTCGCCGCCAATGCCGCGAACGCCCGGTGGGGCTCGCTCTACGATGCGCTGTACGGCACCGACGCTATCGACGAGGACGAGGGCCGCGAGAAGACGCGCGGCTACAACCCGGTCCGGGGTGCCGCCGTTGTCGCACGCGGTCGGGAGTTCCTGGATCAGTACCTTCCGCTGGCAGGTGGGTCCCATGCCGATGTCACCGGATACCGGATAGCGGACCGGGCTCTGGTCGCGGAGACGCCGGGCGGTCCGACGGCGCTGGCAGAGCCGGGGCAGTTCGCCGGCTACCGGGGAACACCGGACGCGCCCGAGTCGGTGCTGCTCGCACACCACGGACTGCACGTGGAGATCCAGATCGACCGGAGCCACACCATAGGCTCCCGCGACCTTGCCGGGGTGAAGGACATCGTGCTCGAGTCCGCGATAACGACCATCATGGACCTCGAGGACTCCGTGGCAGCTGTCGATGCCGGAGACAAGGTGTCGGGTTACCGCAACTGGCTGCAGCTGATGCAGGGAACCCTGACCGCTGAGATTGCAACGGGTACGGGCAGCTACACCCGGCGACTCAACCCCGACCGCCTCTACACGGCGACCGACGGTTCCGATTTGACCCTGCCGGGCCGTTCACTGCTTCTCATCCGCCAGGTGGGCCACCTGATGACCAGTGACGCCGTGCTCGATGCTGCCGGCGATCCGGTGCCCGAGGAAATCCTCGATGCCCTCTTCACCGGCCTCGGCTCCGTGCACGACCTTCGGGGCGCACATGCCGGGCACAACTCACAGGCCGGATCGGTATACATCGTGAAGCCCAAGATGCACGGGCCTGCCGAGGTCGCCGTCGCCTGCGCCCTGTTGGCCGGGACCGAGGACGTGCTGGGTCTCGAACCGCTCACGCTGAAAATCGGCATCATGGACGAGGAGCGCCGCACCTCCGCCAACCTGAAGGCGTGCATCTGGGAAGCCCGGGACCGCGTCGCGTTCATCAACACCGGATTCCTGGACCGTACCGGCGACGAGATCCACACCTCGATGCTCGCTGGTCCCATGGTCCGCAAGGCCGACATGCGCAATTCCAGCTGGATCAGGGCCTATGAGGACGCCAACGTCGACGTCGGGCTCGAGTGCGGATTCAAGGGGCGGGCCCAGATCGGGAAGGGCATGTGGGCGGCTCCGGACAACATGGCCGACATGCTGGTACAGAAGGTCGCTCATCCGCTCGCCGGAGCGGACTGCGCCTGGGTCCCCTCCCCCACGGCTGCGACCCTCCACGTCATGCACTACCACGAGATCGATGTGGACGCCCGACAGGCGGAGCTGGCCGGGAAGCGCCGCTCGACGCCGCGGCAGCTCCTCACTATCCCGGTCGGTGATCCGGGAAGCTGGAGCGCAGAGGACCGCCGCAACGAGCTGGACAACAATATCCAGAGCACGCTCGGCTACATCGTGCGGTGGGTCAACGACGGCGTCGGGTGTTCCAAGGTGCCGGACCTCCACGGCACGGCGCTGATGGAGGACCGCGCCACCTGCCGGATCAGTTCGCAGCACATTGCCAACTGGCTCCTGCACGGCGTCGTGACCGAGGACGACGTGGAGGCTTCCCTGCGCCGGATGGCGGCGGTGGTCGACGAGCAGAACGCCGCCGATCCCACCTACACGCCCATGTCCCCGGCCTTCGATACCGAAGCGTTCCTCGCAGCCCGCGAGCTCGTTCTCGACGGCGCCGCGCAGCCCTCGGGGTACACCGAGCCGATCCTGCATCGCCGGCGTTCCCTGCACAAGCACACCGACACCATGACGAGGACCGCATCATGACCCTGACACTGACAATCGCCCAATCGATCATCGCCGACGCCCTGGACGCGGGCCGGCAGCACGGCTTCAAGCCGCTGACCGTCGTCGTGCTCGACGCCGGTGGTCACGTCACCGCCGCTGCCCGCCAGGACGGCGCGTCGAACAACCGCTTCGAGATCGCGCACGGCAAGGCCTACGGAGCGTTGGCCCTCGGCATGGGGTCACGGGCCATCATGGAGCGCGCGGAGCAGCAGGCGTACTTCATCACCGCCGCGTCTGCCACCCTGGGAGGTCGGCTCATCCCGGTCCCCGGTGGTGTCCTGGTCCGCGATGACGGCGGTACGGTCCTGGGTGCCGTCGGTATCAGCGGTGACAGTTCCGACAACGACGAGACTGCGGCGTCGACGGCGATCGAGGCGGCCGGCCTGAGCGCCCAGGTCTGACGCTTCCTCCCACAGACGAGGGGGAGGGAACCGGATCACTCCGGTTCCCTCCCCCTCGTCGTTCTCCGCTCGAGCTGTTCCCGCGCTCGGGCCGCGGGAGTCATCGAAGGTGTCACACGTCGGCGCGCCCCCAGATGGACGCGGGCCGGCAGCGCGGCTTCAAGCCGCTGACCGTCGTCGTGCTCGACGCCGGTGGTCACGTCACCGCCGCTGCCCGCCAGGACGGCGCGTCGAGCAACCGCTTCGAGATCGCGCACGGCAAGGCCTACGGAGCGTTGGCCCTCGGCATGGGGTCGCGGGCCGTCATGGAGCGCGCGGAGCAGCAGGCGTCCTCCATCACCGCCGCGGCGGTCGGCCTGAGCGCCCAGGCCCGACGCTTCGTCCCACAGACGAGAGGAGGGAACCGGATCACTCCGGTTCCCTCCTCTCGTCGTTCTCGCGCCCGATCTGTTCCCGCGCTCGGGCTGCGGGAGTGATCCGAGGTGTCACACGTCGCGGCGCCCCCTGGTCACCCTCATGACTGCGAGCTCACGCCGTCGGGGACCCGACGCGGCTCTGCTCCTCCAGAGGTACGTTCTTGCGCATCAGGACCCGGGCCAGCAGGGCCAGGCCCACGATGAGCAGTGCCAGGAGGATGGTGCCAGGATTGAAACCGAGCCCGTAGATGAAGATGTACGCGATCGCGCCGCTCATGGCGCAGTAGTACATCGTCACGAGGACGGTCTTCCTCAGCAGGTCCCCCTCGCGACCGAGGAGGCCCACGGTGGCCGCGGCAGCGACGATGTTGTGGATGGCCACCGGATTACCGCCGGCTCCGCCCACGGCCTGGGCAGCAACCACCAATTCAGGCGGAACGCCGATCCCCGCGCCGGTCGAGAACTGGAACTGGGCGAACGTCAGGTTGGACACGGTGTTGGACCCGGCGACAAAGGCTCCGAGCGCTCCGATCCACGGTGCGATCAGGGGCCAGGAGCTGCCCGAGATCGCGGCGGCACCCTCCGCGAGGGTCACCGGCATGCTGGCGAGTCCGGACTCGTTGAGGGCCGGGCCCGATTGGATGAGGACCCGCACAAGCGGAACGGCGAAGAGCAGCGCCGCGGCCGTACCAGCAAGCTGGCGTCCGGAGATCGCCAGGCTCTGAGCAATCTGGGGGCCCTTCATACGATGCAGCAGGAAGGCGAAGACCGACGCCAGGATGAGGAGGAAGGCCGGTGAGTAGAAGGGCTGAATGTTCGTGGTGATTTCCGTGCCGAGGATTCCCGCGAAGGGAATCTGTATCCCTGTCAGGAACTCCTTCAACGGTGCGATGACCCGGGTAGCCACGAGGAGGACCGCCATGAGGGCGTACGGCGCCCAAGCCCGCACCAGGCTCATCCGGGTCGAGATCTCGGTCGCTGCGGCAGGTTCGATGGTACCCATCCAGCGCTCCGGCCAGGACGCGCGGGGGCCGAAGTCGAAGGTGTCCTTCGGCATCAGGAAGCCGCGGCTCGAGGTGAACATGACCAGCACCAGCCCGATGAGGCCGCCGAAGAGGGACGGGAACTCCGGTCCGAGGATCCGGGCCACCAAGACGTAGGGGACGGTCATGGCGAGGGACGCGTAGACGGCGAACGGCCAGACCACGAGCCCGTCGCGGAATCGCCGCTCGGGGCCGAAGAAGCCGGTGAGCATGGTCACCAGGATCAGCGGGATCAGGATGCCGACGATCGCGTGGATGACCGCCACACTGAAGCCGATCTCCGAGATGAACTCAGGCATCGTCAGCCCGAGAACACTCGCGCGCTCGGCCACCGCCGGGTCGCCGCCCAGGCCGTTGCCCACACCCACGAGGATGGGCGTGCCCACCGCTCCGAAGCTGACCGGGGTGCTCTGGATGATCAGGCCGACCATGACGGCGGCCATCGCGGGGAAGCCCATCGCCAGCAGAAGGGGAGCCACCACGGCGGCCGGGGTACCGAAACCCGAGGCGCCTTCGATGAACGAGCCGAAGAGCCACCCGATGATGATGGCCTGGACCCGTCGGTCGGCCGAGATGTTGTCGAAACCGGCCCGGATCGTCGCCATCGCTCCTCCCACGGTGAGCGTTGAAAGCAACAGGAGGGCGCCGAAGACGATGTAGAGAAGGGTCACGGCGACGATCAGGCCCTCGATGGTCGCGGCCATCACCCCGTTGAAGCTCACGCGCCACACCACCAGCGCCACGACGACGGCGACGACGTAGCCGACGGGCATCGCGTATTTCGCGGGCCAGCGGAACCCGGCCAGGAGCACGCCCACCAGGAGGATGGGTGACAGCGCCAAGAGACTAAGCACAGCGAGATTGTCCACAGAAAGGCCTTTCTGACCGTGGTAGGGCAGGGATGAGGTACAGCTGGTGGGCAGGGTGCCCGAGGTCAGATGGCTTTGCCCGGATTCAGGATGTTCTGCGGGTCGAGAGCGTGCTTGATCCGGTGCTGGATGTCGCGCGAGACCTCACCGACCTCCGCCGTGAACCAGTCGCGCTTGAGCAGCCCGACCCCGTGTTCGCCGGTCAGGGTGCCGCCGAGGCTCTGGGCGAGCTCGAAGATCCGGCCCATCGCCAGTTTCGGCGCGCCATCCGTGATGGATTCGTTCTCGTCGACGACGATCATCGGGTGCAGGTTGCCGTCCGCGGCGTGAGCGACCGTGTAGAGGTCGACGCCGGTGTCCTCTGAGATGCGCTGGATCCCCGTCACGATCTCCGCAAGCCGATTGCGGGGTACCCCGACGTCGCCGATGGACGTCCGGCCCAGCTTCTCGAGCGAGGGGATCGCGTCCCGGCGCGCCTGGATGAGGGCTTCCGCCTCCGCCGGATCGTCGGCGATCATGACCGATTCCGCGAAGGGCTCGATGGCCCTCAACACCACGTCGCGCTCGATCCCGGCGCCGAATCCATCGGTCTGAGCCAGCAGGAAAGCCTCACCGCGCCGGCGGTGGTCGGTTCCGGTGGCGCGATCGATCGCGCCGAGGGTGGGTCCGTCCACGAGTTCGAGCACCGAGGGGGTAGCCCGCGCCGCGACCACGGCCGAGGCGGCCGCCGCCGCTGCTTCCACGGTCTCGAAGTAGGCGGCGAGGGTGGCGGTTGCTACCGGCGCCGGGCGCAGCCGGAGCGTCGCCTCGACGACGACGCCGAGGGTGCCCTCCGAGCCGATGAACAGTGCGTTCAGGTCATAGCCGGTGACGGCCTTGATGGTCTGGGTGCCGGTGACCAGGACACGGCCATCAGCCAGGACCACCGTGAGGCTGAGCACCGATTCACGGGTCACCCCGTACTTCGCGCAACGCATTCCGCCGGCGTTGGTCGCGATGTTGCCGCCGATGGAGCAGATGGCGGTGCTGGCCGGATCCGGAGCGTAGAACAGGCCGTGCAGCGCGGCCGCTGCATTGAGTTCGGCGTTGAGGACCCCCGGCTCCACGACGGCGATCTGCTCGATGGGGTCGATACGCAGGATTCGGTTCATCCGCCGCACATCGAGGACGATCTCACCGGCCCTGGCGGCGGCACCTGCGGCAAGACCGGTTCCCGCTCCGCGCGGGACGATGGGAATGCGATGCTTGTTCGCCAGCTTGAGCGTTTCCATCACGTCCTCGACCGACTCGGCCTGGACCACCCCGTCCGGCAGGGTCGGCGGCACATAGCCGGACCGGTCGGTGCGGACGAGCGCGAGCTCCCGGGGATCCCGGGTGAACCGGGGTAGCGCTGTGAAAACCTCGGGCAGGCTGTGGGCGACGGTATTGCTGATCATCGATCGTCTCCTTTGACGTAGTGCGTCTGCCATGGGCCGCGCCTGTCAGGGGCCGAGGCCACCGGACCGCGCCTGCAAGGACGGACCCTCGCAGCCAGGGGTGGCAAGCATTCATAGCAGCCACTTCCGCATCACGGAATATGGCTTCTATCTGACGAAAACGCTAGGGGTGAAGGTGGCGGATGTCAATGGTCCGAGCCACCCACCGTCGCCGAGCGGTCGATGGGCGCGACGAGCGTCCAGGGAGGACCGTTCGACCGCGTGGGAGATTCCCCCGGATACGAACCCGGACCCTGCAGGGCTGCAGGGTCCGGTGCCCTGCCATACCTAGTCGGCGACGTTGAGATCGCCGGAGATGGCCTGTGCGGCAGTGGTCAGCAGAGGAACCACACGTTGGGCGAAATCTTCATCCACCCGCGAGATGGGGCCGGAGACGGAGATGGCCGTCGGGGTCGGGGAGTCGGGCACGGCAACGGCGAAACACCGGACGCCGAGCTCCTGCTCGCCGTCGTCGACTGCGTACCCCCGCCTGCGGACGACGGCCAGTTCGTCGAGCAGTGCATCGATCGACGCGATGCTCTTCGTCGTCGGCGTGGGCATGCCTGCACGGTGGACGATCCGTCGCACCGCCTCGTCATCCAGTTGGGCCAGGATCGCCTTTCCTACCCCCGTGTCATGGGTGTGGGCACGGCGGCCGACCTCTGTGAACATCCGCATGGAGTGCGGCGACGGCACCTGCGCTATGTAGACGACCATGTCGGAGTCCAGCACAGCCATGTTGGCCGTCTCCCCGAGAGCATCGACCAGGTGTTTGAGCTGCGGGCGAGCGAGGGCGCCGAACTGTCTGTTCGCGCCCTCCCCAAGACGGATCAGTCGCGGGCCGAGGACATACCTGCGGTTCGGCAGCTGACGGACATAGCCCTTGCCGACCAGTGTGCGGAGCAATCGGTGGATGGTGGGCAGCGGAAGATCGGTGGAAGCTGCGAGCTCGCTCAAGGTGACCTCGCCCCCGGCGTCGTTGATCAGCTCGAGGAGTTCGAAGACACGCTCGACGGACTGTACGCCTCCACTCTTGACCGGTGCCTCCGTCATCCCTGCTCCTGACCTGTGTCCTGCGCGTAACTGATGTCTGATGCCAGCATATCCATATCGTGGAATTCTCCCGGACGATGAACGCAACCGAAAGGACTACAGGATGGTCCCGTTCCGATTCATGTGCAACAACCCCGACTGGGCCCATGACCCGCAGAACGTCGTCGAGCCCGTCGTTCCACGCGGTGGGGACCGGGTGCGCTGCTCAGCAAGCCGATCGCAGGCCAGCACCCTGATCGCGGCACGTCCGTGCGTCCGGGCGAAGTCGCATCTGGTGCAGGTCCTCCGCACCTCACGTCTATCCGGGTGTCGACCTCACCTGCGGACCCCTCAGCGCCACGGGTCGAAGGTGCCGACCCCGTTGATGAGTCCTTGATACATGTTGGCGAGTCCGTCGGGGACGATGTCCGCCACACCTGTCGTGGTGATGGCCAGGTCCTCCGAAAGGGTCACCGTGCGGAATTCCCATCCCGCGGGTAGGTCCAGGCGGTTCCCGAGGCCGGACAGGTCGCTCTCGGTGAGGTCGTGGGCGACGTGGTTGGTGTACGTCTGCATCACCCAGGTGACTTCATCGGGGTCACGCAGCAGGTACACGGGTCGGCCGGCGAGGAACTCGTACACGTTCACCCGCTGGATCTTCGCCCGGTGATAGGCGAAGGCGGACTGGTCCTTGCCGGGGTCGAACCCGGCCGGCATGTGCATCCTGGCCACCAGGTTGAACGGCACGCCACCGAAGGTGGCAGGCTCACCCACCAGGTCGATGGTCAGCACGTCCATCATCCAGAAACGGCGTGGGTTCCTCCACACCTGGTCGCACCCGTGCTCCGCCGCCAGCGCCTCGACGTCGATCGCCGCGAATTGCTCGTCCGGACAGGGTCCGCGTCCCGTGGTGTTGTACACCAGGGCATCGAAACCATCCTTCGCCTTCGTCAGGAAGAACAACTCCCCCTGCGGATAGGCACGCATACCCTCGACCCGGATCGTCGTCGTCTCACTCATGTCAGTCATGCGCTGAACGTACGGCGACACCTGACCGCCGCGACTCACCTCTGCCGGATGAGATTCACCAGGACCGGACCCGACGCATCGGATGTCTTCCTCGAGGATCCGATCGGCGACACCGAGGTTCCAGGCCTACTCCGAGGAGGTCGTCCGGTTCCTCGACATCATGGACGCCTGGGCGGAGGGCATCGCCATGGACCGCTCAGACCACCACGAAGGCAGGCTTTTCGACATCGACCTGCGGGCCGGAGGGCAGAAGGGTAGAACATACGTATGACACCGACTCCCCTGGTCCTTGGCCCCATGCTGCGGTACGTCGACGAAACCTCGGCAAGTATCTGGGTGGAGGTCGGCACCGCGGAACACGTCGTCGTCCGGGCCGCCCAGCGATCCTGGGAAGCACGCACGTTCGCGGTCCACGGGCACCACTACGCGCTCGTCGAGGTGGACGGACTCGAGCCGGGAAGCGTCACCCCCTACACGGTGGAGATCGACGGACACCAGACCTGGCCGGACCCGGCATCGGTTCCAGAATTCCCGCCGTCGAGCATTGCGACGCGCACCCCGGGGAAGCCCCTGCGACTGGTTTTCGGGTCCTGCCGCACGAGCGTCCCCCACACCAAGGAGGGCAATCGGACCCATGGCATCGATGCCATGCGTGCGTACGCGCTCAACCGGATGAAGGACGACAGTTCGCCGCGGCCGGACCTGATTCTTTTCCTCGGCGACCAGGTGTACGCCGATTCCACCAGTGAGGAGATGCAGCAGTTCATCCGCGGGCGGAGGGACATCGGGGAGGACCCCGGCGCCGAGCTGAAGGACTACGAGGAGTACGCCCACCTGTACAACCTGGCCTGGTCCGACAGTGCCAACCGCTGGTTGCTGTCCACCCTTCCCAGTGCCATGATCTTCGACGACCACGACATCCGCGATGACTGGAACGCCTCCACCTCCTGGAAGCAGGAAATGGAGGCCACCTCCTGGTGGCAGGATCGGATCGTCGCGGGCCTGGCGTCATATTGGGTGTACCAGCACCTCGGCAACCTGTCACCGGACGGGCGCGCCGAGGACCGCATCTGGCAACGGATCGTCAACCATCACGACGCCGCCGAGCTCGACCTGAGCGAGGAGCTCGACGCCTTCGCCGACCGGGCGGACAAGGACCCGGCCAGCTACCGCTGGAGCTACTGCCGCGACTTCGACGACACGCGCCTGATCGTGGTCGACTCCCGCGTATCCCGCGTGCTCACGCCCGATGCGCGGGCCCTGCTCAGCGAGGAGGAGACGGCGTGGCTGGATCACAGGATGGTGGGCGGATTCCGGCACCTGCTGGTGGGAACCTCGCTGCCGTTCCTCCTGCCGCTGGGGCTGCATCACATCGAGTCGTGGGACGAGGCCCTCGCACAGGGTGCGTGGGGCGCGCGGGGCGCACGGCTGGGTGAGAAGCTACGGCAGGGCATGGATCTCGAACACTGGGCCGCCTTCCAGAACAGCTTCCGTGCCGTGGCCCTCATGGCGACGGACGTGGCGGACGGCAACCGGGGCCGGGCACCGGAGACGGTGACCTTCCTGTCGGGAGACGTCCACTTCTCGTACGTCGCGGAAGTGGACAGGACGTCGGGCAGTCGCATCCTCCAGGTGGTCTGCTCCCCGATCCGCAATCCGCTGCCGCGGCTCCTGCGCTCCTCCACCGCCATCCTCTCCTACGCCGTGGCGGCACCTCTCGGGGCCTTCGTGGCGCGCTCCGTGAAGGTTACCAACCCGCCGTTCCGCTGGCGGAACATCAGGGGACCATGGTTCGACAACAACCTCGCGTCGCTCGAGGACACCGCGGACGGGCTCACGCTGTCGTGGCAGGCGGGGACGGTGGACGGCGACGACCATCTCCACCCCCGGCTCGAGGAGGTGGCCGCCATGACAGTGCCGCGGCGTGGATCCGAAAATGTGTCGGGAGGGGAAGCTGTGCCCGAGGCCGCGCTCTCGACGTCCAAGGGCACTCGGGCACGGAGAGGACGGCGAAAGTAGGAAGTGCCTCCAGCGCCGTGTCCCCTGGTTCGAGTGCGTGTGTCTCTAAGCCATTCAGTACCTGTTCCACCGGCGCTCTCGACTCATCCTCGGGTGGCACCCCTGCGGGATTACCGATGCCGACTATCGGGACAAATCGCCGGATCCAACTCGTCGCAGTTGCGTATCGCTATGCGCAGAATTCGAAATCCGCGGTTGTCCCCGCGGAGAGGGATGGCTTGCCGACCCGATGTCCTCTGGCACGTCACCCACGCCGGACAACAAGGCGAATCGAGTGTCGGCTTCTAGATCTCACACTGGCGGCCACCATGCCACGCATCTTGAACGCTCAGGAGGCGTCGTTCGGCGAAATGCTCATCGAGTCGGTGTCTCAGTATCAAAGGACCGACCAGCGTCGTGTCGCACGAGGATCTCGTGGAGTGCGCTCTGCCGCAGTGACCTTGATGCCCGCAACATTGCGCGCCTCCGGTTACCGACGTAGCGTCGGCCAGATGAACGGTGAAGGAAAACCAGTGTCGAAGTCAAACAGCCGAATGCGGGGCGGGGGCAAAGCGTTTCTGCCGATCGGGATCGTATTCCTTGTTCTTGCAATTGCGATGATGTTTTCCGGGACGACGTCCTGGATTGCGTTCTTCAGTGTGGGCATCACATTCCTGATCCTCGGGACGCAGAAGCCGTCAAACAAGGATGAGCCCCCACCCAGGAACATCCCGCAGGGCTGATCTCGACCGGCGCGCGCCGGTAGCCGATCCCTGTGCGACCGTCGAGCGTGCTTATGCGCCGGTTACGGAGTACTCCCCATTCAGTTCATCTGCTAGCCCTTCGATGTCCCAGGTCGTCGGTTCGCCGGTTGCCACGTCGGTTATATCAGCCACCATCCAGTTACTGCCTCGGGCGAGGTGCACCTCACCCTGATTCGAGCCACTCCAAATCTCGAGGGCCTTCTGGAGGGAGTCCTCATCCGGGTACAGATCTATCTGCACGTTCTCCGAGCACAACTTCTGTTCGGATGTCAGCGCGCCTCCGTCTGCCGGCACGATCGGCTCACCTGCCGGCCCGGCATCGCACCCCAACACCTCGTCGACTGCGGCGTACGCCTCGTCCATGGACGTGCTAGGTGTACTGCCCAGGGAGGTTGGTCCGCGGCCGACCGTGGCCGAAGGAAAGCCGACAGTCCCGTTCTTCACGGCTTCAGCCCTACGATCTTCCCGCGCCCGGCGGACTGGCGGTCCGGACTCACCATGACCGGCTACTGGTGGCCGGACGTCGAGCCGGGCTGGCGGCCACCTGCAGAACTGGTGGACTTCATCGCGGACGGACCGCCCCCGGTGTTCATCGGCTTCGGTAGCAGCGCGGCCCTGGACGCCGACTTCATGCTCGACACCGCGCACCGTGCAGGGGTTCGCGCGGTACTCCAGGGCGTGGAAGGTGTCTCCGGGCCCGATGCCATCAGCATCGGAGACGTGCCGCACGAATGGCTGTTCCCGCAGATGGCCGCTGTCGTCCACCATGCGGGAGCGGGGACCGCCGCGGCGGGGCTGCGCGCCGGTGTGCCGACGGTCAGCGCGCCAACCGTTCTGGGCCGCACGGATCACGTCCCTTGGCGCGGGCCCGCAACCGGTCCCCTACAAGGAACTCACCACCGAACGGCTGGCCAACGCCATCACGCAGGCCACCACGACGCCGGCCTACGCCACACGAGCACGCCAACTGTCAGCAATGCTCGCAACGGAAGACGGAACTGCACCCGTCGTGACAGCGCTGCGGGCCGCCGCTCAGCAGATGTAGCGCGTTCACGAAACAACCGTCCATGGAACCCTCGTTGCACGAAATGACCGAACCGGCGGCATTTTGCCCGTCGTCGCCGGCAGCGGCGCACGATCCGTGCAACGCGAAGACCCTCCGCCCACGCTATGAAGCAACGAACTCGCCGAGCGCGGCCAGTAGGCGGTCGACGTCGTCCTCGTTGTTGTACGGCGCCAAACCGACTCGCAGGGCGGCGCTGTCCTCGAGATTGAGGCGACGGAAAGCCTCGTACGCGTAGAAAGAGCCGGCCGGCGCGAGAATGTTCCGTTCCACAAGGAAGCGGTAGGCGTTCACGGAGGACAGGCCCGGGAACGTCACCAGCAGTGTCGGTGTCCGATCCTGGGCTCTTGAGTGCAGCGTGACGGCGTCCCCCAGTTCGGTCAGCCCTGCCTCGATGCGGGAGCGCAACGCCAGCTCGTACTCATCGACTACGTGAAAGGATTCGAGAAGGCGCGCACGGCGGCCGGTTGCGGCGCCGGGCGCGATCGAAGCGAGGAAATCCACGGCCGCCGTGGCTCCTGCCATAATCTCGTACGGGAGGGTACCGAACTCGAACCGCTCAGGAACCTCGTTCGTGGACGGCAGCAGCTTGTCCGGCTGCAGTGACTCCAGCAGATCCGGGTCGGCCACCAGAACACCGCAATGAGGCCCGAGGAATTTGTAGGGCGAACAGGCGAAGAAGTCAGATCCCAACGCCTCCACGTCGACCGCCGCATGAGCGGTGTAGTGCACTCCGTCCACGTAGACCAGTGCGCCGACCGTGTGGGCGGCATCGGCGATGCGGCGCACCGGCGGCTTGGTGCCGAGCAGGTTCGACGCGGCGGTGATCGCTACCAGCTTCGTGCGCTCGGTGATCGCGGCCGCGACGGACGCTTCATCGATCTCCGTGGTGTGCGGGTCGAAATCGATCCAGCGCACAGTGGCGCCGACCGAGGCGGCTGCTTGCACCCAGGGGCGGATATTGGAGTCATGATCCAGGCGTGACACTACGACCTCGTCACCCGGCTGCCAGGTCTTGGCGAGGTGGCGGGAGAAGTCGTAGGCGAGCTGCGTTGCGCTCCGCCCATAGACGACGCCGCGAGGATGCGCCCCGAGCAGGTCAGCCATCGCCGCCCGGAATCCGCCGACCGCCGATTCGGCGTTGCTCTCCGAGCCCATACCGAAGCCGCGGTTGGACAGCGGCCCGGTGATGGCGTCGGCCATCGCGGCTCCCACGACGGTGGGGGCCTGCGTTCCGCCGGGACCGTCGAAATATGCGGTGCCGGTGAGCAGTGCGGGGAAATGGGTGCGGAAGGCCGCGATGTCCAAGGTCATGTCGTTACTTTCTCAGGTGACGGTCGATACGGAAAACGGCGCGCGAGAGCCGTCGTGGATCAGTTCGAGAGGTTCGCTCCAATCGCGATGAGTGTCAGGCCGAGGAGCGGAGTGGGTTGCTGCAGCGCCGTGGGCCCGGAGTACGTAGTCGCCGAGGATGTTGTCAGCCTCCGATGTCCGTCCTGCGGTGAGTTCCCGGTACCGCGATGTGGTGAAGGACGATCCAGGTCCGGTCAAGCGGCGATGAACGTCCATTTGTCCGATATGCCGCCTGGAGGGGGTCGTTATGCACCAGGCCGTTGAAGATCGGGAGGATGCGCGCGTTCACGTCGACGAACGGGTGGACGTCGATGACTGCGGCAGAGAAGGCTGTCCCCCTTACCGTGATGAGCACGAGATCGAAGACGGGCGCCGTGTCGGCTGTCGTGATGACCTCCTTCTCCGTGATGGCGAACAACAGGACGAACCCCTCACACATCACCATGATCTGCACGGTGAGCGACCGTCGTGACTGGTACCGTTCGGTGTCGCTCATGTCCTCTGACGAGGACGTGCGGCGGTTCGAAAGCGGATCGTGTGTGCTGAACAATGGCCGGATGAGTAGCTACAAGGTAGTCGACACCCAGTTCGAGCTGCGCCGTGATGTCGTAAGCCTGGTACAAATCGTCCACGCGCCGATCAAGCAACCGACCGGCGAAGTGAAGACTTTCATCGTGAGCGCGAATATCAGCCGTCATTCCGTCTCCGAAGGACAGCGATGCTGATCACAAAGCTGCGCTCGAAGCCATCGCGGTAGGGCTGTTCGAGCGGGCGATCCGAGTCTTGACCATCGACTGACGTTCTCGCTTGTCCACGCCGGTGGCCGTACCAACGGGTCGGTCGTTCCGGGTGGGTCATGTGACTGACCCCCATAGGTCGTTCCCACAGCGATCCGTCAGCAGCCCTCCAGGCGGCGGATACGAGCCGGCACGAGATCAGGGAAGTCGTCCCCGATTCTTCCGGGTTCGTAGAACCTCTTCACAAACTCCCACGCTCCCTTCATCAGGTCATCGCGGGTGAGGAAGGAAGCGGACTCCGAAGCGGACTCCTCCACCCCGCGATCAATGGCTTCATCCTCGAACAGATCACCGCTCCGGTAAGACCGGAGGCGAACAGGGACGGGACCATCGAGCGCTTCGTGCAACTGCTACTGCCGCACGCCGAGTATCTTTCTTCTTCCCATCAACCGCTCCCCCGGGATACCCCCGGGTCGCACTTCAGATCGCGCTAGGCAGCCGACCCTTCTGTGATTCGGCGAGGATATTGGGAATCTTTTTTCAACCCGACCGGTCGGTCGGGTTTGGTGGTAGCGTGGATGCGTGAGCAACAAGGAACACATCCTGCAGACCGTTCGACGACTGGCGATCGAAACCGGGTCGGTGCCGTCACTGGGCGTGATCGCACGCGAGGCGGGGGTGTCCAAGGGTGGCCTGATGCACCACTTCACCTCACGCACCGCCCTGGTGGAAGGCATCGCGGTGCAGGTGATGCAGGACTTGGACCAGGCACTGTCGGCGGCCGCCGAGCGCGGCACGGTGGTGGAGACCTGGTTGCGCCTGTCATCGTCCCCTGAGGAGGCGGCTCTTTACCGGGCGATGTCGATCCTGCTCACCGATCGGACCTCGTCGACCGATACGCTTCTGCAACTGGCGGCTGAGGCCGCCCGGCGGTGGGAACACTTGTTCGCCGTCGAAGCAGGAGACCCGGTGGCGGCCTCGATCATCCGCCTCCTGGGTGACGGGATGCTGCTGAACAGCCTCACCGACAACGACGCTGTGCCCAGCGTCGACTCGATCCTGCAGTGGCTGGATCGCCGGTCCACGAAGTGATCGGCGGTGGCCTGCTCGCCGGTATCGTCGGCCTCGCCCTGGCTGATTCACTGAACCCTGCGACCATCGTCGTCATCACCCTCATCCTGCTCACCGTCAGCCATCGGCCTGTCGGATCGGCCGTGACGTTCGTCCTCGGGGCGATGAGCACGGTCTTCGCCCTCAACATGGTGATCCTCCTCGGCGCCAGCGCCGCTGCGGACGCAGTCGGCGAAGGACTCGTCTGGCTCCGCCGCGCAGTGTTCCTCATCGCGGCCATCACCGTCGCGGTCGCCGGGTTCCGCCGTTTCAAGGACCGGGAAAGAAAAGGGATCGACCTGCCACCCTGGTTCGGGGTGTGGACGGCTTTCCCGCTCGGCATCATCATCACCGGCGCCGATCTGCCCAACGCGTTTCCCTACTTCATCGCCATCGAACGCATGGTCGCCGCGGACGTCGCCATCCCCGTCGGCTTGTCCGTCCTCGCCGGCTACGCATTCGTCTACTGCATCCCGTGCCTGATCCTGCTCGCCCTCGGCATGGCCCACGGCAGCAAGGTCAGGACACGCCTCCGGAAAGTCCTGGACCGGTTCTCCACGGGCACCATCAAACGCTCCATCCCGGCAGCGCTCACCTTCTTCGCCCTCGCCGCCGCAGTCCTCACCCTCGCCCTCCGGCCCTGATCACACAGCGCGAAACAATCGCCGTGAAGGATCCTCCGGCGGCAGCGGGCTCATGTTCAGGGGCCGGAACCGAGTGCAGCCGTGATTGCTTTGAGGTGGCCTGTCAGGCGATCCGCGTCGGTTACCGACATCGTCTCGGTGAGTGCGAGGACACGCTGGCCGGCAGGGCGATAGTGCTGGCCCAGTACCTGCCATGTCTTCGCTGTCAGTGTCACGAGGTTGACCCTGCGATCCGCCGATGACGGGGCGCGGACGACAAGACCTGCGGCAGCCAGCCGATCAACGATAATGGTCACCGCCGCGCGGGTGACGTGCAGGTGGTGCGCGAGGTCAACCTGGGAACTCGGCCCGCCCTCCAGCCGATTGAGGAGCCTGAGCTCGGTCCGTGATACCCCCAGGTGCTGGGCAACGAGTGCGTCATGCGCGTCGAAGGCCGCCCCGAGTGCCCTGCAGGCCAGAAGCAAAGGATCCTGAGTGTCAAAGTCCATCAGCTCGACTATATTACAGTCAAATCTATTGACTACTTGGTTCGAGGAGTGTCATGCAGTGGACCGAGACCATCACGATCGAAACACCCAGGGACAGCGTCTACCAGGCCGTTCGTGATCAGCACACCCTGATGCAGTGGTCTGCGTGGCCGGAAGCCACCGGGTTCACCTGCCGGGTTGACGGTGACGGGATGAACCTCCCGTACCCCTCATCATCAAACCCTTGGCGAACAGATTGCTGCGGCGCTCGATCCAGCCGCTGCACGTGAAGGACTTGCAGCAACTCAAGGACCTCGTGGAGGCCCCACATGTCCGCTGACCCGCACTCGGCAGCCGTCACCCCACGGGCATGGGCCGAAGATGGACTCGCCCGGAAGCGTGGCCGCGTGCAGATGTTCAACGCGACCAGGCCCGACGGCCTGGACGGCTGGACCATCGCAGTCGAACAGTACGAGCTGCTCGTCGACGTCATCCTGACCACGATCGACGGCTTCGCCGCCGACGACGGCACCGTGCCCCTGCAGGTCATCGTCAACGAAGCACAAGCCAGACTCGGGTCCCACCCGGCCTTCCCCAACGGACGGCTCTCCAACTACGTCCGCTATACCAAGGTGGACCTCGAAGCCCGTGGACTCGTCCAGCGAGTCCCCAAGAGCTCGCCCCAACGCGTCCGCAGAACACCCACCAAGCCCAGCGACCCATACGAATCCCAATCCGGAGGAAGGAGATCATCCCCATGAAGTATTTTCACTCTTCGTCAGCTGCTCCCACGACGGGCTTTGTGAGCGATGACGGCGAGTTGTATCAGCTGTGGTGGTGAAGACGGAAAGCTTCGAGAAGGTGCAGGTGGAGTCAGCTGAGGACTTGCGTCGCTGGCTGGCCGAACATCACGGTCAGGAGGCGGGCGTGTGGGTGGTGACATTCAAGAAGGACGCCGGCGCCCGCTACGTGTCGAAGTCCGAGGTCCTCGACGAGCTCCTGTGCTTCGGGTGGATCGACGGAATCGCAAGGAAGCTCGACGACGAGCGGACCATGCAGCTGATCACCCCGCGGCGCGCGCAGCACTGGGCCCGCAGCTACAAGGAACGTGTCGCTGCCCTCACCGAGCAGGGCCGCATGCACCCAGCAGGGGTCCGGTCGGTCGAGAAGGGCAAGGCGAGCGGTCTATGGACGTTCATGGACGACGTCGATGACCTCGTCATCCCGCAGGACCTCGCCGAAGCTCTTGCGGCCAGACCGGGTGCAGCGGACTACTTCGCCATCATCCCACCGGCCAGTAAGCGATTCAGCCTGCGGTGGATCAAACTCGCGAGAACCCCGACGACGAGGGCCAAGCGCATCACGACCATGGCCGGCCTTGCCGCACGCGGGGAAAAACTGCCGGGGAGTTGACCATGCCAGACGTGCCGACGCCTCTGATCGAATCCGATGTCCGGGCACTTTGCCTCGCCTTCCACGACGTGGTCGAGAAGGTCAGTTGGCGGCGTCCCGCCTGGTTCGCCCGCACCATGTTCGCCCGGATGTACGACGAAGGGACCCTGAGCATCAGATCCGCCGAAAGCCGCGCGCTCATCGGTTCGCAGCCAGACACATTCCTCGTGCACCCCTACGGCAGAGGAGATCACGACAAGGTCCTCGTGGTCCTGAGCAGAATCGACCGCGACGAACTCGAGGAACTATTGACCGAGTCCTACCGCCTCGCGGGCGGCAGCTGACACCGGCGGTTGAAGCGTCGTGCCGAGAACGCCCAGCGCATCATGGGTCGCACGGAACGGGCTTGACTCCCGGGCCGGTAGCTCAGGTGATAGCCGAGCCCCAGAGCCTCCGACCCCGGTCCGGGTGGCCCGAAAGCCGGAAACGGTCAACCCTCTGATGCTCTTGAGTGATCGACGATGCGGTCCCTGCCCATCGGTCGCCGTCGGGGAATGGAGACTTAGTGGGGCTTGGCGGGTTCGGTGGGCTCCGCGCGGCGCGGGGCCTGGTCTGGCACTCCGACGGCCTCTTCGGGGAGGCGTCCGGTCAGAAACAGTGCGGCGGTCGCCAGCAGGGCGGCCAGAGCCAGCGCCATCCGCAGGGCTTCCAGCCGGGAGTCCGAGTTGACAGCCATGATGGCATCAGCGGTCTCCTGGTCGATGTCGGCATTGTCCAGCGCTTCCTGGAGCTGCGTATCGGAAATGAACGGGATGCCACTGGCCAGCTGGACCGAGGCTTCCTCCTGCACCGAGCTCGGAACAGCGGGATTATTCTGGATGCCGGCCATGAACGAGGTACTCAGGGTCGCGATGAGCACCGATCCGATCAGCGCGGTCCCCAGGGAGGCCCCAAGGTTGGTGGCAGTATTTTGCAGCCCGCCGACTTCCGCGCTCTGCGAGTCCGGGACCGCCGAGACCGTGATGGCGCCCAACTGCGACGACAGCGCCCCGAGCCCAAAGCCCATCAGCAGCATCGGGATCGCAACAATGCCTGCGTCGGCCCCCGGGTCCATGCCCCCCACGAGGATGAGAATGCCGACGATCATCAGCATCAGCCCCAGCCGGATGACACGGCGCGGGTTTGCATGAGGCAGAACCTTCGGGATTCCCGCTGCGGCCAGAATCAATGCTACGGACAGCGGGAGGATCCTGATCCCGGTCTCCAGCGCGCTCAATTCCAACACCACGGACAGGAACAGAGGAATGGTGAAGAACACCCCGGCCTGCACGAGGAATTGAGCGAAGAATATGCTGAGGCCGCCGGTGAGACGCTGGTTCCGGAATAGTCCGGGGTCGACCAGCGGCTCGCCGCCCACTGCGGCAAGATGCGATGTCCTGCGCAGAAACATATACAGGACGAGCATCCCGGCGATCAGCAGCCACACCACGGGGGACAGACCCAGGACCGTTGGGGCGCCGGGCTTGGGCTGCACCCATCCCCACTCCCCCGAACGCAGTACGGCATAAACAACCATGGCCAGCTTGGTGTCAACCGGTGGAAGCAACATTGTCGGTGAGTAGTCGAGTGAAGACTTCCCGGGGAGTGAGGTAGCCCAGGGTGGCTCGGGGTCGGTCGTTGAGCTCGTCGGCGATGGCGTCGAGGTAGGGCTGGTGGCTGGTGATCTCGACGCCTTTGGGTAGGTATTCGCGGATCAGCCTGTTGGTGTTCT
>NZ_JADOUS010000010.1:0-150702 GCF_015752045.1 Arthrobacter sp. CAN_A2
GACCCGCTACGACAAACTCGCCCTCACCTACCGCGGCGGCGCCGTACTACGCGCGATTACCCTCTGGCTCAAACGGTTAGGAGACACGCCCTAGCTGACCGAACCCCGCCGGACCCGCGCTCTGCGCGGGTCCGGCGCGGAATCCGGCAGCCGCCGTGGAGCGGCTGCCGATTTCGCACCAGCGGCCCGGAACTGGTAAAGTTTCTTGCTGTTGCCCCCCTAGCTCAGTGGTAGAGCGCGTTCTTGGTAAGAACGAGGTCACCGGATCGATTCCGGTGGGGGGCTCGCAAATGAGGGGGCCCGTGACGATCATTTGATCGGTGCGGGCAGACTCATTTGGGGCGGTGTAGCTCAGCTGGTTAGAGCGCACGACTCATAATCGTGAGGTCGTGGGATCGAGTCCCACCACCGCTACAGGACGAACCACAGAGAAGGCCCCGGAGCTTCGGCTCCGGGGCCTTCTGCGTGTGCAGGGGTGTCGGTCTGCGCCTGCTTCAGCGGAGCCGTACGGCCTGAAGGACGGCGTCCTTGATCGCCACGTCACGGCCGTCCGGGGTGCGCTGCGTCCTCGGCCGTGCTTCGCAGGCGAGGATGTCCCAGGAGTCGTCGAGCAGTGCGGCGATCTGCTCCGGGGTGTAGAACACCTCGGCGTGCGGCGGCCGTCCGACCCCGGCGTGCCGGTCCGACGGATCGTGGGCGACGATCAGGAGGGTACCGCCGACGCCGACGAGCGTCGCGAGCTCCCGGAAGACCCGCGAACGGTCCGGATCCGGGAGGTGCATGAACTGGACCGACACGAGGTCCTGTCCTCCAGGCAGTTCCGGCGAGGCCAGGAGGTCCACGTGCCGCCACTCCAGGCGGTCCGCGATCGGACCTTCGAGCTCCCGGGCGTGGGTGCGGGCACGGGTGAGGGCCACCTCCGAGACATCGACGCCGAGGACGGTCCATCCCCGGGAGGCGAGCCAGACGGCGTCGGCGCCCTCTCCGCAACCGACGTCGAGCGCACGGCCGGGCGTCAGGGCCTCCGCCGCGGCGACAAGCTGCCGGTTCGGGTTGCCGCTCCAGATCCTCGACGCGTGCTGCCGGTAGCGGTCGTCCCAGAACTCTTGTGTGTAGTCAGTCACTATGGCGTACCTCTTCCCGACGCTTCGAGCCGGCGGGTGCGGAGGCACCCGTCGCCAGCCCATCATCCAGCCCCCGGCGGTGAACACCAAGGACACGTCCGAGATCTCGGCCTCGGACGCCGCCGGCTCCCCGTGGCAGGCAGATGCTCAGCTTGCTTATGACCCGGCGCATTCCTAGGCTGGACCTGGCATGACAGCCACGCTCTAGGCAAGGGAGAACAGCATGTCCCAGCACGACATTTCCGGTAAGAAGGTCGCATTCCTGCTGACGGACGGGGTGGAGCAGATCGAGCTCACGAGCCCCTGGAACGCCGTCGAGCAGGCGGGCGGAGTCCCCACGCTGATCGCACCCAGGACGGGGACCCTCCAGGGCTTCGACGGGATGGACAAGGGCGACACGTTCGAGGCGGACCTCGCCGTGGCAGAGGCGAAGGCCGACGACTACGACGCCCTGGTCCTCCCGGGCGGCGTCGTGAATGCCGACTTCCTGCGCGTCGACAAGGACGCCCAGGCGTTCACCCGGGCCTTCTTCGAGCAGCACAAGCCTGTCGCCTCCATCTGCCACGGCCCGTGGCTGCTCATCGAGGCCGGCGTGGTGAGCGGCCGGGACATGACGTCCTACCACACGCTCGCCACGGACCTGAAGAACGCGGGCGCCAATTGGAGCGACGAGGAGGTCGTGGTGGATCAGGGACTGGTCACCAGCCGCACCCCTGACGATCTCGAGGCGTTCAACGACAAGCTCCTCGAGGAGATCGAGGAAGGCCCCCACGAGGGACAGACCCCGTAAATCCGGGTACGTCCGGAGACGAAGCCTCGACGACACTGCAGGGTCCGCCGTCCGGCGGGCCCTGCAGTGTCGTCGAGGGAGTCCGCGTGGCAGGGGCATTCATGGCCAAGCCCGGGCCGATACGACAGGATCAGAGGATGACCGACCTCCCGTTCCCCGTCCAGCCCATGCTCGCCAAGGCCGTCGCTGCCGTCCCTGAGCCGGACAGCGTGCCCGGAGGTCTGGTCTACGAGCCCAAGTGGGACGGGTTCCGGGCGATCGTGCGGATCGCGGACGGCACCTGCGATATCGGCAGCCGTGGTTCGAAGATGCTCACCCGGTACTTCCCGGAACTCGTCGAGGCACTGCTCGAGAACCTTCCCGAGCGCTGCGTCGTCGACGGCGAGATCGTGGTGCGGAAGGGGGAACCCGGTGCCGAGCGGCTCGACTGGGACGCCCTGTCGCAGCGGATCCATCCGGCGGAGAGCCGGGTGCGGCTCCTGGCGGGGCAGACGCCGTCGTCGTTCGTCGCCTTCGACCTCCTCGCCCTGGACGGGGCCGACCTGACGGGTGTCCCGTTCGGCGAGCGCCGGAAAGCACTGGAGGGTGTCGGTGAGTCCTTCGCGCAGCCGGTCCACCTCTCGCAGGTCACGCACGACGTCGAGCTCGCGCGCCGCTGGCTCGTGGAGTTCGAGGGTGCCGGCCTCGACGGCGTCGTCGCGAAGCCGCTGGCCGCCGGCTACGAGCCGAACAAGCGGCGCATGCTCAAGGTGAAGCACCACCGCAGCGCCGACACCGTGGTGCTCGGCTACCGTGTCCACAAGTCGGGGCAGGGAGTGGGGTCGCTGCTGCTCGGTCTGTACGACGATGACGGTGGGCTACGGAACGTCGGCGGTATCTCCGCGTTCTCGGACACGCGCCGGCTGGAACTGGTCGGCGAGCTGGAGCAGGACGTGATGCGCGACGACGACGGCGCGGCAGAACTCGGTGCCACCGAGCGGAGCCGCTTCGCCCCCGCGAAGGACGTGTCCTACATCCGGCTCCATCCGCGGCGCGTGGTCGAGGTGCGGTACGACCAGATGGAGGGTGACCGCTTCCGCCACACCGTCCAGTTCGAACGGTGGCGGCCGGACCGGGAGGCCCGCTCCTGCACGTTCGACCAGCTCGACATCCCGGCGGCCTACGACCTCAGCCGCGTGCTCGCGGGCGGGGGAGGGACGCCGGGATGATCCCCGGCAGGTCAGTACCGCTCCGGTTCCTCGCCCAGTTCGAAGTGGCGCCCATGGATGTAGGTGGGCGTGATCTCCACATACGTGTACTTCCGTGTCGGGATCCAGGGCTTGAGCGGTAGCGTGTCCGCCTCATCCACCTCGGACTGCGACACGATCACCCGGGCCGTGCCCTTGATGACCACGCTCCAGGCTTCGTCCTTGTTCACCTCGTCCACCTCGAAGGCGACGCGCTCGTTCACCGTGATTTCGGCCAGCTTCGTGCCGGGATTCGTCCGCATGAACAGCGCGCCGTTGTGGGTGACGAAGTTGAGCGGGTAGATGTCCGGCTCGCCCAGCACGCTCACGGCGAGGCGACCGTACTCACAGTGTTTCAGCATGTCCCATGCTTCGGCGTCAGACAGGATGGTTCCGGGTCGTTCGTCGCTTTCCATGGCGTGATCCTCCTGGGCGTCGTGGCGTCCGGCCGGGCGGACGCGCGGGTCGTGCGGCATCAGTTTCCCCGACGTCCGCTGCGGACACCAGAGTCCGGTGGCCCCAATGCCCGGGACCCCTGGCCGGCCGATCAGCGCCGATGCCCGCATGGCCCGCCGTCGTTGTCGGCGCCGGCCCCTACGCTGGATCCGTGGAACCCACCTATCTCTGCAGCGGCGTGACCTGGCACGAGGCAGGGCCTGCCCTGTCCATGTGGGCGGTGTCGGCGCTGCGCGGGGACTCCGATGGCGACGATGAGGGGCTGCGCGAGTTGCAGCTCACGCCCGGCACGAGACTGGCCTTCGAGGTCACCGCGGAGGAGAAGTACTGCCTCGGCTTCCACCGCGTCCATGGACGGGACGATCGCACCTGGGTGCGGTGCGCTGATCAGGCGCCGGCGGAGCGCGGCCACCAGTGCGGGCGGTGCTTCGCGCAGGACGACGTCCGCTTCATGCACGACATCCATCGCTCCGGGATCGCCCCCGCGGGGCTGAAGCGCTACCTCGACCAGCCCCACTGGCTCTACGTGGCGACCTTCGCGGACGGCTCGACGAAGGTCGGGACGGCGTCGCACCCGCGGAAGCGGGCGCGCCTGGTGGAGCAGGGCGCCATCGTGGCGCAATTCGTCGCGTACGCCCGGGACGGGCGGGTCGTCCGGGTCCTCGAGGACGAGGTCACCCGCACGGTCGGCCTGCCGCAGGCCGTACGATCCGCCACCAAGGCCGCGTCCCTGTGCGCACCGCTGCCCCCGGTCGAGCTCCAGCACCTCAACGACGGGTTCGCCCTGGCGGCCCGGGGACTGCTGGGCGGGGGCATGGGCATCGAGGGCTTCGAGGTGGTGCACGAGGAGTTCGAGCCGCCACCGTCGTGGTCCGCCGTCCTCGGCCTGCGGGGGCTGCAGCCGTATCCGGTGCCGCTGGGCCGCGGCCGGCACGGCGTCACCGTCCGAGAGGTGCTCGGCTCGTCGGCGCTGGTCTCCATCGACGGCGCGGACCTCGTGTTCGTCGCCGATCTCTCCCAGCTCAAGGGTCGGCGGCTGCGGGCCGGTGACTTCAGCACTCCGGTGCCGGCCGTCCAGGAAGCCCTCTTCTGATGACCGCTGGGCAGACGGCAGTAGAATCGGGGAATGCTGAATACGCCCTGGGAGACCGGCTCGGACCTGTACCGCAAGCTGGTGGTCTCCGCCCTGGTGACCACGGCGCTCGGCATCCTCATCGCCGTGGTGGGAGCCGTCACGGACCAGCGCACGCTCGTCCTCACCGGCATCCCGATCATCGTGGTCGGTATGGTGTGCCACCTCGCCGGCATGGTGGTGCGCTCGCGCGACACCCGGCGCCGCCTCCGGGACAGGCGCTGAGCACGCCCGGCCCGACGGCGGACGCCGTCCCCTCCCCATGCCTTCAGCCAGGATCTCCCGCCCGCCCGACGCCGTTTCCATCGGAGGAACCATGACCATCGACCCAGACCTGCAGGGGCGCAGCTACCCCGCAGGAGAGACCTACTCCGTGGGCCGTGAGGCGATCCGCGATTTTGCCCGCGCCGTCAAGGCGACCCACCCGGCGCACTACGACGTCGACGCCGCGGCGGCGCTCGGGCACCGGGACCTCGTGGCCCCGCCCACCTTCGCGATCGTCGTCGCCCAGCGTGCCGATGCGCAGCTCATCAATGACCCGGGTGCGGGGATCGATTTCACCCGTGTCGTCCACGCAGACCAGCGTTTCGTCCACCACCGCCCGATCCTCGCCGGCGACCAGCTCGTCGCCGAACTCCATGTGGACCAGGTCAGGGCCATGGGCGGCGGCGCGATGATCACCACGCGTGCGGAGATCTCGACCATCGACGGCGAGCCGACGGCCACCACGACGTCGTCCCTCCTCGTTCGTGGACAGGACCAGTAGCCATGACCGTATCCATCAGCACGCTCGAAGTGGGCCGGCAGATCGGCTCCACCACCATCGACATCACCCGCCAGGACCTCGTCCGGTACGCGGGCGCGTCGGGGGACTTCAACCCCATCCACTGGAACCAGGCGTTCGCCGAGGGTGTCGGGCTTCCCGGCGTGATCGCGCATGGCATGTTCACCATGGGTGCCGTCGTCCAGCTCGTCACCGACTGGGCGGGCGACCCCGCCGCAGTCATCGACTACCAGACGCGTTTCACCAAGCCCGTCGTCGTCGAGGACACCACGGCGCATCCCGGGGAGCCCGGAGCCGTGGTGGAGGTGACGGGCGTCGTCGGCGCGATCGACGCCGAGCGGTCGATGGCGAGGATCGACCTCACCGTGACGTTCGCCGGGCAGAAGGTGCTCGTGAAGGCGCAGGCCGTGGTGAAACTGTCATGACCGTGCCCCTGACCGGCACTCTCCTGGCCGACGTCACAACGGCGCGGGTCGGAGGACTCGCACGTACGTTCGTGGAGGCGTCGACCGAGGAGGAGATCGTGGAGGCCGTCCGGGCCGCCGATGCCTCCGGTGAGCCGCTGCTCATCATCAGTGGCGGTTCGAACCTGCTGATCGGCGACGACGGCTTCGCAGGCACCGTCCTCCGCATCACCTCGAGCGGTTTCACCGTCAACGACGACGACGCCACCTGCGGCGGCGTCATGGTCAAGGTCCAGGCCGGACACGACTGGGACGACCTTGTCAGGTACACCGTCCTCCACGCGTTCACGGGCCTTGAGGCCCTCTCGGGCATCCCGGGGTCCACGGGTGCGACGCCGGTCCAGAATGTCGGGGCCTACGGCTCGGACGTGTCCCACACCATCGCCACCGTCCGGACTTTCGACCGCGAGACGGACAGCATCAGAAGCTTCACCAACTTCGAGCTGCAGTTCGGCTACCGTGATTCCCTGCTCAAGCGCAGCACCGTCGACGGGTCACCGCGCTACGTGGTGCTGACGGTCGAATTCCAGCTCGGACTCGGACGCATGAGCACCCCGATCCGGTACGCCGAGCTCGCCCGTGCGCTCGGCGTCGAGGTCGGGGCGCGTGCCTACGCCAACGACGTGCGCCGTGAGGTGCTCAGGCTGCGTGCAGGCAAGGGCATGGTGCTGGAGGCGCCGGACCCGGACACCTGGAGCACGGGATCGTTCTTCACCAACCCGATCGTCCCGCAGGACGTCGCGGAGCGGCTGCCCGACGACGCTCCCCGCTATCCGTCGGGTGAGGACGGCCGCGTGAAGCTCAGTGCCGCCTGGCTCATCGAGCACGCCGGGTTCTCCAAGGGGTTCGGCCTCGCGGACGACGACGGGTTCGCCGCTGCCGGTGGCCGGGCCTCGCTGTCGACGAAGCACACGCTCGCCCTCACGAACAGGGGTGGTGCCTCGGCGTCGGACCTGCTGTCCGTGGCCCGGCTCGTGCGGGACGGGGTGGAGCGGGCCTTCGGCATCCGGTTGGAGCCCGAGCCGCTGCTCATCAACTGCGTCCTCTGACCGTTCAGGGTTTGCCCGTACTTCGTCTGCCCGTCTGCCAGGTCCCGCGGTTGCCCGGGGTTTGGCTGCCCGGTCCCGTCAGCGGGCGGGGGAGCGGCGCGCTTGCTCGGCAGCGGCGCGGGTGAGGACGACGTCGTTCCAGCTGTCCTCGCGCTGCACGAGTTGCCGCGAGCACAGCCACTGCGCGAGGCGTGAGGCGACGCTGATCTGTGCGAGGCGGTCGTGGAAGTCCGGGAGGAGCTGTGGTGCAGCCAGGAACTCGGGCAGGGCGTGCAGCAACTGCCGTGCGCCCATGACCCCGACGTAGGGGTCCTCGGTCCCGAACTGGCGTTCCAGGGCGAGCAGCTCCCGGTCGCCGACTGCCAGCCCGTCCGCGGCGATGTGCTCGAGGTAGTGCCTGAGGTGGTCCTGGACGCGCTCGTACCGCAGCAGGCTCGCCGGGTGCCGCGTATGGCCGCTGGCCGCGAAGAAGCGCCGGAGGATGATGTCTGCGTTCACGGGATCCATGCGCCCATCCTCCCGGCACCCTCCGACCTTTTGGGGCCGGCTGTTCGGTAGAGTCGGTTCCGGGATCAGGGCCCGCGCGCGGTCGCCGCCACCGTGCTCGACATGTGGATAAGTCGTTGCCGACTTGTCCTCCACATTGACATCGCGCACTCGGAAATAGTACGTGTGTTCGATAAAATCAGGTATGACCAATGCACCGATGGAGGATCCGAGTGACCAGGACCTTTCTCTGGGATCCGTGCGTGCCGCACTCGTGCAGGTGGCCGGCTTACTGACCGACCGTGGCCGGACGCTCTCACGGAGCGCGGCAATGCGGACGCTCGTCGAGATCGAGGACATCTCGCGGGTCGTCGACTATCTTCAGGTATTCGCCGCGGGCATGGCGGAGGCGCAGGAGCTGGCATCGGGTGACAGGCCTCGTGCCGTCGGTTCTCTCCAGACGCGGGCGGAACAGCCACTCGGAAGGCCAGGAACGGTCGGCGCGGCCGGGGTGAGGGCTTCCGGTGAGCAATCAGGTGATGATGCGAGCGGGATTCGATTCCGTACCTGTGCGGACTACCTGCGGGTGAGGCTGGGTATCAGCCTGGCCGAGGCGAAGCGAAGGCTCGACCTGGCGCACACCGTACTGCCCGTGGTCGCTCCCTCAGGTGCGCTCGTCGAGCCGCAGTCGGCGGCCGTCAGCGTTGCGTTCGCTTCAGGCACCTTGAGCGGGCGGGCAGCGACGGTCATCTGTTCTTCAGTGGAACGGGTCCGCTGCGTTGCCGCCCCCGAGCAGTTGGAATCGATGGAGCATCACCTCACCAGGCAGGCGCTGGAGTCCGATGAGGATGTCCTGCGCGTCCTCGCCCGTCGTTGGGAGACCGTCCTGGACCAGGACGGTCAGGAACCCTCGGAGAAGGTGCTGCGAAATCGTCAGGGCGTATTCTTCCGGGGCCGGCGCAACGGACTGCGCATCCTCGAGATCGGGGCCACCGACGAGCAGTTCGAGCACCTTGTCACGGCGATGAACACCGCTACGAACCCGCGGACGCCCAGTACCGATCGCACCCCGGACCATCCTCAGTGCCTCCGCGGTGCAGAAGCCACGACGGATGGTGTGGGTAGCGGATCCTTGCCGGCGGACCGACTGGAAGATCCTACGCGGGCGCAGAGCCTGCTCGACGGGCTGGTGGGCGCGTGCCGGATCGCTCTGTCCACGTCCCTCCTACCGGCTGCCGGTGGCCACCGGCCCCAGGTCATGGTCACCATCGACTACCGGGACCTCCTCGGCGATCTCCGCACCACCAGCTTCCTGGACACCAGTAGCCGGGACACCAGTAGCCGGGACACTTCCGGTGATGCCCTCACCGCCGGCCCGAGGGGTGGAAGCGGGACCGGCCGTGCCGTCTTCACCGAGCAGCTGAGTGCGCGCACTATCCGGCGGATCGCCTGCGACGCCGATCTCATCCCGCTCGTGCTCGGCGGTGACGGGCAGGTCCTCGACATCGGCCGTGCGGGCAGGCTCTTCCCGCCGCATCTGCGTCGAGCACTGGTCGCCCGGGACCGGGGCTGCGCCTTCCCGGACTGCACCATCCCGGCCCCTTGGTGCGAGGCCCATCACATGACGCCGTGGTCCCACGGGGGCACAACCGGCATCGACAACGGAGTCCTGCTGTGTGCGCATCACCACCACATCGTCCATGACGGCCGCTGGACGGTGGCATCGCACAACGGCATCCCCTGGTTCACCCCACCGCCCCACCTCGGTCGACACGGTCGACACGGGACCAGCGCGCGACGCAACCGGTACTGGCACGCCCAGCCCGGGGTCATCTGCACCTAGCGGGGGTTCACGGCCACGTATGGTGTGAACCGGGAGCGCCTCGAAACGCACGGATCATCCACCCCCGACGAGGTACGTCCCTGGGGCACGGTCCATGATTCCGCTTCCCCCGACTATCCCCGCGAACGTCCCGAAGTCACGGCGCTGAATCACTTTCAGGGTCATCCACCTGGGTGGAGGCCAGTCCCGGGCTGTGGCGGATGCCGCCACCGGGTCCTGCTTTCTCCTGAGTACGTCAGGTGAGGCTTTCGACCCATGTGCGCGACAGCCGGGTTTCCTACCATGACTGGACAGACACCGTGCCCGATCCGGGGTGCGGTCATGAGAAAGGCGTCTGACGTGGACGATTCGGGAGCATCGGCAGCAGTCGCGGGAGCCCACGGAGAGGCGCTGGCGTCCCTGCCCTTCAAGGACCGGCGCGATTTCACCAATGCACAGCGTGGCTTCATGGGAAGACGCGAGCCCGGCGCTATTCACGCCGCCGACGGCGCGGTGGTGTGGGACAACGACAGCTACGCCTTCCTCTCCGGGGACGCCCCCGCAACGGTGCATCCGAGCCTGTGGCGTCAGTCCCAGCTGAACGCCATGCAGGGACTGTACGAGGTGGTCGAGGGCATCTACCAGGTGCGTGGGTTCGACCTCGCGAACGTCACGTTCGTGGAGGGGGACACGGGTGTCATCATCATCGACCCCCTGACCTGTGTGGAAACGGCCCGTGCCGCTTTCGAGCTGTATCGGCAGCACCGGGGCGCGCGGGACGTGCGCGCGGTCATCTACACGCACAGCCACGGGGACCACTTCGGCGGGGTGAAGGGGGTGACCACCCAGGACGAGGTCGACGGCGGACGTGTCGCCGTCATCGCTCCCGAGGGATTCACCGGGCACGCGGTGGCCGAGAACGTGTACGCGGGAACAGCCATGTCCCGGCGAGCCGCCTACATGTTCGGAGCGGCATTGGACCGGGGGACGGAGGGCCAGGTCGGGGCAGGACTGGGACAGACGCTGCCCACCGGTGAGGTCACGCTGATCGTGCCGACCATCGACATCACCTCGACGGGTCAGACTCTCACGGTCGACGGGGTGGAGATCGAGTTCCAGCTAGCGCCGGGCACGGAAGCCCCGGCCGAGATGCATTTCTACTTCCCCCGCTACCGCGCCCTGTGTATGGCGGAGAATGCCAACCACACCCTGCACAACCTGCTGACGCTGCGCGGCGCGCTGGTACGCGACCCGCGGGTTTGGGTGCAGTACCTCACGGAAGCCGTCGAGCTTTTCAGCGACCGTACCGACGTCGAATTCGGCTCGCACCATTGGCCCACCTGGGGTCGGGACGAGATCGTGGACTTTCTCTGCACCCAGCGTGATCTCTATGCGTACCTGCATGACCAGACGCTGCGCCTGATCAACCGGGGATTGAACGGCGCCGAGATCGCCGAAGAGATCACACTGCCGCCCTCCCTCGAGAACGCGTGGAACGCCCGCGGATACTACGGGTCGGTGAATCACAACGTGAAGGCCATCTATCAGCGCTACATGGGCTGGTTCGATGGCAACCCGGCCCGGCTCTGGCCGCATGTGCCGGAGCAGGCGGCCCCACGCTACGTGGCCGCCATGGGCGGTCTCGATGCGGTCATCGGCCAGGCCAGGACCGCATTCGACGGCGGGGACTTCCGCTGGGCGGCTATGCTGCTGGACCACGCGGTGTTCGCCGATCCCGCCAACGGGGAGGCCAAGGGCCTGCTCGCCGACACCCTGGAACAGCTGGGCTACGGCTCGGAGAACGGCACCTGGCGTAACTTCTTCCTCTCCGGCGCGGCCGAACTGCGCGGCCAGAACTTCGGTTCCCCCACGGTCGTTTCCCCGGACATGCTCGGGCAACTCAGTATTGAGCAGTTCTTCGACGCCATCGCCATTCGAATCGACGGACCGAAGGCCTGGGACCTGGATGTCGCCATCGACTGGACCTTCACGGATGTGGCCGTAACTACCGGGCGAGACTGCGTAACGGCGTGCTCATCACGGTTCAGAAGCCGGCCGCCCCCGATGCCGATGCGACAGTGACCTTGACCAAGGCCGTCCTGCCCCTGTTCATCGGTGGCTCGTCGGCTGCTGCCGGCGCTGCCGGTGCCGCGGTCGAGGGGATCCCGCGGCCCTGGAAGCGCTTCTCGGAGTTCTGCAGCCGGGCGATCCCTCATTCCCGATCGTCACCCCGTGAGCGACCCGTCCCGGCCGGGTGGGCATGATGCCGATGCAGCAGCGAAAGCGGAAGTGGAAGCTCGGGCTTCCTAGCTCGCGTGCAATCAGACGGGACGCCGGAGCCGGGATCTCCCTCGGGCTCGTCAGCATCCCCGACGGGCTGGCGGCCGGAATACTGACGGGCGTCAGTCCATTGGCCGGCCTGTACGGATATCTGGTCGGCACAGTGACCGGCGCCCTGACCACGAGCTCGGTGCTGATGTCGGTGCAGGCCACGGGTGCCATGGCTGTGCTCATCGCGGACGTACCCGAGATCCGCTCACCGGCGACGGCGGAGTCTGCCCTCGTGACCCTGGCCGTCATGACGGGGGCGGTCATGCTGATTCTCGGAGTGTTCAAGCTCGGCACGCTGGTGCGCTTCGTGCCCAACGCGGTGCTCACCGGGTTCATCAGCGCAGTGGCGGTCAACATCGTCCTGGGCCAACTGGGCGGCATCACCGGCTACACCAGCGACGCCTCCAACCGTCTGGGGCGGGCCGTCGACACAGTGATCCATGTGGCCGCTTTCGATGGGCCGACGTTCCTCGTCGGCCTGGCCACGATCGGACTGATCCTCATCCTTGAGAAGACCCCGCTGGGTCCTTTGGGCCTGTTCGCCGCCGTCGTTGTCTCCTCGGCAGCGGTGGCACTGGTACCGCTGGAATCGGTTCAGCAACTACGGGACATCGCCGAGATCCCGTAGAGCCTTCCTGGGCCCGTTTTCCCTTCGGCGGCGCTGTTCCTGCCGCTTCTCGTTCCGGCGCTGTCGCTGGCGTTCGTCGGCCTGGTGCAGGGCGCTGCCATCAGTCAGTCGGTGCCGAACCCGGACGGCTCGTACCCGGACGTGTCGGGGGATTTCCGGGGCCAGGGTATCGCGAATGTCGCCTCCGGGATGCTGCAGGGCATGCCTGTTGCCGGCTCGATGTCGGCGACCGCCCTGGTGACCCCAGCGGGTGGCAGGAGCCGACTGGTGAACCTCACGGCCGGAGCGGTCATGGTCCTTGTCATCCTGCTCCTGGGCGATCTCGCCGGATTCATCGTCATGCCCGCGCTGGCCGCCCTGCTCATCCTGGTCGGCATCCGGACCTTCAAACCCGAGCTGGTGAAGATGGTGTGGCGGACAGGTCCGACGCAGGCGCTTGTCATGACCATGACATTCATCCTGACGGTGCTCATCCCGCTGCAATACGCGGTGCTGATCGGCGTCGGCACCTCGGCGATCCTGTTCGTCGCCCGCCAATCCAACAAGATCGTCGTATCCCGCTGGATCTTCACTGACGGAACGGACTTCCCCCGGGAAACGGCACCCCCACGGGAGCTGCCCCCGCACGAGATCGTGGTCCTCACGGCCTATGGCAGCCTCTTTTTTGCCTCCGCCGCGGTCTTCGAGCAGCAGCTTCCCACGGTGACCGCCGCTTCGCACGGATCCGTCGTCGTGCTGCGGCTGCGGGGCAAGGAGGACCTCGGGAGCACGTTCATCCAGGTGTTCACCCGGTACGCCGACGAACTTCACGCCGTCGGAGGCCACCTACTGCTCGCGGGGATCGGGACGCGCATCCTGGGCCAGCTCTCAGCGACCGGTGCGCTGGACGCGATTGGACGCGACAACGCCTTCGCGGCCACGCCGAGGGTCGGGGAGGCACTGACGCGTGCGCTGGACAGTGCGCGGGAACTGCTCGATGAGGGCACGGCAGGGGAGGGGGAGTGAACCATGGCCGCCGGAGAGGAAATCGACGACGAACCTCGCCGGAGGACCGCCGGGGACAGGGGTGAGGTGCGGGATGCAGCCCACGCGGCCGCCGCCCTCACAGCCATCGTGGTCCCGGCCGCCACGGCCGTGATCGTCAGTATGCCCAGGAACGGCGGGTGCTGATCATGGCCACACCAGCAGGCCCGTCCGAGTTCCGCCGGCTGACCACGCCCCGATCGGCTGCCATCGCAGGTGTGCTCTTCGCCGTGCTCTTCGCAGGCAGCCTCGTCCTCCTCCGCGTAGCGATTCCCGGGGAATCCGCGCGGGGCACCGACTGGCTCGAAGAGGGCACCCCCGCGCTGTCGGCTGCCGTGACCATCATGCCTTTCGCAGGCATCTCGTTCCTGTGGTTCATCGGGGTCATCCGTGACCGGCTCGGGGACGCGGAAGACAGGTTCTTCGCCTCCGTCTTCTTCGGCAGTGGCCTGTTGTTCCTGGCCATGATCTTCATATCGATGGCGGTTGCCGGCGGCATCCTCGCCTCCGCCCGGACCAGCCCGGACCCAGCCTCCACGGAGGAGATCGCCTATTTCGGGCGTGCCGTGATGCTGCAGATCAGCAATGGCTACGCCTTGCGCATGGCCGGTGTCTTCATGATCTCCCTCGGGACGATCTGGCTTCGCACCGGTTCCATGCCGAAGTGGCTGGCGATCATCACGTACGTCGCTGCGACAACGCTTCTCGTCATCTCGACCCTGAGTCTTTGGGCCACGCTGGTCTTCCCGGCGTGGGTGCTGCTCGTCAGCCTGCACATCCTGCTGCGGACCTTCGGTCGCAGGGCCCCGCACCCACCAGTCGACCGGGCCGAGGACGCGGGAGGACCGCCGCCGGTCTCCTGATGTGCCGGTCCTTCATCACCACACGATCAGCCCCTGATCTTCTGCATCATCGATCTTCTGCATCAGGGTCCCACCAGAGAATCACCCCCGTCGTCGGTCGCGGCGATCATCGCTCGAGGCTGGATCCGATCCGTTATGGCGGCGTCGGGGAGTCAACGTCAGGTGGTGAGGAGAAGACATGAACCTCAGAGGTTGCCGATGGCGATCATCAGCATCCTGCGGAGCGGCTCGGCCGCTCCCCACAACAGCTGGTCGCCCACTGTGAACGAACTGATGTACTCCGGGCCCATCTCGAGTTTCCGGATCCGGCCGACGGGGATCTCCAGCGAGCCGGTGGCCGCTACCGGCGTCAGGCCGGCGACTGTGTCCGCCTTCGTGTTCGGGATGACGCGCACCCATTCGTTGTCCGCCGCCAGGATCGACTCGATCTCGCTGACCGGCAGGTCCTGCGTCAGCTTCAGGGTCAGCGCCTGCGAGTGCGAGCGCATGGCACCCACACGGACGCACAGGCCGTCGAAGGGGATGCGCGTGGCGGTGCCGAGGATCTTGTTGGTCTCCGCCCCCGCCTTCCACTCCTCCCGGGAGACGCCGTTGCCGAGGTCGCTGTCGATCCAGGGGATGACGGACCCGGCCAGCGGGACGCCGAACTGGCTCGCTTCGAGGCTCGGATGCCGCTGCTTGGCGAGGATCGCACGGTCGATGTCGAGGATCGCCGAGGCGGGGTCGTCGAGATTGGCGGCCACGGTGCCGTGGAGCGCACCGAACTGGTTGAGCAGTTCCCGCATGTGGCGGGCGCCGCCACCGGAGGCCGCCTGGTAGGTCATCGATGTACCCCACTCCACGAGGCCGTTGCGGAAGAGCCCACCCAGCCCCATGAGCATGCAGGAGACCGTGCAGTTGCCGCCGATGAAGTCGCGGACACCGTTCGCCAGTCCGGCGTCGATGGCGTCGCGGTTGACCGGATCGAGGACGATGATGCTGTCCTGCTCCATCCGTAGCGTGGAAGCGGCGTCGAGCCAGAGGCCCTGCCACCCGCTGTCGCGCAGCTTGGGGTAGACCTCGGCGGTGTAGTCGCCGCCCTGGGCGGTGACGATGATGGGCAGCTTGGCGAGCGTCTCGACGTCGTACGCGTCCTGCAGTGTTGCCGTGCCCTCCGCGAACTGCGGTGCGGCACCCCCGGCGGCCGAGGTCGAGAAGAACACGGGGTTGATCCTGGCGAAGTCGCCCTCGTCCTGGAGGCGCTGCATGAGGACGGAGCCCACCATGCCACGCCAGCCCACGAAACCGACGGTGGGCAGGGCTGAACTGTCGGGTGCTGAAGTCATCCCTCCAGTTTAGGCGGAGGCCCCGGGACGCGCCGGTTTGTGACCGATCCCTCCCGCGTCAGCCCTGCTTCGTCCAGAGGCTGACACGGTAGCGGGTGCCCTTCGTGGACTCCAGCCACCCGGCCTCGGGGGTCAGGGCCGCCAGCGCCCAGTCCGTTCCCAGCAGGGGTGCCAGGGTGTCGCCCTCCGCCGCCGACTCGACCACGGTGACGAGGGCCGCGTTGGCGTGCGGCATCGCGTCGGCGTACACGCGGCCGCCGCCGATGACCCAGATCTCCTCCGCGCCGGGACTGGCGCGGGCGGCCTCGAAGGCGGCGTCGAGCGAACCGACGACGACGGCGCCCGGCAGGTCCACGCCGGACCCGGAGATGACGATATTGGTGCGGTCCGGCAGGGGACGGAACGTCGAGGGGAAGGACTCCCAGGTGCGTCGGCCCATGATCACGGGGTGGCCCGTCGTGGTGGCCTTGAAGTGCGCCAGGTCCTCCGGCACGTGCCAGGGGATGCCACCGTCCCTGCCGATCACGCCGTCCTCGGTCTGCGCCCAGATCATGCCGATCACGGGATGGGACCCGACGGCGTCGTGCACGCTCAGGGGGCGGGGGGAGACCGTCGCGCTCATACGGCGACCGGTGCCTTGATGGTCGGGTGGTGCCGGTAGTCGATCACGTCGAAGTCCTCCAGGGTGTAGTCGAAGATGCTCTCCGGTTTCCGCTTCAGCTCGATGCGAGGGTACGGGTAGGGCGCACGGGACAGCTGCTCGGCGACCTGCTCCACGTGGTTGTCGTAGACGTGGACGTCGCCGCCGGTCCAGATGAACTCGCCGGGCTCGAGGCCGGTCTGCTGGGCGACCATCAGGGTGAGCAGGGCGTAGGAGGCGATGTTGAACGGGACCCCGAGGAACGTGTCCGCGGACCGCTGGTACAGCTGGCAGGAGAGCCTGCCGGGACCGCCGTCCACGCCGGGGGTCACGTAGAACTGGAAGAACACGTGGCAGGGCGGCAGCGCCATGTTGTGCAGCTCGGAGACGTTCCAGGCCGAGACCAGGTGGCGGCGGGAGTCGGGGTTCGTCCTGAGTGCCTCGACTACTTGGGCGATCTGGTCGATGTGGCCGCCGTCGGGCGTGGGCCACGAACGCCACTGGACGCCGTAGACGGGGCCGAGCTCGCCCTCACCGTCCGCCCACTCGTTCCAGATGGACACGCCGCGCTCCTGCAGCCAGCGCACGTTCGAATCGCCGCGGAGGAACCAGAGCAGTTCGAGCGCCACGGACTTGAAGTGCACGCGCTTGGTGGTGACGAGCGGGAAGGAATCGCTGAGATCGAAGCGGAGCTGCCGTCCGAACACGCTCCGGGTACCGGTGCCCGTCCTGTCGCTCTTGGCCGCGCCGTTCGCCATGACGTCGCGCAGCAGGTCCTCGTAGGGGGTGGGGATGGGAGTGCTCACCCGGCCAGTCTAGGACGTCACGCCCGCCCCGAGCCGCCGGAGCCGGCACGGGTAGACTGTCCCCGGGCTCGTGCAGATGACGGCGTCGCCGCTCACCTGCTGTTCATTTCGTACCGGAAGAATCCAGCCGTGACCATACCCTCGCCCGAGACCGACACCGCGCCCCCTGACGCGCGGTTCGCAGCGTCCGGGCGGGCGCCGGCGCCCCGAACCCTCCTCGACGTCCTGCGGGCCACGGCCGCTGAACACCCGAGCGCTTCCGCGCTCGACGACGGCATCGAGAGCCTCAGCTACGCGGAGCTGGTGACGGCCACCGACCGCTTCGCCGCGATCCTGCGCGACGCCGGAGTGGGCCGCGGCGACACCGTCGGGGTACGCCTCCCCTCGGGCACCAACGAGCTGTACATCGCGATCCTCGGCGTGCTCTCGGCGGGTGCGGCCTACGTGCCGGTCGATGCCGACGATCCGGAGGAGCGCGCCCGCGTCGTCTTCGCGGAGGCGGGCGCCGCCGCCGTCGTCGGCCACGGCCTGTCGGTGGTGGCCGGACCGGGCGGACGCCGGAGAGGCACCGGAGACCCCACCCCGGACGACGACGCCTGGATCATCTTCACGTCCGGCTCCACGGGCACGCCGAAGGGCGTCGCCGTCTCGCACCGCTCGGCAGCCGCCTTCGTCGACGCCGAAGCGCGCCTGTTCCTGCAGCACGAACCCCTCGGGCCCGCCGACCGGGTCCTGGCCGGTCTCTCCGTCGCGTTCGACGCCTCCTGCGAGGAGATGTGGCTGGCCTGGCGGCACGGCGCGTGCCTCGTGCCGGCGCCCCGCGCCCTCGTCCGCACCGGCGTCGACCTCGGTCCCTGGCTGATCGCCCGAGGGATCACCGCGGTGTCCACCGTGCCCACACTGGCTGCGCTGTGGCCCGCCGACTCCCTCGAGAATGTCCGTCTCCTCATTTTCGGCGGGGAGGCATGCCCTCCGGACCTCGCGCAGCGCCTTGCCGTCCACGACCGCGAGGTCTGGAACACCTACGGCCCCACCGAGGCGACCGTCGTCGCCTGCGCCGCACGCCTCGGCGCGGAGGGGCCGGTACGCATCGGCCTGCCCCTGGACGGCTGGGACCTCGCCGTCGTCGACGAGTCAGGGATCCCCGTGCAGGAGGGCGGCACGGGCGAGCTCATCATCGGGGGCGTGGGACTGGCCCGCTACCTCGACCCGGCCAAGGACGCCGAGAAGTACGCGCCGATGCCCACGCTCGGGTGGCGCCGCGCCTACCGTTCGGGCGACCTCGTGCAGCTGCAGGCGGCCGGGCTGGTCTTCGTGGGCCGGGCCGACGACCAGGTAAAACTCGGCGGCCGCCGCATCGAGCTCGGTGAAGTGGATGCGGCACTCCAGGCGCTGCCCGGGATCGCCGGCGCCGCCGCAGCCGTGCGGACCACGCCGTCGGGCAACCAGCTCCTCGTCGGGTACCTCGTCCCGGTCGGCGACGCCCCCGACCTCCCGGCGCTGCGCGCGTTGCTTGCCGACGAGCTGCCGGCCGCGCTCGTCCCGCTGCTGACCGTCACCGACGCCCTGCCCACGAAGACCAGCGGCAAGGTGGACCGGAACGCCCTGCCCTGGCCGCTCGCCGGCGTCGGCGATCCCGGCGGGCCCGGCAGCCTGGAGGACCTCGACCCCCGCGTCCGGTGGATTGCGGACCAGTGGGCAGCCGTCCTCGGCACCGTCCCGGCCGACGAGGACGCGGACTTCTTCCTGCACGGCGGCGGCTCCCTCGCCGCCGCCCGGCTCGTGTCGCTGATCCGCACCCGCTACCCGGTCGTCACCGTCGCCGACATCTATGCCCATCCGCGGCTCGGTGCGCTCGCCTCCTTTGCCGCAGGGACGGGCGACGGCGGCGAACAGCCACCCACCCCTGAACGCGCCGTCCGGCGCACGGCGCGCAGGTCGCAGGTCTTCCAGACCGTCATGGGCATCCCGCTGCAGTTCCTCGCAGGCATGCGCTGGCTCACCTACGCGATGATCGCGAGCAACTTCCTCGCCGGGCTCGGGGTCCTCACGGCTCCGGCGACGCTGTCCTGGTGGTGGGTGGCGCTGTCCTGGCTCGTCTTCGTCAGCCCGTTCGGGCGCATGGGCCTGTCCGTCCTCGCGGCCCGGCTCCTGCTGGGCGGCGTGGAGCCCGGTGTCTACCCGCGGTCCGGCAGGGTGCACCTGAGGCTCTGGCTCGCCGAACAGATCTCGGACAGCGTCGGGGCGGTCAGCCTCGCGAGCGCGCCCTGGGTGCAGTTGTACGCGCGGGCGCTGGGAGCGCGCATCGGGCCCGACGTCGATCTCCACTCCGTCCCGCCCGTCACGGGTCTGCTCACCCTCGGAGCCGGCGCATCCGTGGAACCGGAGGTGGACCTCTCGGGCTGGTGGATCGACGGCGACCGCATCCACATCGGCGGGATCACCGTGGGCGCGGGCGCCGTGGTCGGAGCCCGCAGCACGCTGATGCCGGGAGCGAGGATCGGCAGCGGGGCCGAGGTCGCGCCAGGCTCGGCGGTGCAGGGTGCCGTCCGACCCGGGCAGCTCTTCGCGGGTTCGCCCGCCACCCGGGTGGGCCGGGCCAAGCAGGACTGGCCCGACGCCCCACCGGCCCGCTCCCGCCTGCGCAACCGCCTGTCCTTCGTCGCATTCGCCGCTGCCTCGGGCGCGCTCGCGCTCATCCCGTACTCCGCCGCCGTCGTCGCCTCGCTGCCCGTCGTGATCGCGCTGCGCGGCGCGTCCTCCCTGTCCTCGGCGTGGCCGTCCCTCGCAGGACCGGTGGCGCTCGCCGCCGTCCTCTGGCTCGTCGTGAACGCAGCCCTCGTGCTCGCCACGGTCCGGATGCTGGGCATCGGCCTGCAGGAGGGCCACTACCCTGCGCGCAGCCGCATCGGCTGGCAGATCTGGGCCACGGAGCGCACCCTCGACATGGCACGGGACCTCCTCTTCCCGCTCTACGCGAGCCTGTTCACACCCGTGTGGCTGCGACTCCTCGGTGCGCGGGTGGGCCGGAACGTCGAGGCGTCCACGGTGCTCCTCATCCCGAAGATGACCACGATCGGCGAGGGTGCCTTCCTCGCGGACGACACCATGGTCGCCTCCTACGAGCTCGGCGGGGGATACCTGCGCATCGCGCCCGCGAAGATCGGCCGGCGCGCCTTCCTCGGCAATTCGGGCATGACGTCGGCGGGACGTCGCGTACCGAAGAACTCGCTCGTCGCGGTGCTGTCGGCCACGCCGGCGAAGGCCAAGGCCGGCAGCTCCTGGTTGGGCAGCCCACCTTCCCGCCTGCGCCGGCTCGCCGTCACGGGGGACCAGAGCCGCACGTTCCAGCCACCCGGCCACCTGAAGGCGGCGCGTGCGTTCTGGGAACTGTGCCGCGTGGTGCCGGTCATCCTCACCGTCACGATCGCCGCCGCAGCTTTCGTGGCCTTCGACGCGCTCGCCCTGTGGGGCGGCTACCTCGTGGCGGCCCTGCTGAGCGGCGTCGTGTTCACGGTGCTGGGTGCGGTCGCCGCTGCGAGCGCCGTCGTCGCGAAGTGGCTGCTGGTGGGGCGGATCAGGGCGGGCGAGCACCCGCTGTGGAGCTCCTTCATCTGGCGCAACGAAGTGGTGGACACCTTCATCGAGAGCGTCAGCGCCCCGTGGTTCGCCCGGGCCGCCAGCGGAACCCCGTCGCTGGTCTGGTGGCTGCGGGCCCTGGGCTCGAAGATCGGACACGGTGTCTGGTGCGAGAGCTACTGGCTGCCCGAAGCCGATCTGGTGACTCTCGGCACCGGGTCCACTGTCAACCGCGGATGCGTCGTGCAGACCCATCTCTTCCATGACAGGATCATGAGCATGGACACCGTGGAGCTCGCCGCAGGCGCAACCCTCGGCCCGCACAGCGTGATCCTGCCCGCAGCGCGTATCGACCCGGGCGCCACCGTGGGGCCGGCGTCCCTCGTGATGCGCGGCGAGACCGTCCCGGCAGGGACCTACTGGATGGGGAACCCGGTCAGCTCCTGGTCGGGTCCGGGAGACGGTGCGTGAGCACCAGTTCCGAGAGTTTTGCGCCTGACCCGTACACCCCGACCAACGGCAGCACCTCCTACCGGGTCGACCACTACGACCTCGCCCTCGACTACCGGCTCTCGAGCAACCGCCTGGGCGGTCGTGCCGTCCTGACCGTGACCGCGCACCGGGGCCTGCACCAGCTCGAACTCGACCTCCGAGGGCTCCGTACCACCAGGATCACCTCCGATACCGCCCGCATCCGGTCCTTCAAGGACCGCGCAGGCAAGCTCGTCATCGCGTTCCGCGACCCCGTGCCGGCCGGTTCCACGTTCCGGCTCGACATCCGGTACGAGGGCAACCCCCGGCCCCTTACCGGGATCTGGGGCGAGATCGGGTGGGAGGAACTGACCGACGGCGTCCTCGTCGCCGGACAGCCCGTCGGTGCGCCGTCGTGGTTCCCGTGCAACGACCACCCCTCGCAGAAGGCGGTCTACCGGATCGCGGTGACCACCAATGCCGGGTACCGGGCCATCTGCAACGGCGTCCTCGTCTCACGGATCGACAGATCCAGCCGGACCACCTGGACCTACGAGCAGGCGGAACCGATGGCCACCTACCTCGCGACGGTGCAGATCGGTCGCTATTCCCTCATGGCGCTGAATGATCCCGCGAGGCCCGCCGTCGGCCTGCCCGCCCCAGGTGCGCCCCGCGAGCCGGGAACCCCCGTGCCCCAGTACGCCGCGGTGCCGCCGGCCCTCGCCCCCTCGGCCAGGGCATCGCTGGCGCGGCAGCACGAGATGATGTCGGTGTTCGAACAGAGCTTCGGCCCCTACCCCTATCCGCAGTACCTGGTGGTCGTGGCCGATGACGACCTCGAGATCCCCCTCGAGGCACAGACGCTCTCGATCGTCGGGCGCAACCACCTCGACCAGGACTGGGAGGCGCAGCGGCTGATCGCCCACGAGCTCGCGCACCAGTGGTTCGGCAACTCCGTCACGGCGGCGCGCTGGCAGGACATCTGGCTGCACGAGGGCTTCGCCTGCTATGCCGAATGGATCTGGTCCGAGGCCAGCGGGTCGACGACGGCGGACGCCCACGCGCGGTCCACCCACCAGCGCCTGGGCCGGGCACCCCAGGACCTCGTCCTGGCCGACCCCGGTGCCGCCGACATGTTCGACGACCGCGTCTACAAGCGTGGTGCCCTGACGCTGCATGCGCTCCGGAAGGCCGCGGGCGACGACGCCTTCTTCGCCCTGCTGCGTTCCTGGTCCAGTGAGCACCGCTTCGGGACGGCCACCACGGCGGACTTCATCGCGTTCGCGGTGCGGACGCTTCCCGGTGCCGGCGTCGGGGACCTCCTGGTGCCATGGCTGCTCTCGAAGGCACTGCCCGCCCTGTGAGGCGCGCCGTCCGACACCCGGACGACGGCAAGCCGGTCCCGGCCGGAGGATCGTGTCCTCCGGGGGTCGGGCGGCTCCTCAGCGCCGATCGCCCCGCCAAGGTCGTGTCCTCCGGGGGCCGGGCGGCTCCTCAGCGCCCAGCTGTTCCTCAGGGCTGAGCGGTTCCTCCAGGTCCTCCAGGTCCCACGGCGACAGCGGCCACGAGGCCCAGGGGCTCCAGTGGCACCCCGTCGACGGAGGGAAGATCGGTGATACTGCGCTCCCGCAGTACCTCCACCGTGTCCGGACCGCGATCGGCGAAGCCCGTGCCCAGTGCTTTGACCAGAGCTTCCTTGCGAGCCCACAGGCGTGCACGGGCCGCACTCCGATCGCCGACCGGGAGCCGACCGAGCGTGTGCCGCTCTCGAGGAGTCAGTGCCACGTCGTCGAAGCCGTCGAAGTCGACTGCGGCGATCTCGGCGAGATCCACGCCGAGTCCGGAACGGGCGCCCGGTGCGTGCGGAGCGCCCGGAGCGCCCGTTCCGTGCGGTCCGAGCGCCCCGAGCAGGGCGAAGCCGCCGGACCGGGACAGGCTGAGTGCCAGCGGTATGCGTTCGCCGCACAGCAGGTACTCCGGACGGCCGTGATCGGACACGCCGTCCGGTCCGCAGGCCGGGCAGGCGAAGCAGGAGATGAGAAGGCCGGTTCGGGTCCCGAGGAGGTCGGCGGCGAGGGCACGCAGGAGGAACCTGCCCGCGACGAACGCCGCGGCCTGCGCGGGATCGACGGTCCGGGCTGCCCGCGCGCGTTCGACGTCGTCGAGGAGCCTGAGCATGACGCTGGTCGGCGGGAGGTCGGAACCGGGACCGATCCGTCGCAGCCGGAGGACGGGGCGTGGTGGCAGGCCGGCAGGATCGGCCGCGGTGGCCGGCATGCTGGGGAACCTGCCGGGAGCCGGAGTGCCAAGCTCAGCGGCCGTGGCCGGCATGCCGGGGAACGGCGTGCCGAGTGCCGGAGTGCCGGGAAGTCGCTTCACGCCACCATCGTCCCCGAGGACCGGGCCGTGAGGCCATCCGGCCTTGGAAATATGTCGGGAGCCAGTGGGGCGACGGTCGTCCTAGTGGCCGCCGAACAGCTCGGCGCAGACGTCGTCGCGCAGGACGAACGGCCGCGGACGATCGGGGTCGGCAGGTCGACCGTAGATGTAGTACCCGCGGCCCTCGCCGGGCCCGCCGGCGGCGCGGTCGATCGCGTGCATGAGCTTCGGCGTGAGCGGCCCGGAGGGTCCTATCCGGTGGATCTGCTCGATCTCGTGCGGCGCGAGTGCCCGTACGAGACCCTTCACATCGGCCATGGGAGCGTTCCTCTCGTCGGTGCCGGTCGCTGCGTGAGGGTCCGACACTAGGCACTCCGGGTGAACGAGGCGTGAACGCGGGCGATCAGGCCGCTGACGCCGGGTGAACTGTCCATCCTCGCCCGGTGAGGAACCGGGCCAGGCGGTCAGTCGTCGTAGGCGCGGAACTGTTCCACCGAGACGATACGACCCTGGTTGGCGCTGCTCACCTGGCAGATGACTGCCTCACCGGGAGCGAGGTGCGGTTCATCGACGGGCAGGAGCTCCTGAAGGTGGTCCGGCATGCGTCCGCTCAACACCGAGAGGACGAGTGGGAGCACCGGTCGGTGGGTGCAGATGGCCACGGGCCTGCGCTTGTCCAGCAGCCGCTCGATGGCGGCCCGCGTGCGTGCGGGTTTCCTCTTGGCGTCGTGCTCCGTCAGGGCGTCGATGAGCTTGAGCTTCGCGCTGCGCTGCTTGACGTACGGCGAGATGGTCTGGACGCACCGCACCCAGGGGCTGCTCACCACGCGCTCGGGGGTCCATGCCTGGAGCAGGCGGCTCACCGCCGTGGCCTGCCGGCGCCCGGTGGCGGCGAGGGGCCTCTCGCCCTCGGCCCTGCTCCACGACGAACGGGGCTTGGCCTTCGCATGGCGGACCACGATCAGGGGCCATGTCTGGAGATTCCTCGCGCGGTGCGCCTCGATGAGCGAATCGAGGGGCACGACGTCGGTCGGGTTGCTCAGCACGGAGCGCGCCTCCTCGGGGGACACCCACCGCACGCCGTCCACCTCGCTGCCGTCCGGCACGGGGGTTGCCCGTTCGATCCTCGCCGCCCAGTAGTACACCGTCTTGTCGCTGGAGTTCACCGGGTACGTGATCGTCGCCAGCGGGATGCCGAGCCTCACGCTCAGTCCCACTTCCTCGAAGGTCTCGCGGACGGCGCACTCGGGCGTCGTCTCTCCCGGATCGAGCTTGCCCTTCGGCCAGGACCAGTCGTGGTAGCGGGGGCGGTGGATGATCAGGACCTCGAGGGCGCCCTTCTCGATCCGCCAGCACAGCGTGCCGGCAGCGACGACCGCCGTGCCGCCGGTCGCCGTCGTGGCGGTGGTGGCGTCCTTCGTGGGTGGGGCCATCAGCGGCGCGACACTGCCCGCTGGCGGGCGCGGGAGGCGAGCAGCGACGACTGGATGTCCTCGAGCAGCGTGCCGTCGGCGTCCTTGTGGTGCCGGGTCCAGCAGCCGGTCTCGTCGAGGTGCCAGCTGGAGACCTTCGGGTCCATGTACCGGTCCATCAGGTTCATCAGGTAGGAGATGTCCTCGGCCGAACTGAGCTGCACGAGTGCCTCGACCCGGCGGTCGAGGTTGCGGTGCATCATGTCCGCAGAGCCGATGAATACGGCAGGCTCTCCGCCGTTCGCGAAGGCGAAGACCCGCGAGTGCTCGAGGAAGCGGCCGAGCACGGAGCGCACGGTGACGTTCTCGCTCAGCCCGGGGACCCCGGGCCGCACGGAGCAGATGCCACGCACGATCACGTCCACCCGGACGCCCGCCTGCGATGCACGGTAGAGCGAATCGATGATCGCCTCGTCCACCATGGAGTTCACCTTGATGATCACGCGGGCGGCCAGCCCGGCCTTCTTGTTCGCGATCTCCCGCTCGATGCGATCGATCAGGCCCGAGCGGACGGACCGCGGTGCCACCAGCAGGCGCTTGAACGTGGACTTCGGGGCGTACCCGGAGAGCTGGTTGAACAGGCGCGAGAGGTCCTCGCCCACCTGCTCGTTGGAGGTGAGCAGGCCGAGGTCCTCATAGTAGCGGGCCGTGCGCGGGTGGTAGTTCCCGGTGCCGATGTGGCAGTAGCGCCGCAGGCCGTCGATCTCCTGCCGCACCACGAGCGAGAGCTTGCAGTGCGTCTTGAGCCCCACGATGCCGTACACCACATGCACGCCGGCCTGTTCCAGCTTCCGGGCCCAGGAGATGTTGGCCTGCTCGTCGAAGCGCGCCTTGATCTCCACGAGCGCCAGAACCTGCTTGCCCGCCTCGGCGGCGTCGATCAGGGCGTCGACGATGGGGGAGTCGCCCGACGTCCGGTACAGCGTCTGCTTGATCGCCTGCACCTTGGGGTCGGCGGCCGCCTGTTCCAGGAACGCCTGCACGGAGGTGGAGAACGAGTCGTACGGGTGGTGCAGCAGGATGTCCCGTCGGCGCATCGCGGCGAAGACGTTCGCGGCCTTCGACGTCTCGCTCTCGTTGAGGTAGCGGCTGGTGTGCGGGACGTGCTTGGGGAAGTGCAGGTCGCCACGGTCGATCCCCGCGATCACGCTGAGGCCCCGCAGGTCCAGGGGCGCCGGGAGGTTGTAGACCTCGTCCTCCTCCACGCCGAGTTCCCGTGACAGCAACGCCCTGATGCTGGGGTTGATGTCCGTGGTGACCTCGAGGCGGACGGGCGGCCCGAACCGCCGGCGCAGCAGTTCCTTCTCGAGGGCCTGCAGCAGGTTCTCGGCGTCGTCCTCCTCCACCTCCAGGTCCTCGTTGCGCGTGACCCGGAAGAGGTGGTGCTCGAGCACCTCCATGCCGGGGAAGAGCTGGTCCAGGTGGACGGCGATGACTTCCTCGAGCGGGATGAAGCGGGCGATGCGCCCGGCGACGTTGCCCGCGCGCGGCCCGTCCACGGAGATGAGGCGCGGAAGCTGGTCGGGCACCTTCACGCGGGCGAAGAGTTCCTTCTCGCTGACCGGGTTACGGACCACGACGGCGAGATTGAGGGACAGCCCCGAGATGTAGGGGAACGGGTGGGCGGGGTCGACGGCGAGCGGCGTGAGGATCGGGAAGACCTTCTCCGCGAAGATCTTGTGCAGCTCGGCGCGTGCGGCGTCGTCCAGCTCCTCCCAGGTCGTGAGGTGGATCTGCTCCTGGGCGAGGGCGGGCCGGATGTGGTCGGCGAAGACGGCGGCGTGGCGCTGCTGGAGCTGATAGCCGTCCTGCATGATCTTCTCGAGCTGCTCGATGGGGCTGAGGCCCGCAGCCGAGGGTACCGCGAGCCCCGTGGCGATCCGGCGCTTGAGGCCGGCGACCCGCACCATGAAGAACTCGTCGAGGTTCGACGCGAAGATCGACAGGAAACCGACCCGCTCCAGGAGGAAGAGCTCAGGGTCCTCCGCGAGCTCGAGGACGCGGGCATTGAAATCGAGCCAGCTGATCTCGCGGTCGAGGAAACGGTCGGCCCGGATATCGCCGGACGGCAGGAGGCTGGGCGCGAACTCCGGGATGTCGATGCGGTCCTGGGTGGCCCGGGCCGGAGCCGTCTCGGAGGACCCGTACAGTGACGCACCCCGGCGTTTGATTCCTGAATCCATTGCGTCTCCTGCAGCGTGGGCGGTCATGGTCACGGGAACCCCGCTCCGACCGGCCGGGGACACCTCGAAAACAACCTTACAAGGTGGGTTGCGCCGCCTTGGCCGCATACATGACATCGACGTCCCAGCGCGTGAACCCGAGCGTACGGTAGAGCGCCACGGCGGCGGTGTTGTCGGCGTCGACATACAGCATGATCGCCTGCAGGCCCCGGGCGTGGAGGTGCTCGATGCCGGCGATCGTCAGAGCCTTGCCGAGGCCCATGCCCTGCGCTTCCGGGGTCACGCCGACCACGTACACCTCTCCCATCGCCGGGTGGGCACCCACCGCGGGGTGGACCTTGGTCCAGTGGAAGCCGAGCAGGGCGCCGTCGTCCTCGCGGACGGCGAGGATGAAACCGGCGGCGTCGAACCAGTCCTCGTCCATCCGCGCGTCCAGGTCGGCGCGCGTGGTGGCGCCCTGTTCGGGGTGGTGCACGAAGGCCGCCGCGTTGGCCGCGAGCCACGCCCCCTCGTCCTGTCCGCGGACGAACGCCCGCAGGACGACGCCGTCGGGCAGCCGGAGTGCGGGGACCGATTCCGTGACGGCGGCGCGTGTCAGGCGCATCCTCCACAGTTCGCGCACCGGGCCGTAGCCGAAGCGGTCGGCCAGGTCTGCTGCGGCGGAATGGTTCCCGTGCGACCAGCCGCGGAGGTCGGAGATCCCCTCGGCGAGGACCGCCTCGATCAGGGCCGTCCCGGCGCCCTCGCCGCGGCAGTCGGGCCGGACGACGAGTTCGAGCACGGCGCCGTCCTCGGCGCCGTGCGTGACGACGGCGACCCCGGCGAGTTCGCTGTCCGGCGCCTCGGAGGTGCGGGCCGTGAGGACGAGCAGGCGGTCGGCGGCGTCGTGGGCGCGCAGGGTGAGGAGGGTCTGTTCGGACAGCGGCGGGTTGCCGTCGGCCTCGGCGGCTGACGCGGCGAGACGACGTACCTCGTCAACGACGTCCGTGGGCGGGGCGCCGGTGATCCTGCCGACGGACCAGGTGGGGGCGTGCTGAGCGGCGGTCATGCGCCCAGCCTAGTCCTGCGCCGGCCGTCCGGTTTGGCAGTCGCCCTCCGGGTGCGGTAGTGTCGGGAACTGCTCGAGGGGGATGCGCCAGTGGGGCGCCCGCGATACGTTCGACCCGTATGTCCTCCACTCTTGCCGGCCCGGCCGGAAACACCGAAAGCCCCCTCCACCCGCGGGTGGAGGGGGCTTTCGCGTGTGGTCAGGCGTCCTGGTTGACCGGGCTGCGGTCCTCGGGCAGGCGGGTCAGGGTGAAGCGGTACCCGACGTTCCGGACGGTGCCGATCAGCTGCTCGTGGTCGGAGCCGAGTTTCGCCCGCAGCCGCCGCACATGGACGTCGACGGTGCGCGTGCCCCCGTAGTAGTCGTACCCCCATACCTCGTGCAGGAGCTGGTCGCGGGTGAACACCCGCCCTGGGTGCTGCGCGAGGTACTTGAGGAGTTCGAACTCCTTGTAGGTCAGGTTCAGTGGCTCGCCGCCCACCCGCGCCGTATAGCTCGCCTCGTCGATCACCACGCCGGACGCATGGATCTCGGTACTCGTCTCCTCGCTGGCCGCCGTCGAACGCGCGATCACCAGACGCAGGCGTGCCTCCACCTCCGCCGGGCCCGCCGAATCGAGGACGACGTCGTCCGCCAGCCAGTTCGCGGCGACCGCCGCCATGCCACCCTCGGTGAGCACGAGGACGAGCGGGGCGCTGAGCCCGGTGGCCTTCAGGAGCTGGGTGAGGGACCGCGCACCGACGAGGTCCTTCCGGGCATCGACGAGAACGACGTCGCAGGGTTCCGTCTCGAGGAGTGCGGTGGGTTCCGCCGCGAGGATGTGCACCTTGTGATTGAGCAGTTCCAGGGCCGGCAGGATGTCCACGGACGAGCCGGTGGTGTTGGTGAGCATCAGGATGTGCGGCATGTGTCCTCCACGGGTCGGGGATGCGCATCATCGGGCAGCTGCGCCCTCCCCCCGGACGGGGAGGCGGGTGCGGTCGAAATTTGGTCAAGTATAGCCTCCGGCCTGTGATGCACCACACGACCGGTGACCCCGGGCAGCGCGGCCTTTTCCCGCACCCGCGCGGGTAGGGCAGTATTGCTGGGGTGAAGAGGACGAGTGTGGCCGCAGCGGCCGGTGCCGCGGCCATCGCGACCGGGGCGATCGTCGCGTCCTCCTATATCTCCCAGACGGCCGTCGCGGTGACCGTCGGCGTGCTCTGCGTCCTAGCCGCCGTCGGGTGGCCCCACATTCTCCGCGTACCGGCCAAGAAGAGCCTGTCGGCTGCGATCGGACTCGCCGCACTGCTCGCCGTCGTCCTCTCCGCCACCGTCCCCGGGCCGTTCTTCCTGGCCTGGTTCCCGGCGTCCGTGGCACTCGGCGTCGGTGGGGTCTTCATGATCCAGCTCCTGCGGGGGACCGGCCAGAGCCTGCGGCTGGAATCGACCCTCGGGGCGAGCTCCGGCGTCGTGGCCGTGAGCATGGGCTCGGGCTGGGTGGCCACGGATCGGCTGGCCGTCAACGCGGCCGACTCCGGCATGACGCTCGTGACGGGAGTCAGCATCCTTGTTGCGATCGCCGTGTGCCTGCTGCCCCTGCCGGACCGGCTCGTCGCCCCCGCCGCCGTCGTGCTCGGCGCGCTCGCCGGCCCGCTCGGTGCGCTGCTCTTCACCGATGTGCCGGCGCTCGCCGCCGCGGTCGTGGGGCTTGCCTGCGGCGCCGTGATCGCAGGGACCCGGCGGCTGCTCGTCGCCCGGGAGGCACCGATCAACCGGATCGCAGCCATCGCGGCCGGAGTCACCCCCGTCCTCGCGATCGGCGCCGTCGTGTACTTCCTCGACACGCTGTTCCTGGCCTGAGCGGGGCCTCCGAGCCCGGGGGCGTGCCGTGCGACCGGGCAGGGCGGGCGACCCCCGCGCACGTTCCCCTGCTGTCCGGACCGGGCGTTAGGATGGGAGCATGTCCATCCTTGCCCTTGAAATCTTCTTCATCTCGCTGCTGGTCGTCGCCGGTCTCGGCATGGCCGGTTTCGCGGCCCTCGTCATCACGCGCCTGTACAAGGGCCAGAAGTAGCCGACTGACCCCGGAGGCCCTATGTCGATCGACCTGCCCACCGACCTGACACCCGAGCTCGTCCCACTGTCGTGGCTCCTCGGAACCTGGGAGGGGACGGGGATGCTCGGTGAAGGTACCGCCGACTCGGAGCGCTTCTCGCAGCGCGTCGTGTTCTCACAGCACGGTCTGCCGTACCTGCAGTACAGCGCCGAATCCTGGCTCATCGATGAGCAGGGCGCGCAACTGCGCCCCCTGTCGGTCGAGACCGGTTTCTGGGCGCTCGACCGCAAGCTCAACGACTCCGACGTCGGGCCCGGTCTCAGCCCCGCGGACATCGTCCCGGCCCTCAAGACCGCCGACGAGGTCGAGGAGTTCCGCAACGACACCGGCGGCTTCGACATCACGGCCACCGTGGTGCACCCCGGCGGCATTGCCGAGCTCTACTACGGGAGCATCAAGGGACCGCAGATCCAGCTCAGCACGGACCTCGTGATGCGCGGCCAGCATTCCAAGGAGTACGCGGCCGCCACCCGCCTGTTCGGTCTGGTCGAAGGCAACCTGTACTGGCGCTGGGACGTCGCGGCCCAGGGCAACTCCCTCGAGGCCCACGCCTCCGCGATCCTGAAGAAGATCTCCTGAAGCAGCTGTAGCCCGTTCGGGCGACACCCCGGAATAGTCCCGCCTGGAAGGCGTTGTATCGTCATGACCTCACGAAGCCCCCTGCTGAACCGACCCGGTGCCGTCGAGGGCGGCGGAGCCGACGCCGCCGTGGCATCCCATTACGGCGACCCGTTCCGCGAGCAGCGGCTCCTGGCGGCAGGCGAGGCCGTCGTCGACCTGTCGCAGCGCGGCGTGGTCACCGTCTCCGGACCCGACCGCCTGAGCTGGCTGAACACGCTCTCCTCCCAGCTGCTCCTCGACCTCCGGCCCGGCCGGAGCTCCGAGACGCTGCTCCTCACCGTGCAGGGCCGGATCGAGTATGCGGCCCATGTCGTCGACGACGGCGCGACCACCTGGCTCATCACCGAGGGAGGCGAGGCGGCGCCGCTGGCCGCCTGGCTGGAGCGCATGAAGTTCATGCTCCGCGTGGAGGTCACCGACGCCACGGAGGCCTGGGCGGTGCTCGGCGCGACGCGGGCCCTGCCTGGGCTGGCGGACGACGCCGTCGTGTGGGAGGACCCGTGGCCCGCCGTCGCCCCCGGCGGCTACTCGTATGCGGTCGTCGACGAAGGCGGGCACCCGGGTCGCGAGCGGCCCTGGTTCGAATACCTCGTCCCGCGCGGAGAACTCGAAGCCGCGGTGTCCGCCACGGGACTGGGCCTGGCCGGTTCGCTGGCCGGCGAGGCACTGCGCATCGCCGCCTGGCGTCCGCGACCCGGTTTCGAGACCGACGAGAAGACCATCCCCCACGAGCTCGACCTCATGCGGACGGCCGTCCACCTCGCGAAAGGCTGTTACAAGGGCCAGGAGACGATCGCCCGTGTGCACAACCTCGGGCATCCGCCGCGCCGGCTCACCTTCCTGCACCTCGACGGCAGCCAGCACACCCTTCCTGCGCCCGGTAGCCCGGTCCTCAGCGAGGGGCGCACGGTGGGCAGGGTGACGTCCGTCGGCCACCATTACGAGATGGGCCCGATCGCCCTCGCCGTGCTCAAGCGCTCCGTCGATGCGTCCGCCGATCTGCTCGTGCAGGACGGGGACGAGGCCTACGCCGCCGGCCAGGAGGTCATCGTGGCACCGGATGCCGGGCAGGTCGTCGGCCGGGCCGCGGGATTCCTGAAGGCTCCGCGATGAGCGCCGGGAACGACGGCGGTCAGGGCCTCACGGACGACGCCGCGGCAGCGGACGACGCCGGTGCGGCCGCCGCGATCGCCCTCGCACACGCCCTCTTCGACTCCGCACGGGCAGGCGACAACGCCACGCTGGTGCGGTACCTCGATGCCGGGGTGCCCTTCACCCTGACGAACACCGCGGGCGACAGCCTCCTGATGCTCGCCGCGTACAACGGCCATCCGGCGATCGTCCGTGACCTCCTGGCGCGCGGGGCGGAAGCGGACCAGGTCAACGACCGAGGGCAGACCCCCCTCGCGGGTGCCGTCTTCAAAGGGCACGACGACGTCGTGCGGCTGCTGGTCGAGGCGGGCGCTGACGCCGACGCCGGGACACCCTCGGCCCGGGCCGCGGCCGAGATGTTCGGGCGGACGGAACTCCTGGAGCTGCTCGGCTAGGCAGCCCTACCCGGCGCCTGTACCCGCCCTGCCCACAGTCCGCCCCGCGTTCATCTGCCCGGACCGGATTCGGGGACTGTGCCGTCGGATGCCGTCCCGCGGCGGCGTGTCGCGACAGGACGCGGCGCGGGCGGCGTCGAAGCCCCCGGTTCCGCACGCCGGACGCAGGCGAGGAGCAGCCGGGCCCCGTACTCCGGACGCAGGCAGGAGCGGACGGAAGCCCTCAGGCGCCCAGGAGGACCGACGTCTGCGTACCCGCGAAGGCGAAGCCGGCCCGGCGCGCGGTCCGCTGGGAGGCCGTGTTGTCCGTCCTCGCGCGCCACTGCGGCACGAGTCCCGCGGCCATGGCGTCCTCGACCGCGACGGCGGCCACCCGCCCGGCATAGCCCTTACGCCGTTCCTCGGGCGGGGTGATGACCGCGATGTGCGCCAGGATGCCCTGCCAGATGTCGTAGCCGGCACCGGCGAGAGGAGTGGGCCGGGCGTCGGGGTCGGCGCCCTCGTCGACCAGTACGAACGGGTGGTCCACCGCGGCCAGGCCTGCTTCGGCGACGTCGTCGGGCGGGCACCGGCGCTCGAGCTCGCGGACGAGCGAAGCCTCCCCGGACACGACGGCAGGCGGTCCCTCGAACCGCGGCAGGTCGTCGCAGAAGTACAGCTGGGCCTCACCGAGCCCGCGTCCGCCATGCTCCCGGCTGAGCGTGAGCAGCGTCGAGTGGCTGCGCAGCTCCGTCCCGGACATACTGCGTCCCGCGTCGATGGCCCAGCCGGGTCCCCGGAGCACCTCGCGGCCGAACAGGGTCACGAAGGTCAGGACCGGGGCGTCGTCGTCGATCGAGTACAGGCGGTCGGAGCCCTCGGCGATGGTGCCGTCGTCGAGCCCGAGCAGCCGCGACCAGGCGAGCTGGATGATCGAGACCGTGCCGGGATCGAGTTCCACGGGTCAGCCGAACAGGATGGAGGCTTCGTCGTAGCGGTGCTGCGGGACCCGCTTGAGGTTGCCGAGCGCCGCATCGAAGCCCACGTGGGCGATCTCCGTGCCGTTGAGGGCCACCATGGTGCCCCACAGCTCGTCCCGCACCGAGTCCACGGCGGCCATCCCGAGGCGCGTGGCGAGCACGCGGTCGAAGGACGAGGGGACTCCACCCCGCTGGATGTGGCCGAGGATCGTGGCGCGGGTCTCGATGCCCGTGCGTGCCTCGAGTTCCGGCGCGAGCTGGTCCGCGATCCCGCCCAGCCGCGGGCGGCCGAAGGTGTCGAGGCCGCGCTCCGAGTGCGCCTGCTCCATGTGCGAGGGGACGAAGCCCTCGGCGACGACGACGAGGGGCGCGCGCCCGCGGGCGTTGGCCGTGGACACCCACTCGGCGATCTGCTCCACACTGGTCTGCTGCTCGGGGATCAGGATGGCGTGGGCGCCGGAAGCCATGCCGGCGTGCAGGGCGATCCACCCGACGTGGCGGCCCATGACCTCGGCGATCATGCAGCGGCTGTGGGATTCGCCCGTTGTGCGCAGGCGGTCGATGGCCTCGGTGGCGATCTGCACCGCGGTGTCGAAACCGAAGGTGTAATCGGTGGCGTCGAGGTCGTTGTCGACCGTCTTCGGGACGCCGACGATCTTCAGGCCGAGGTCCGTGAGCCGCTTCGCCGCAGCGAGCGTGCCCTCGCCGCCGATCGCGATCATGGCGTCGATGCCGAGGCGCTCCATGTTCGCCTTGACGACGTCCGCGCCGCCGTTGCCCTCGAACGGGTTGGTGCGCGAGGTCCCGAGGATCGTGCCGCCCTGCTTGGAGATGCCACGGACCGCATGCCGGGGGAGGCCGACGACGTTGCCCTCGACGACGCCGCGCCAGCCATCCCGGAATCCGACGAACTCCTGGTCATGGACCTTGATGCCCTTGAGGACAGCGCCGCGGATGACCGCGTTGAGTCCGGGGCAGTCGCCGCCGCTGGTGAGGATTCCGATCTTCATATGGCGTGGGGTTCCTTCGAGGAGGGTGTGGTGGTGCAACAGGAGCACGCCGTCGGGCCCGCCTATGATTCTAGACACACACGGGCCGCCCTTCTCACAGGCTGCGACCGCCCCGGGCCCGGCACCGGGCAGGTCGGTGACCACGTAGGCTGGGACCATCCAGCGCACGAGGGCCTCAGCCCCCTGGGTGCGCGTCGCCCGTCCGAGGAGGACACCAGCAGTGCCCCAGGCAGGTTTTGCGCCAGCGGCGCTGCGCATGGTCCACATCTCCCGGCCGGTCCTCTGGATCAACACCCTCGGCACCGGCGTCGTCGGCATGTGGCTCACCGGGACGTTCTGGCAGTGGGAGGCCCTGGCCCTGCTGGTCTGGCTGACCCTGCCGTTCAACCTGCTCATCTACGGCGTGAACGACATCTTCGACCAGGACACCGATGCCCTGAACCCCCGCAAGGGATCGCTCGAGGGTGCCAGGATCAGGGCCTCGGAGGTCCGAGCCATCTGGATCGCCGTACTCGTCACGAACCTGCCGTTCCTCGCATGGTTCGCGGCCACCCTCCCGCCGACGGCCCTCGCCTGGATCGCGTTGTACGCCCTCGTCTTCGTCTTCTACTCCGCGCCGCCGCTGCGCTTCAAGGCCCGGCCGTACCTCGACTCCCTGAGCAACGCGGCGTATGCGTTCCCGCTCGTCTTCGTCCCCTACGCCCTCGGTGACACGCCGGTCTGGGCCGCCGCGCTGGGCCTGATGGCCTGGAGTGCGGCGAAGCACACCTACGACGCAGTCCAGGACATCGACGAGGACCGGGGAGTGGGCATCACGACGACGGCGGTGCGGCTCGGGCCCCGCGGGGTCGTCGCCTGGAGCGGCGCCTGGTGGGCTGTCTCGACGGCCTGCTTCGCCGTGGTCAACATCCCGGTCGCGGTCGTGAACACCCTGATCGCGGGCTGGCTGCTGCTGGGCCTGTACCGGGATCCCCGCCCGGAGACGGGCCACCGGTTGTACCGGTACTCGATCGCCTTCCCCTACGTGGCCGGGACGGTCGCGGGCGTCCAACTGGTCGTCGCCCTGACGCTGGGACTCTACCGATGAGCCGGATCGTCGTCGTCGGTGGGGGGATCGGCGGCCTGACGGCGGCCGCGCTCCTCGGGCGTGCAGGCCATGGCGTGACGCTGGTGGAGGCGTCGGACCACGTAGGCGGCAAGAGCCGCCGCGTCGAGGTCTCGGGGCAGCGGATGGATACAGGGCCGTCGCTCTTCACCTTCCCGAGCGTGTGGCAGGAACTCCTCCGCCTCCTCGACGCCGTCGCACCCACCGACGCGACGCCCGCCGCGGACATCGCGCGCCTCCGGCTCGAACGGCTCCCCGAGGTCGGGACCTACTACTACCGCGGCGAGGCGTGCGCCCTGCCGGTGCCTGAGGGACACCCGTGGCACCCGGCCTGGACGCGCTTCGCGGCTGAGCACGGCGTCCTCGGGGACGACGTGTCGCGCCTGCTGACCACGGGACCGCTCGAGAAGTCCTCCTACCCCGCGCTGGCGAAACTCGGCGGGCTGTACGGGCGCCGGCTCACCACGCGGAGCTATCTGAACAGCCTGTCGTGGCTGCCCGAGGGCCTCCGCGAGGTCATCGCGATCCACACGCTCAACGCGGGCGTCAGCCCCACCCGGACGCCGGCCCTCTACGCGAGCATGCCCGCCATCATGGCCCACGACGGCGTCTGGATCCCCGAGGGCGGCATCTACGAACTCGTGCTGGCACTCCAGCGCCTCGCCGAGGACGCCGGCGTGGAGATCCGCACGGGCGAGCCCGTCCAGGGCATCGGACGACGGCGGGTCACCACGACCGAGGGCAGCTACCCGGCCGACGCCGTCGTCAGCGGCCTCGACGCGCACCGCCTGTCGGGGCTCCTCGCCGGGCGCACCCCACGGACGCCGCGGAAGCTCACCTGCTCGGCAGTCGGGATCTACGCCGTCCTGGCCCGGCCCCTTCCCGAGGGGACGGCCCGCCACGGCGTGGTCATGCCGGACGACCCGGCGGCGCTCTACGCGAGCCTGGAGGCCGGGCACGAGCCCGAGCAGACCATGGCCTTCGCGAACTACTACCCCGCGCACGGCGTCTACCCCAACGAGTCGGCGACGCTCGCACTGCTCCTCACGGCGCCGGCCAACGGCAGGAAGTACTCGCTCGACGACCCGTTCGTGCGACGTGAGCTCGATCGGACGACGCGCGTCCTCGGGCTGCCCGACCCCATCGAGGACTATTTCGCCGGCCACGAGATCCTCGACCCCGGCTACTTCGGCGAGCGCGGCTCGGCCGGCGGGGCGCTCTACGGAGCCGTGCGGCCGACGTGGATGAGCGGGCCGTTCCACCTCCCGCCCTACTCGGATCCGTTACGACCGTGGCTGTGGCGCGTCGGGGCGTCCGTCCACCCCGGCGGCGGCCTGCCCGCGGTCCTCGGAGGCGCGATGATGTCCACGCAGAAACTGCTGACCCGCCTGGGGCCCACCGCCTGATTGCTGGTCGGCCTGGCTGCCGGACCGCCTGACGCCTGACTCCCGGCCGCCCGGCCGTCGTCTTCGGGCGGAGGGGCTCAGGCCTGCTGTGCGGCGTCCACCGTCGTGTCGCCCGTGGCCGGCGCGGACGACATCGCGGCTCGCGTGAGCTGCAGCCGTCGGCGCGCCACGAGGACGATCAGGGCAGCGGCGAGCACCGCCGGGAAGACGAGTCCCGAGAAGATGCAGACGCCGAGCCACAGGAACATGGAGACGAGCAGGCTGTCGAGCAGGCCCGGGCGGAGCGGGCGATCGGTCAGGCGTCGCCCGCCGATCCAGGTCACCAGGGCGGAGGCGACGAGCCCGGAGATGAGCCAGCCGCCGTAGTTCGAGAGCGGGACCCCGTAGTAGGGGCCGCCGCCCGGCCAGATCCAGAAGCCGAGGGACACCGCCCCGGGATCGAGGACGCCGTCGATGACCACCAGCAGCAGCCCGCCGAGCAGGATCCTCCGCAGGGCGCTCCCGCCGCCCGAGACGACGGCCACCGCGCCGATGACCAGCGGTACGTAGGAGAGGGGCAGCAGGTAGGGGACGAGCCCGAGGATGGTGGGGCCCAGCGGTTCGCCGTAGTAGAACTCGCCGTACGGCATGCCGGTCGCGACGCCGAAGCCCTCGATCAGGTAGCCGAAGACGGACACGGCCGCGAGGGCCGCGGCGCCCCGCGCGGCACCGAGCTGGTGCACGAGCGCGACGAACGCCGGCAGGGCGATCAGGAGGTTGAAGCCGTAGGACGCGTAACTCGCGCCCTCGACGTCCGGGAACCGCACCACGAAGTAGCCGGAGACGAACAGGAAGGCGCAGGACGCGATGAGCAGGCGGGGGAAGCTACGGGTAGCGGGAGTCTTCGGCACGTCATCCATCCTTGCAGGTCAGGCAGCAGGAAGGGGCACCCGCTGTGCGGCGGGTGCCCCTTGATGGCCGGCCGCTCCTAGCCTCCGGCGAGGAGCTTCTCGAGGGCGATGCTGCCTTCCGTCGTGGGGAGCAGGAGCCAGAGGACGAGGTAGAGCGGCAGGCCGATGAAGGGGAGCAGGAAGCTCAGCAGGATCGCGATGCGGACGTAGGTCACGCGCCAGCCGTACTGCAGTGCGATGCCGGCAGCGATCCCCCCGAGGAGGCCCCCGGGAGCGCGTTTGATGGGCGAGGAGCGGAGGATACGGTAGAAGGACTGCATGGCATGCCTTTCGGTTCTGGGGCGAATGGGTAGGTCGTGATCAGTATTCCGGCTGGGATCAGTATCCGGACAGGGTGTCGTCGTGACGTTCGTCCAGGCCGTTCTCGGTCGGCCCGGAGCGCAGGGACAGGATGCCGCCGGTGACGAGCGCCAGGCCGACGCCGACGAGCAGGCCCAGGGCCACGATCACCGGGTCGACGGACAGCTGCACGAACTGGCTGACCAGGAGGAGGGAGGCGATGGCGAGGATCACCGACCCCCAGACGATCGTCACGAGGCGGGGACGGCGTTTCGGTCCGTTCAGGGCGGTGCTCATGGTGTGTCTCCGGTCGGGGTAGGACGGCCGTTCGGTGAGGTGTCGTCGGTCCCGGGTGCGGTGACGATCCTGACGTCGCTCATCGCGCCCCGCACGTCGAGGATGATCGCGGATCCGGTGGCATCGGGGTTCAGTGTCCCGTTCTGCACCTGCAGGACACCGCCGTCGCTCTGTGGCTCCGCGGACGAGCCGTCAGGCCCTTCCAGGGTGCCGCCTGTGCCGACGCTGCCGAGTGCCATCCGCGTGCGGACTTCGACGGGGACGTCGTAGGGCACCACCACGGTGACGGCGCCGGCGAGCGAGTTCACCGGCACCACGAGATCCCCGGACAGAGGGGGCATACGGGTGAGGTCGATGGTGGCCTGCGCGGCGAGGACGCTGTAACCGTTCGAGGCGGTCTGCGGCGAAGCCGGCCCGATCCTCGACTCCTGCGTGATGATCCACGCGCCGCCGCCGATCGTGAAGGACGCGACCAGTGCGCCGATGACGGCGAGTGCCGCCGTGAATCCCACGAACCCGGAGGTCCGCCCGCGGATACCGAGCCCGATGACGCCGAGGGCGAGGACGATGGAGGCCGCTGCGAGGGCGACGACGACCGGATCGGCGAGGTTCAGCATGCCGACGTAGTCGAGGGCGAGGAGGGTCGTCCCGGCGATGAGGGCGCCGCCGACCAGGAGTGCGGTGGCCGGACCGGAAGGCCGGGGCGGCCGGAACCGGCCGACCGGTGGGGGGCCGGTGACGGGACCGGGGTAGGACACCGGATAGGTGGAGCCGGACCAGGACGATGCGCCGGGCTCGTAGGGCAACGGCGGCGTCGCGTGCGCCTGCTCCGTCCACGGGTCCGCCGTGGCCCAGGTGCGGGGCCGGTACGGCAGGGGGACGGTGCGGTGCACGGAAGCGTCGGAAGCGTCGGAAGCGTCGGAAGCGTCGGAAGCGCGGTCGCCGGCCCCGTCATCCCCGGCCCCGTCCGTTCCGCCGACGCGCTCCGGGACGGATCCGATGCGGCCGGCGGACGATGCGGAAGAGCCGGGGGAGCCGGGGGAGCCGTCCCTCGGCGAGTGCGCATCGGAAGGTGCTGCAGGTCCGCCGATATCCGCAGGGGGGCCCGCGGGTCCTTCACCGTCGGGGCCAGCCGAGGGCGGTCCGGTGGGGGCCGGACGGCCCGGCGTGCCCGGCGTCGGTCCGGGTCCTGGCGGTGGCACTGGTCCCCTCCCCGGCCTGTCGGGGTCCGACGGGCCGCCGCGGAGGTCCCGGCGGGCCTGTCCTCCCGCGGAGCGGTTGATGATCCAGTAGACGAAGAGGACGACGGCGCCGATCCAGAAGAGGGTCCACAGCAGGCCACCCGTGCCGCCGCCATCGAGGAAGGGCAGGTTCGGCCGCCAGAGGCCGATCGCCACGAACGCTGCCGCGCCGGTCAGGCCCGAGGTCCAGGAGCCACGGCCGGCCTGCTCCACATGGATGCGCCCGTCGGGCTCGGGGAGCAGTGCCCAGGCGAGCCCGTACAGCAGCACGCCGATACCGCCGAAGACTGCGAGGATCACGATCAGTCCGCGGACGAGTGCGATGTCCAGGCCCGTGCGCAGGGCCACGCCGCCGGCGACTCCGCCGACCCATCGGTCGGGGGCCCGGGTGATGTCGAGGCCCCGCAACCAGCGGAAGAACGACGACGAGTCGGGAGGTCCCGCAGGGTGCGATGCGGCCGGTTCTTCGTGCCAGGACGGCCCGCCTGGTGGTGGTTCTGAGGTCATGCCCCCATCCTTCCCGCCGCCGCCGGGACAGGGCTATCGGGGCCTACCCTGATCGAACCCTGAGTGTGCCCTGAATCTGCTCCGGGACCGTCCCGGAGCGGACCGCAGCGTGCTTTGATGAGGGCATGAGACCCCCGCTGCTCCGCACGTCCGACGGCGTCATCGCCGGCGTCTGTGCGGGCCTCGCAGTTCATCTGGGGATTCCCCGGTCCTGGGTCCGGGTCGGCATGGCGGTCCTGACCCTCGCCTCGGGCGCCGGCGTCTTCCTGTACGCATGGCTCTGGATCTTCGTCCCGACGGCGTCGGACAGGGCCGCGGCGGCGGGACGCCGGAGGGGTCCCGCCGCGTTCATGCACGACGTCGGCGCGACGGGTCCGCAGGCTGGTGCCGACGGTGCGGGCCGGACCACGGACTCCCTCGCCGGGCGAGCCGGCCCGGGAGCGGCCCCCTCCGACACCAATCCCTCGGGCCCGGTCCCAGCGGGAGCACTGCCCGTCGACGCCGACCCGTTCGGCACGGACTCCTGGCGTGACAGGACGGAGCGCTCGGGGCACCGGGAGATCCTGTTCGGGACCGCGCTCTTGGTCGCAGCGGCCGTCGTCGTGGTGCAACTGCTCGGTGTCCGGGTCGACTGGGGCTTCCTCGTCCCGATCGCGGTCGTCGCCACGGGCGCTGCCCTCGCCTGGTCCCAGCTCGACGACGTCCGCCGGGCACGGGTGATGAACCGGGCCGGTGCCGAGCGGGCGGGCGGCGCGCTGCGCCTGTTCGCGGGCATGGTCCTCGTCATCGCGGGGGTCCTCGTCGCTCTCTCCAGCAGCGGTTCGTGGACCCTGACCATGGCCACCCTCGTCGCCGTCCTCGCCGTCCTCGCGGGGGTGGGGCTGGTCCTCGCCCCGTGGGGCCTCAAGTTCTGGCGCGACCTGGAAAGCGAGCAGGCAGCCCGCGTCCGGGAGACGGAGCGTGCCGAGATCGCCGCCCACCTCCACGATTCGGTGCTGCAGACCCTGGCGCTCATCCAGAACCGGGCGGACTCGGAGACGGACGTGCTGCGCCTGGCCCGGGCCCAGGAGCGCGAGTTGCGCCAGTGGCTGTTCGCGGATCCCGGGCGGGACCCCGTCAGCCTCGCCGAGCGGCTCCGCGCCATGGCCGGCGAGATCGAGGACCTGTACGGGCACCCGGTCACCGTCGTCGCCGTGGGCGACGCCGGCCTGGGTCCCGCCGAGGACGCCCTCGCCCAGGCGGCACGGGAAGCCATGCTGAACGCGGCGAAGCACGCGGGGGTCGCCGTGTCGGTGTACCTCGAGGCGGGGCCGGAGACCGTTGAGGTCTTCGTGCGGGACCGCGGCCCGGGCTTCGACCCGGCGGACGTCCCGGCGGACCGCCTGGGCATCCGGGAGTCGATCCACAGCAGGATGCAGCGCCACGGCGGAACGGCGGAACTCCGCAGCGACGCCGATGGCACCGAGGTGCGGCTCCGCCTGCCCCGGGCCACCGGCATCCCCGCATGAGGACGCTGCCCTCCGCCGGGTTCCCGGGCCGCCCGGCGGCAGGATCCGGCACGATGGGACCACAGCCCAGTACGACGACGGCAGGACGGACGGCCGACGGCCGGAGGGGAGACACATGGACCGCGAGAACGCACTGATGGAGGCATCAGCGCCGGGAACCGTCTCCGTGGTCATCGTCGATGACCACGGGATCTTCCGCGCAGGGCTCCGCGCGGCGCTCGGACCCGTGATCCGCGTCCTCGGTGAAGCGGCGACGGTCGAGGAGGCGGAAGCCGTGATCGATGCCACGCGGCCCGACGTCGTCCTCCTCGACGTGCACCTGCCGGGCGGTCGCGGCGGAGGGGGCGCGGAGGTCATCCACCGGTGTTCCCGGCTCGGTGTCCCTTCCCGTTTCCTGGCCCTCAGCGTGTCGGACTCGGCGGAGGACGTCGTCGCCGTCATCCGCGCGGGGGCCCGCGGGTACGTCACCAAGACCATCTCCGCCCCGGAGATCACCGATGCCGTGCAGCGCATCGCCTCGGGCGACGCCGTCTTCTCGCCGCGTCTCGCCGGCTTCGTCCTGGATGCGTTCGGGACGGCGTCGGTTGCCGTCGACGACGAGCTCGATCGTCTGTCCGCCCGCGAACTGGAGGTCATGAGGCTGATCGCCCGGGGCTACAGCTACAAGGAGACGGCCAAGGAGCTGTTCATCTCCGTCAAGACCGTCGAGACCCACGTGTCCGCGGTCCTCCGCAAGCTGCAGCTGTCCTCCCGCCACGAACTCACGCGCTGGGCCACGGAACGCCGCCTGCTCTGACCAGCCGCCGGCCGTGCGCCCGCGCGGCCCGGACGGTTCGCAGTACCGTCAGCGGGCGGAGCCAAGGAACTCCTGCAGTCGACGCACGCCCGTCGCGAGATCCTCGTCCCCGAGGGCGTAGGACAACCGGAGGAAACCGCTGGGTCCGAAGGCCTCGCCGGGAACGACGGCGACCTCCACCTTCTCGAGGATCAGCGCGGCGAGTTCGGCGGACGTGGTGGGCGTGGCGCCGTCGAAGCTCCTACCGAGCAGGCCCCGGACATCCGCGTAGGCGTAGAAGGCGCCGTGCGGCGTGGGACATTCGACGCCCTCGATCGCGTTGAGCCCCGAGACCATGGCACGGCGCCGTCGGTCGAACGCCACCTTCATCTCGTCGACCGCCGTCAACGGACCCGATACCGCGGCGAGGGCGGCCATCTGCGGCACGTTGGAGACGTTCGACGTCGCGTGGGACTGGAGGTTGGTCGCCGCCTTCACGAGATCGTTCGGCCCGATCATCCAGCCCACGCGCCACCCGGTCATCGCGTACGTCTTCGCGACGCCGTTGAGGATCACCACCTTGTCGCCGAGGGCGGGGGCCGCCGTCGCGATCGAGGTGAACGGGACGCCGTCGTATGTCAGGTGCTCGTAGATCTCGTCCGTGACGACCCACAGTCCGCGCGCCGCGGCCCATTCTCCGATCTCCCGCACGGACTCCGGGCCGTACACCGCGCCGGTGGGGTTGGACGGCGAGACGAAGAGGAGCACCTTGGTGCGCGGCGTCAGGGCCGCCGCCAGCTGGTCGACCGTCACGAGGTAGCCCTGCTCGGGGCCGGCGAAGACCTCGACCGGCACGCCGCCGGCGAGGCGGATGGCCTCGGGGTAGGTGGTCCAGAACGGAGTGGGGACGAGGACCTCGTCCCCGGGGTCGAGGAGCGCGGCGAGGGATTGGTACACGGCCTGCTTGCCGCCGTTCGTCACCAGCACCTGGGAGGGATCGACGGCGTAGCCCGAATCGCGCAGCGTCTTGGCGGCGATCGCTTCCCTCAGTTCCGGCAGGCCCGCCGCAGGGGAGTAGCGGTGGAATCGCGGCTGACGGGCAGCCGCGATGGCAGCTTCGACGATGTAGTCCGGTGTGGGGAAGTCGGGCTCGCCCGCGCCGAAGCCGATCACGGGGCGCCCGGCTGCTTTCAGGGCCTTGGCCTTGGCGTCCACGGCGAGTGTCGCGGACTCCGCGATCGAGCCGATCCGTCGGGAGATCCGGGGGAGTGCTGCGCGGGCGGAGTCATCGGTCGTCGCGTTCATCGGGTCCCGTTCCGTGGGGGGCAAGTGTCTCTTCCGAGTTTAGGCGGTGGCACCTGCCCGCACCCGAACAGGGGCGCGGCGACGCCGTAACGCGGATGCGGACGCACCGCCCACCCCGCCCGGACGACGCCGTGCAGGAGGGCTCTCCGCAGCCGGTTCGACGTTCCGGCGGTGAATGCGTAGACTTTATCCTCGGTGTTGAAACACCATGATGGTTCGTGCCCTCCCCGGGCCGTCCGGAGTGGGGCTGTACCGGTTCAAGACCAAAGGGTAGTGGCGCAATTGGTAGCGCAGCGGTCTCCAAAACCGCAGGTTGCAGGTTCGAGTCCTGTCTGCCCTGCGCGTGGCCTTCGCAGAACGACGGCGAAGGCACGGCAGAAACAGATCACGAAGTCCCGGCGCAGGCATCGGTTCCGCGCGGCGGTAAACATGATCAGCTGGACGCGCCACTGGTGGTCCGGCTGGAACACCACACAGATTGATGAGGTTGACGGTGACCGATACGGCTGCGAGCAGCTCCAAGGGAAGCCCCTCCGAGAAGAAGGCTCCCGAGCGCGGCTTCTTCGGACGCATCATGCTGTTCATCCGCCAGGTCCTCGCGGAACTCGGGAAGGTCGTTACGCCGACCCGTCGCGAACTGGTCCGCTTCACCATCACCGTCCTCGTCTTCGTGGTCATCATGATGCTCATCGTGACCGGCCTGGACCTCCTGTTCGGGGCCGGCGCGCTGTGGGTCTTCGCCGGCAGCTGACGCTGCCCCGGGGAATGCCCCGCCGATGTGCCGGAGTCGGTACATCGCGCGGAGTGCAGGCAAGCAGAACAACCTTCGAAGAATGTCAGAAAGCAGGCGGCTAGGTGTCCGAGCAAGAACTCGAACGGCAGATCACTCCCGAAGATGGTCTGGAGAACGAGGAGTACGGGACGGAGGCAGACTCCGCCGACATCGACGTGCCTGCTGACGGCTCCGACGCTGTCGAGGACTCCGCCGGGACCGACTCCGACGAGGCTGATCCCGCCATCGAGGCCACGGCCGTCGATGCCATCGACGAGGCTGCCGCTTCCGACGCCGACACCGCAGATGGTGACGACGCTGCCGACGCAGCTACCGTCCCCGAGGACGCCGATGCTTCCGAGCCGACCGACGAGGACGCCGATGCTTCCGCATCGACCGACGAGGACGCCGATGCCGCCGAGGAGGCTCCCGCCGAGGACCCCGTGGCCGACTTCAAGGCGAAGCTCCGCCGCCAGGAGGGTGACTGGTTCGTCATCCACTCCTACGCCGGTTACGAGAACCGCGTGAAGGCGAACCTCGAGACCCGCATCCAGACACTGGACATGGAAGATTTCATCTTCGAGATCCAGGTCCCGATGGAAGAGGTCGTCGAGATCAAGAACACCACGCGGAAGATCGTCAACCGCGTGCGTATCCCGGGCTACGTGCTGGTCCGCATGGAACTGACCGACGAGTCCTGGGGCGCCGTGCGCCACACTCCCGGTGTCACCGGCTTCGTGGGCAACGCCCACAACCCGGTCCCGCTGAGCCTCTCCGAGGTCTTCTCGATGCTCGAGCACACCATCGTGCACACGGATGCGGTGTCGGGCAAGCCCGTCCAGCCGCAGTTCACCCCCGCCACGGTCAACTTCGAGGTCGGCGAGTCCGTCACCGTCAACGAGGGCCCCTTCGAGACCCTCCCGGCGACGATCTCCGAGATCAAGCACGAGTCGCAGCAGCTCGTCGTGCTCGTCTCGATCTTCGAGCGCGAGACCCCGGTCACGCTGTCCTACAGCCAGGTCACCAAGATCCAGTAAAGCTTCGGTGCGGCCCGGCGTGCTTGGCCGGGAAGTACCGTGAAGGCCGTCACGCCATGACGGCCACCACCCCGCAGGACGCTCCTGTCCGCGGGATCGCAATGCAAGAGAAGGACCCTTTCATGGCCCCCAAGAAAAAGGTCACCGGCCTCATCAAGCTGCAGATCAATGCAGGTGCCGCCAACCCGGCTCCTCCCATCGGTCCCGCACTTGGCCAGCACGGTGTCAACATCATGGAATTCTGCAAGGCATACAACGCCGCCACGGAATCCCAGCGCGGCAACGTCATCCCCGTGGAGATCACGGTGTACGAGGACCGCTCGTTCACGTTCATCACCAAGACCCCGCCGGCAGCCGAACTGATCAAGAAGGCGGCCGGAGTCGCCAAGGGTTCGGGAACGCCCCACACGGTCAAGGTCGCCAAGCTGACCAACGCCCAGGTCGAAGAGATCGCCACCATGAAGATGGAAGACCTCAACGCCAACGACGTCCAGGCAGCCGCGAAGATCATCGCCGGCACCGCCCGGTCCATGGGCATCACGGTCGAGGGCTGACCAGCCCCACCCCGCCCGGTCCGTCCCCGACGGACAGGGCACACCACCATTTCAAGGCACGACGGCGACGCTCCCGCGGACGACGTCGTGAGTGGCAGGGCCCAGCGCGGTCCGCAGACCACGACTGCATAAGGAGAACAAGCAGATGGCACAGCGCAGCAAAGCATACAAGGGAGCTGCCGCGAAGATCGAGGCGGACAAGCAGTACGCCCCCTTCGACGCAGTAGTCCTCGCGAAGGCGACCAACCCTTCCACGTTCGACGCCACGGTCGAGGTGTCCTTCCGTCTCGGAGTGGACCCCCGCAAGGCGGACCAGATGGTCCGCGGCACCGTGAACCTCCCCCACGGCACCGGCAAGACCGCCCGTGTCCTGGTCTTCGCGACCGGCGAGAAGGCAGAGGCTGCCATCGCGGCCGGCGCCGACTTCGTGGGCTCCGACGACATGATCGAGAAGGTCTCCGGCGGCTGGACCGATTTCGACGCAGCCGTCGCGACGCCTGACCTCATGGGCAAGGTGGGACGCCTCGGAAAGATCCTGGGCCCCCGCAACCTGATGCCCAACCCGAAGACCGGAACGGTCACGGCCGACGTCGCGAAGGCCGTCACCGACATCAAGGGTGGCAAGATCGACTTCCGCGTCGACAAGCACTCGAACCTCCACTTCATCATCGGCAAGGTGTCCTTCGACGAGCAGAAGCTGGGCGAGAACTACGCCGCTGCGCTCGAGGAGATCCTCCGCCTGAAGCCCTCCGCTTCGAAGGGCCGCTACATCCAGAAGGCGACCGTCTCGACCACCTTCGGTCCCGGCATCTCCGTCGACCCGAACGTCACCAAGGTCTTCGCCGTCTGAGTGTCGATCATGAAGAAGCCCCGCGGCGTCAGCCGCGGGGCTTCTTCATGTCCGGCCACGGTGGCCGCAGAGGAGTCCCGCGATGATCCTGTCCTCGAGCGACACACGGCCGTCAGGGACGGCCTGCGACAGGCTCCTCCCGGCCGACGACGGCCCGACGATCCCTCCGACTGGCTGCCCACGGGTGCTGCGTCGAGGCCGATTTGGAGAGCCTCCCGCCGTCGCGTAGGCTGGTGGTACCAAAGACCGTCGGTCGATCCACCTCCACTTCCCAGCTGCTCACCCGTGTGCGGCAGGGAAGAAGGATCAGGATCCGAAAGTTCCCGTGAGGGACGGCCTACGTAGGTGAACGAAGCTCCTCTCCACCGGTTACGGCCCGTGTCGAGCAAAGCCCCGTGCATCTGCGCGGGGCGTTTTTTATGGGAGCTGGAAAGCCGGCGCATATTCCCCCGGAAGGAGGGTTATGGCAACGCCAACAAAGGTTTCTGCAGTGGATGAGATCGCCACCGATTTCAAGGATTCCACCGCCGCTGTCCTGACCGAATACCGCGGGCTCACTGTTGCTCAGCTGAAGGACCTGCGTCGTGCACTCGGCACCGACAACAAGTTCTCCGTCGTCAAGAACACCCTGACCGGCATCGCGGCGAAGGAAGCGGGCATCGACGCGTTCGATGGTCAGCTCTCCGGACCCACCGCGATCGCTTTCATCAAGGGTGACGCCGTTGCTGCAGCAAAGAGCCTCACGGATTTCGCGAAAGCCAACCCGAAGCTGATCATCAAGACCGGAATCTTCGAGGGCAAGGCACTCAACGCCTCCGAGGTCATCGCCCTGGCGGCCCTCGAGTCCCGTGAACTCCAGCTCGCCCGGGTGGCAGGTGTCCTCAAGGCACCGATGTCCTCCCTGGCACGCACGGTCGATGCCCTGCGCATCAAGCTCGAGGAGGGAAGCGACGCTGCACCTGCAGCCGATGCCGACGCTCCCGCTGCCACCGAGGAAGCCGCTGCTCCCGCAGAAGCTGCCCCGGAGGCTCCCGTCGAGGAAGCCGCAGCACCCGAAGCGAACTAGTTTCGCCTCGCCCCACACACTCCGGTGCATCGCACCACTAAAGGAAGGACGCCACCCATGGCGAAGCTCACCAACGAAGAGCTCATTGAAGCTTTCAAGGAACTGTCCATCATTGAACTCTCGGACTTCGTGAAGCTGTTCGAGGAGACCTTCGATGTCACCGCTGCCGCCGTTGCAGTTGCCGGCCCCGCCGGTGCCGCAGAGGCCGTCGAAGAGGAGCAGACCGCATTCGACGTCGTCCTCGAGGCTGCAGGCGACAAGAAGATCGCAGTGATCAAGGAAGTTCGCGCGCTCACCTCGCTGGGCCTGAAGGAAGCCAAGGACGTCGTCGACAGCGCCCCCAAGGCCGTCCTCGAAGGCGCCACCAAGGAAGCCGCAGAGAAGGCCAAGGAGGCCCTCGAGGCCGCCGGCGCCACCGTCACCCTCAAGTAACACCCGCTGCGCCCGGGTCCGGTTCACGCCGGACCCTCCGCAGGACGAAAGAGCCCCGCTTCTCGCGAAGCGGGGCTCTTTCGTGTTCTGCGCGGAGATCCGCGGGGGAACGGGTCAGCGCCAGAGGAGGAGGGCCTCGCCCTGGCCGCCTCCGCCGCAGAGGCTGACCGCGGACTTCCCCGTGCCGCGGCGGGTGAGCTCCATGGCTGCATGGAGGGCCAGCCTGGCACCCGAGGCCCCGATGGGGTGGCCGAGCGCGATGGCCCCGCCGTGGATGTTGCACTTCTCGAGCGGATAGTCGAGGTCCTTGAGCGACTGCACGGCGACCGAACCGAACGCCTCGTTGATCTCGATGAAGTCCAGGTCGGCCGCGGACCAGCCAGCGCGGTCGAGGGCCTGCCTGATGGCGGCCGAGGGCTGCGAGTGGAGCGAGTTGTCCGGCCCCGCCACCTGGCCGGGGCGCCCGACGACCGCGAGCACCGTGAGCCCGAGCTCCTCGGCATAGGCCCGGGTGGTGACGACGAGCGCTGCTGCGCCGTCGGAGAGCGGGGAGGAATTGCCGGCCGTGATCGCGCCGTCCGGGTTGAACGCCGGACGCAGTTTCGCGAGCGACTCCACGCTCGTCGTCGGGCGGATGCCTTCGTCGGCCGTGAGGACGACGTCGTCGCCCTTGCGCTGCCGCACGGTCACCGGGACGATCTCCTCCGCGAGGACCCCGCTGTCCGTCGCGGCGGCCGCCCGCTGGTGCGAGGCTGCCGCGACCGAGTCCTGGGCCGTGCGGTCGATCTCGAGCCGCACGTTGCCGCGTTCGGTCGAGGCTCCCATCGACTCCTGGTCGAACGCATCGGTCAGGCCGTCGTGGGCCACGGAGTCCAGGGCCTGGAGGGACCCGTAGGTCCAGCCCTGGCGGGAGCCCGGCAGCAGGTGCGGCCCGCGCGTCATGGACTCCTGCCCGCCGGCGACGACGACACGCGCCTCTCCGCTGCGGACCAGCCGCGCGGCGTCGATCACGGCCGTGAGACCGGAGAGGCACACCTTGTTCAGGGTGACCGCAGGGACGTTCCAGGGGATCCCCGCCTTGACGGCCGACTGCCGTGCGGGATTCTGCCCGCACCCGGCCTGCACCACGTGGCCCATGATGACGGCATCCACGGCGGAGGGGTCGACCCCCGCCCGCTCCAGCGCACCGGCGATGGCCAGCGCACCGAGGTCGACGGCGGTGAAGGAGGCGAGCTGTCCGTTGAGGCGCCCGAGGGGTGTGCGGGCTCCGCCGACGAGAACGACGTCGTCGGGGGTTGGCGTGGGTGTCGCCATGGCGAAACTCTCTTTCGTCGTTGAAATGGTGCCGCTACCAGATTAGGGCCTGGCCCCTCCGCCCCCGACCGGGCTCAGCCGCGGTCGAGCGGACCCGGACCGTCCACGCCCTGCGGGTAGAGCAGCGGGAGCTGCAGCGTCAGCCAGGGGCTGAACGCCCAGGGGGTCGCCGTCACGGCGCGCACCAGCCCGGCTGCGTCGACCCACTGGTAGTCCATGACCTCCTCGGGCAGGGGAGCGACGGCGCTGTCGGCGACCGCCGTGTAGACGGGGCAGATCTCGTTCTCGACGATCCCGCCGGCATCCACGGCCCGGTAGCGGAAGTCCGGCAGTGCGGCCCGGATGTCACGGACGCTGAATCCGAGCTCCTGCGCGGCACGGCGATGCACCGCGTCCTCGAAATCCTCCCCCGGAGCGGGGTGCCCGCAGAAGGAGTTGGTCCACACGCCGGGCCAGGCTTTCTTGCCGAGCGCGCGCCGCGTCACGAGGATTCGCCCCTCGGCGTCGAACACGTGGGTCGAGAACGCCAGGTGGAGCGGCGTGTCGAGGGTGTGGACGGTCGATTTCTCCTGCGTCCCGAGCGGCGTGCCGTCCTCCGCCAGCAGCACGACGAGTTCTGCGTCCCCGCGCGTCCGGCCCCCTTCGGCCCCACCCTGCTGAATGGTTCCTGTTTCGCTCGCCATGATGGCTCTCTTTCCGCTGGTTGTCCGCGCGCCCCGCAGGGCGCGGCGTCGCCGGGTGTCCGGTCCGGCTGCATCCGCCCTCGCGTGTCGTCAACGGCGCACTTTCCGTTGTTTACTTTACCTATGGACATGGACACTCTGCTGGTCGAGCCCGCCGGGCTGGAACAGGTCGAGGATGCCCTCGGGAGGTTCTTCGAGGAGTCCAAGAACCGCGCCGCGAAGATCGGCCCCGGCTACCACGCCCTGTGGGAGACCCTCGAGCGCTGCACCACGGGCGGCAAGCGCTTCCGCCCCCGCCTGGTGATGTCCGCGTATCAGATGCTCGGCGGACGTGACCTCGACAACGCGGCCGAGCTCGGCGCGGCGTTCGAGCTCCTCCACACGGCCCTGATCGTGCACGACGACGTGATCGACCGCGACTTCGTCCGCCGAGGCATCCCGAACGTGTCCGGCCGCTACCGCAGCGTGGCCGAGGCAGCCGGCCTGTCCCCGGACGGCGCCCGTCACGTGGGCCTCTCCGCGGGGGTCATCGCCGGCGACCTCGCCCTGTCCAACGCCTACCGCCTGCTCGACCGGGTCACGGCCGCGCCCGTCACGCGACGCCGGCTGGGGCACATCCTCGACGAGGCGGTGTTCGCCTCGGCGGCCGGGGAGTTCCTCGACGTCGAGACCTCCCTCAGCGCCGACGTCCCCCCGCTCGAGGACATCGTCCAGATGGCCCGCCTCAAGACCTCGGTGTACTCGTTCGAGGGACCGCTCCAGGCCGGCGCCGTCCTCGCCGGAGCGGATGAGGAAGTGGTCGAACGGCTCGGCGACTTCGGGCGCGACGCCGGGATCGCCTACCAGATCGCCGACGACCTGCTCGGCGTCTTCGGCAGCGAGACCCGCACCGGGAAGACGAACTGGGGCGACCTCCGCGAGGGCAAGCGCACGGCGCTCCTGTCCTACGTGTCCGCGCGCCCCGAGTGGGAGAGCATCTCCTCGCTCGTCGGTAGCCCCGGCATGTCGGCGTCCGACGCCGATTTCGTCCGGCGCATCCTGGTCGACAGCGGGGCGAGGGACTACTCCGCCGATCTCGCCGCCCAGTACGCGTCCCGGGCCCGCATGCACCTCGATTCCGCCGCGGTGCCGGACGCGCTGCGCTCCGCGCTCGAACCCGTGGTGACGGCCGTCGTGGACAGGGTGCACTGAGTGGGCGTGGACGATTCGCTCGCGCGCTACAGTGACGCCGCGCTGAAGACCTCCGCCGAGGTCATCCGCAGCTACTCGACCTCCTTCGGCCTGGCCTCACGGATCCTCGACCGCACCACGCGCAGCTCCATCGAAGCCGTTTACGCCCTCGTGCGCGTGGCGGACGAGATCGTCGACGGCGCCGCTGCCGGGGCCGGCCTCTCCGACGCGGACGTCGAGCGGTTGCTCGACGACCTGGAGCGGGACACCGAGACCGCGATGGCCACGGGCTACAGCACCAACCTCGTGGTGCACGCGTTCGCGATCACGGCCAGGAGCACCGGGATCGACGTCGATCTCACCCGGCCCTTCTTCGCCTCGATGCGCGCCGACATCACCCAGCAGGAACACACCCAGGAATCCTTCGACCTGTACGTCTACGGCTCCGCCGAGGTCGTCGGACTCATGTGCCTGAAGACCTTTTTGGTGGGCCGGGCCGTCACACCCGAGGAGGACGCCGTCCTGGTGGACGGCGCCCGGCACCTGGGCGCGGCCTTCCAGAAGATCAACTTCCTGCGCGACCTCGCCGAGGACTTCACGACCCTCGGACGCAGCTACTTCCCGGGCATCCGGCCCGGCAATTTCACCGAGGCGGACAAGAACCGCCTGCTGGACGACATCGACGAGGACCTGCGGATCTCGGCCGTCGCGCTGCCGGGGCTGCCCCCGACGCCGCGCCGCGCCGTCGCCCTCGCCCAGGGCCTGTTCACCGACCTCGCGGCGCGCCTCCGGCGCACACCCGCCGACGAACTCCTGCGGGCACGGATCCGGGTTCCCAACCCGGTGAAGTTCCGCATCATGGCGCAAGCCTTCACCGGTCGCGCGGTACCGGAACCAGCCGCGCAGGAGAGGACGGCATGACCGCACAGCACAGCAGGCGCGCACGCGTGGGGGCGAAGGACGTCGTCGTGATCGGCGGCGGGATCGGGGGGTTGGCGACGTCGGCCCTGCTGGCGCGGGAGGGCCACCGTGTCACCCTGCTGGAGAAGCAGGACGAGGTCGGCGGCCGGGCGGGGTCCTGGGAGCAGGACGGCTTCCGTTTCGACACCGGCCCGTCCTGGTACCTGATGCCCGAGGTGATCGACCACTTCTTCACCCTCATGGGGACGAGTGCCGCCGAGCAGCTCGAGCTGGTCAGGCTCGACCCCGGCTACCGCGTGATCTTCGAGGAGGGCTTCGACGCCGTCGACGTCCCTGCGGACCGCGAGGCCGTCACCAAGCTCTTCGAGTCCATGGAGGAAGGGGCCGGGGCGCAGCTCTCGAAGTACCTCGACTCCGCCGAGGACGCCTACGAGATCGCCAAGAAGCGCTTCCTCTACTCGACCTTCCAGTCCTTCCTCCCGTTCATCCGTCCCGACGTCCTCAAGCGACTGCCCCGCATCGGGACACTCCTCCTGCAGCCGCTGCAGTCGTTCGTCGAGAAGCAGTTCAAGGATCCCCGCATCCAGCAGATCCTCGGGTACCCGGCGGTCTTCCTCGGCAGCTCGCCCTTCGACGCCCCGAGCATGTACCACCTGATGAGCCACCTCGACCTCGACGACGGCGTGCTGTACCCGATGGGCGGCTTCACGACGCTCATCGAGGCGATGCGCCGCGTCGCCACGGAAGCCGGCGTCGAGATCCGCACCGGCGCGAGCGTCGTCTCGATCGACACCGACGCACGCACGCCCGGGCGGTCGCCACTGGATCGTCAGGTGGCGACGGTGCGGGCGGTCACCTACCGCACCGCGGGCACGACGACGTCGATCGCCGCCGACATCGTGGTTTCCGCAGCGGACCTCCACCACACGGAGACCACCCTCCTGCCGGAGAACCTGCAGACCTACCCGGAGAAGTACTGGCAGAAGCGCGTCCCCGGACCGAGCGCGCTGCTGCTGTACCTGGGCGTGCGCGGTGCCCTCCCGCAGCTCGAACACCACACGCTGCTGTTCACCACGGACTGGCGGGACAACTTCGGGCGGATCTTCGGCAAGGAGACCTCGGTGCCCTCTCCGGCGTCGCTCTACGTCTGCCGTCCCAGCGCGACGGACGACTCCGTGGCGCCGGAAGGCCACGAGAACGTCTTCGTGCTCGTGCCCATCCCGGCGGACGTCGGGATCGGCAAGGGCGGGCTCGAGCGCGGGGGAGACCCGCGGGTCGAGGATCTCGCCGACGCCGTCATCGGCCAGATCTCCGAATGGGCGGGCATCCCCGATCTCGCCGAGCGCATCGTCGTCCGGCGGAGCTACGGCCCGCAGGACTTCGCGGACGACCTCAACGCCTGGCGGGGGACCTCCCTCGGGCCTGCGCACATCCTGAAGCAGAGCGCGTTCTTCCGCGGCTCCAACCGCAGCGCGAAGGTCGGGAACCTGTTCTACGCAGGCAGTTCCACCGTGCCGGGCATCGGCATCCCGATGTGCCTGATCAGTGCCGAACTGATCGTCAAGAGGCTGCGCGGCGACGTGAGCACGGGGCCGCTGCCCGAGCCCGCCGCTGGCTAGGGATCCTGTCCGGGGACGGAGGCCACCCGACGGGACCGGGTCATGCACCGGCGTCTCCACGCACCGACTTCCCTGGGCACCTGTTTCAAGAAGGCGGGCGCGGCGGGCTTGACGGAAAAGGGGGAGAGGGGCTATTGGACTTTCCCCTGCCGTTCCCGTAATGTAGGTCTTTGCGTCTTCCCTCTAACCTCAGCCTTCATATAGCGGTGGGCTTTGCTCTGCTCTCGTCGTTTAACCTGGCCACACGGTTGGGACGGATGTGAGCAGACTCGGGTGAGCACTGAGATCCCCGCAGCATCCTGCGGTGGCGGTGCTGAGGTGAAAGCGCTGACAAGCCTGACGGTCTGTGGAAGGATCCCCTCTTGGTCGCCCCGAGCACCTCTAATAATGCAACCGCTACCAGCCAGGTCGACGCCGACGGCGCCGCACCACGGCTCTCATTCGCAAAGATTCACGAACCGCTTGACGTTCCCAATCTCCTCGCGCTCCAGACGGACAGTTTCGACTGGCTCGTCGGCAACGAGCGCTGGAAGGCCCGCGTAGAGGAAGCGCTCGAGAAGGGGCTGCAGGGCTTCGCCACCACGTCCGGCCTCGCGGACATCTTCGAGGAGATCTCCCCGATCGAGGACTTCCAGGGCACCATGTCCCTGAGTTTTTCCGAGCCCGAGTTCGCCGACCCCAAGTACACGATGGCCGAGTGCAAGGATCGCGACGCGACCTACTCCGCCCCGCTGTACGTCAAGGCCGAGTTCATGAACAACAACACGGGTGAGATCAAGCAGCAGACCGTGTTCATGGGTGACTTCCCCCTCATGACCGACAAGGGCACCTTCGTCATCAACGGCACCGAGCGTGTCGTCGTGTCGCAGCTCGTCCGTTCGCCGGGTGCCTACTTCGAGCGCACCGCCGACAAGACCAGCGACAAGGACATCTTCAGCGCGAAGATCATCCCGTCGCGTGGTGCCTGGTTCGAGCTCGAGATCGACAAGCGCGACCAGGTCGGCGTCCGCCTCGACCGCAAGCGCAAGCAGTCCGTCACCGTGCTCCTCAAGGCGCTCGGCTGGACCGAGGGCCAGATCCTCGAGGAGTTCGGCCAGTACGACTCCATCCGCGCCACCATGGAGAAGGACGCCACGGAGACCCGCGAGGACGCCCTCCTGGACATCTACCGCAAGCTGCGACCGGGAGAGCCCCCCACGGTCGAGGCTGCCCAGACCCTCCTGGACAACCTGTACTTCAACCCGAAGCGCTACGACCTCGCGAAGGTCGGCCGGTACAAGATCAACCGGAAGCTCGGCATCGACAAGGCTCTCACGGATTCCGACGCGTCGGTCCTGAACATCGACGACATCGTCGCGATGATCAAGTTCCTGGTCGCGCTGCACGCCGGCGAGAAGACCCTCGGCGGCAAGCGCGACGGCGGGGAGGTCGAGCTGCGCGTGGAGGTCGACGACATCGACCACTTCGGCAACCGCCGCATCCGCGCAGTGGGCGAGCTCATCGAGAACCAGGTCCGCACGGGCCTGTCCCGCATGGAGCGCGTCGTCCGCGAGCGCATGACCACGCAGGACGTCGAAGCGATCACGCCGCAGACCCTGATCAACATCCGCCCCGTTGTGGCCGCGATCAAGGAGTTCTTCGGAACCTCCCAGCTCTCGCAGTTCATGGACCAGAACAACCCCCTCGCCGGCCTGACGCACAAGCGTCGCCTGTCCGCGCTGGGCCCGGGTGGTCTGTCCCGTGACCGTGCAGGCATGGAAGTCCGCGACGTCCACCCGTCGCACTACGGACGCATGTGCCCGATCGAGACCCCTGAAGGCCCGAACATCGGCCTCATCGGTTCGCTCGCCTCGTACGGCCGGATCAACGCGTTCGGCTTCATCGAGACCCCGTACCGCAAGGTCGTCGACGGCATCGTCACCGAGCAGATCGACTACCTGACCGCCGACGACGAGGTGGAGCGCCTCATCGCCCAGGCGAACGCCCCCCTCGCCGCCGACAACACGTTCGTCGAGGACACGGTCCTCGTGCGGACCCGCGGTGGTTCCGGTGAGCCCGTGCTCGTCGTACCCGGCGAGGTCGAGTACATGGACGTCTCGCCGCGCCAGATGGTGTCCGTCGCGACTGCGATGATCCCGTTCCTGGAGCACGACGACGCCAATCGCGCCCTCATGGGTGCGAACATGCAGCGCCAGGCTGTGCCCCTGCTCCGTTCCGAGCGTCCCCTCGTGGGCACCGGCATGGAGAAGAACGCAGCCGTCGACGCCGGTGACGCCGTCACCGCGACGAAGGCCGGCGTGGTCAAGGAGGTGTCGGCCGACCTGGTCAGCATCCTCAACGACGACGGCACCGAGACGAACTACCCGATCATGAAGTTCGCCCGCTCCAACCAGGGCAACGCGTACAACCAGCGCGTCCTGGTCGCCGAGGGTGACCGCGTCGAGTACAACACGATCATCGCCGACGGTCCCTCCACGGACCAGGGCGAGCTCGCGCTCGGCAAGAACATGCTCGTCGCGTTCATGTCCTGGGAGGGTCACAACTTCGAGGACGCGATCATCCTGTCGCAGCGCATCGTCTCCGACGATGTCCTGACGTCGATCCACATCGAGGAGCACGAAGTCGATGCCCGCGACACCAAGCTCGGTGCCGAGGAGATCACGCGCGACATCCCGAACGTCTCGGAAGAGGTCCTCGGAGCCCTCGACGAGCGCGGCATCATCCACATCGGTGCCGAGGTCGAGGCTGGAGACATCCTCGTGGGCCGTGTCACCCCCAAGGGCGAGACGGAACTGACCCCCGAGGAGCGTCTGCTGCGCGCGATCTTCGGCGAGAAGAGCCGCGAGGTCCGCGACACCTCGCTCAAGGTCCCCCACGGCGAGTCCGGAACGGTCATCGGCGTGCGCATCTTCGACCGCGACAACGACGACGAGCTGCCCCCGGGCGTCAACCAGCTGGTCCGCGTGTACGTGGCCCAGAAACGCAAGATCACCGACGGCGACAAGCTCGCAGGCCGCCACGGCAACAAGGGGGTCATCTCGAAGATCCTGCCGATCGAGGACATGCCGTTCCTCGAGGACGGCACGCCCGTCGACATCGTCCTGAACCCGCTGGGTGTCCCGGGCCGCATGAACGTCGGGCAGGTCCTCGAGATCCACCTCGGCTGGGCAGCCAAGCAGGGCTGGAAGATCGAGGGCGAGCCCGAGTGGCTGAAGAACCTCCCGAACCTTCCCCGGGAGATCTCCACGACCACCGTCGCGACCCCCGTGTTCGACGGCGCCACCGAGGACGAGATCGTCGGCCTGCTCGGCTCCACGAACGTCACCCGCGACGGACACCGCCTCATCGGCGAGTCCGGCAAGGCGCGACTGTTCGACGGCCGCTCCGGCGAGCCGTTCCCGGACCCGATCTCCGTCGGTTACATGTACATCCTGAAGCTCCACCACCTGGTGGACGACAAGATCCACGCGCGCTCCACCGGCCCGTACTCGATGATCACGCAGCAGCCGCTGGGTGGTAAGGCACAGTTCGGCGGCCAGCGCTTCGGTGAGATGGAAGTCTGGGCCCTCGAGGCCTACGGCGCGGCCTACACGCTGCAGGAACTCCTGACCATCAAGTCGGACGACATCCACGGACGCGTCAAGGTGTACGAGGCCATCGTCAAGGGCGAGAACATCCCCGAGCCGGGCGTTCCCGAGTCCTTCAAGGTCCTGATCAAGGAGATGCAGTCGCTCTGCCTGAACGTGGAAGTCCTCTCCACCGACGGCACGACGATCGAGATGCGTGACTCGGATGAAGAAGTCTTCCGGGCCGCGGAGGAACTGGGCATCGACCTCTCACGGGCCGAGCCGAGTTCTGTCGAAGAGGTCTAGGTTCCACGCACCGGTTCAGTCCGGTGCCCGGAACGGCGGCAACGAAATTTCTGGCGGCCGCCGGGCGGCCTTGAAATATTAAAGCCGCCTTCCTCCGGGCACCTCCCTGAACCGGTGCGCACCTGGCTTATCGCCGCACCCCATAAGACTTCAAGAATTTAGAGAACAAAGAGAGAACAGGGACCCTATGTCCAGCGAATCCTCCTTCGGCCTCATGCGAATCGGCCTTGCCACCGCGGACGAAATCCGCGGCTGGTCGTACGGCGAGGTCAAGAAGCCGGAAACCATCAACTACCGCACGCTCAAGCCCGAGAAGGACGGCCTCTTCTGCGAGAAGATCTTCGGCCCTTCCCGCGACTGGGAGTGCTACTGCGGCAAGTACAAGCGCGTGCGCTTCAAGGGCATCATCTGTGAGCGCTGCGGCGTCGAGGTGACGCGTGCCAAGGTGCGCCGAGAGCGCATGGGGCACATCGAGCTCGCCGCTCCCGTCACGCACATCTGGTACTTCAAGGGCGTGCCCTCGCGCCTCGGCTACCTCCTCGACCTGGCTCCGAAGGACCTCGAGAAGGTCATCTACTTCGCCGCCTACATGATCACCGCGGTCGACGAGGAGAACCGCCACGCCGAACTGCCGAACCTCCAGGCCGAGCACGACCTCGAGAAGAAGCAGATGACGGACCAGCGCGACTCCGATATCGCCGCGATCGCCAAGGACCTCGAGGACGAGCTCGCCCGCCTCGAAGGAGAAGGCGCCAAGGCTGCCGACAAGAAGAAGGCCCGCGACTCGGCCGACCGCCAGATGGCGAACGTCCGCAAGCGTGCCGACGCCGACATCGAGCGCCTCGTGCAGGTCTGGGAACGCTTCAAGACCCTGAAGGTCGCAGACCTCGAGGGCGACGAAGGCCTCTACCGCGAGCTGCGCGACCGCTACGGCCTGTACTTCGAGGGCTCCATGGGTGCCGAGGCGATCAAGAAACGCCTCGAGAACTTCGACATGCCGGCCGAGGCCGAGATGCTCCGCGACATCATCCAGAACGGCAAGGGACAGCGCAAGACACGCGCCCTGAAGCGCCTCAAGGTGGTCAACGCGTTCCTGACGACGACGAACAGCCCGCTGGGCATGGTCCTCGACGCCGTCCCGGTGATCCCGCCGGAACTGCGCCCGATGGTCCAGCTCGACGGCGGCCGTTTCGCGACGTCCGACCTCAACGACCTGTACCGTCGCGTCATCAACCGCAACAACCGCCTGAAGCGCCTGCTCGACCTCGGGGCTCCCGAGATCATCGTGAACAACGAGAAGCGCATGCTCCAGGAAGCCGTCGACTCCCTGTTCGACAACGGTCGTCGCGGCCGTCCGGTCACCGGACCGGGCAACCGTCCCCTGAAGTCCCTCTCGGACATGCTCAAGGGCAAGCAGGGTCGTTTCCGCCAGAACCTCCTCGGCAAGCGCGTCGACTACTCGGGCCGATCGGTCATCGTCGTCGGCCCGCAGCTGAAGCTGCACCAGTGCGGTCTGCCCAAGCAGATGGCCCTCGAGCTCTTCAAGCCGTTCGTGATGAAGCGCCTGGTGGACCTCAACCACGCGCAGAACATCAAGAGTGCCAAGCGCATGGTCGAGCGGTACCGCCCTCAGGTGTGGGACGTCCTCGAGGAGATCATCACCGAGCACCCCGTGCTGCTGAACCGTGCACCCACCCTGCACCGCCTCGGCATCCAGGCGTTCGAGCCGCAGCTCGTCGAAGGCAAGGCGCTCCAGCTCCACCCGCTCGTCTGTGGTGCGTTCAACGCGGACTTCGACGGCGACCAGATGGCAGTCCACCTGCCGCTGAGCCCCGAGGCCCAGGCCGAGGCGCGCATCCTGATGCTCTCCTCGAACAACATCCTGAAGCCTTCCGACGGCCGTCCGGTCACCCTGCCCTCGCAGGACATGATCATCGGTCTGCACCACCTCACCACCAAGCGTGAGGGAAGTGCCGGCGAAGGCCGCGTCTTCACGAGCATGGCCGAGGCCGTCATGGCCTTCGACATGGGCTCCCTCCACCTCAACTCGGTGGTCCGGATCCGCGTCGACAACTTCGTGCCCAGCGCAGACATCGCCGCTCCCGAAGGCTGGGAGCCGGGCACGCCCGCACTGATCGAGACGTCGCTCGGGCAGGTCCTGTTCAACGAGACGCTTCCCCTGGACTACCCCTGGGTGGAGAAGGTCGCTGACAAGGGCCAGCTCTCGACGATCGTCAACGACCTCGCGGAGCGGTACCCGAAGGTGGTCACGGCGGCGACGCTGGACAACCTGAAGGACGCCGGTTTCTACTGGGCCACCCGCTCGGGCGTCACCGTCGCGATCTCGGACATCTCCGCGCCGATCAACAAGGCCGGCATCATGGAGGGCTACGAGACACAGGCCGCCAAGGTCCAGTCGCAGTTCGACAAGGGCCTCATCGCCGACGAGGAGCGCCGCCAGGAGCTCATCGACATCTGGAACAAGGCCACCAACGAGGTCGCAGCATCCATGCGCGCCGCGATGCCGAAGGACAACACCATCAACCGCATGGTGTCCTCCGGCGCACGAGGCAACTGGCTGCAGGTCCGCCAGATCGCCGGTATCCGTGGCCTCGTGGCCAACCCCAAGGGCGAGATCATCCCGCGTCCGATCAAGTCCTCGTATCGCGAGGGCCTGTCGGTCCTGGAGTACTTCATCGCCACGCACGGTGCCCGTAAGGGTCTCGCCGATACCGCGCTGCGTACCGCCAACTCGGGGTACCTGACGCGTCGCCTCGTCGACGTCTCGCAGGACGTCATCGTCCGCGAGGACGACTGCGGCACCGAGCGTGGGCTCAAGGTCACCATCGCGGTGCCGAACGCCGACGGTGAACTGGTCCTGCACGAAGAGGTCGAGAACTCGGCGTACGCCCGTACGCTGGCCACCGACGTCGTCGACTCCAAGGGCAAGGTGCTCGCTGCCGCGGGCTCCGACCTCGGAGACGTGGTCATCGGTGAACTGTTCGAAGCGGGCATCACCGACATCAAGGTCCGCTCCGTCCTCACCTGTGAGTCCAGCGTCGGCACCTGCGCCCTCTGCTACGGACGGTCGCTCGCGACCGGCAAGACCGTGGACATCGGAGAGGCCGTCGGGATCATCGCCGCGCAGTCCATCGGTGAGCCCGGCACCCAGCTGACGATGCGAACCTTCCACACCGGTGGTGTCGCGTCGGCGGAGGACATCACCCAGGGTCTGCCCCGTATCCAGGAGCTCTTCGAGGCGCGTACCCCCAAGGGTGTCGCCCCGATCTCCGAGGTCGCAGGGCGCGTCACCATCGAGGATGCCGAGAAGCAGCTCCGCCTGGTGGTCACCCCCGACGACGGCTCCGAGGAGATCGCGTACCCGGTCCTGCGCCGTGCACGCCTCCTCGTGTCCGACGGCGAGCACGTCGAGGTCGGGCAGCAGCTCGTCTTCGGCGCGGTCGACCCGAAGCAGATCCTCCGGATCCTCGGCCCCCGCAAGGCCCAGGAATTCCTGGTTGACGAGGTCCAGCGCGTGTACCGCAGCCAGGGTGTGGGCATCCATGACAAGCACGTGGAAGTCATCGTCCGCCAGATGCTGCGTCGCGTCACCGTGATCGAGTCCGGCGAGTCGGACCTGCTCCCGGGTGAGCTGGCCGAGCGTCGCCGCTTCGAGGACGAGAACCGCCGCGTGGTGTCCGAGGGCAAGAACCCGGCTTCAGGCCGTCCCGAGCTCATGGGCATCACCAAGGCGTCGCTCGCCACCGAGTCGTGGCTGTCCGCCGCTTCCTTCCAGGAGACCACGCGTGTCCTCACGCAGGCCGCCATGGAAGGCAAGAGCGACCCGCTGCTCGGCCTCAAGGAGAACGTCATCATCGGTAAGCTCATCCCGGCCGGCACCGGCCTGGACCGCTACACGAAGGTCACGGTCGAGCCCACCGAGGAAGCCAAGGCAAACCTCTTCACCGGTCCGAGCGCGTTCAGCGACTTCGACTACGCCGGTGTCGAGGGCGGCCTGAGCCCCGAGTTCCACGCGATCCCGCTGGACGACTACGACATGGGCAACAGCGACTTCCGCTGAGCCGAACCGCCCATGAGGAAGGCCCCGGACCCTGTGGTCCGGGGCCTTCCCGCGTCCACCCCTACCACGCGCGGGAGGCACCCCGGTCCGGGGGCACGCCCGATCTCTGGTAGACTCGGGACCAATTGTTTGTGTGGCAGTGGATCGGCGTTGAGAAACGTATCTCCGTGTTGTACGTAAGTTGTACAGCGAATGCCACATTTTCGCACGCCTACAGTCGTTCTGCGGCAGCATATCCGTCGGTGGTGCGCCAAACGACCGATCATCCCGACCTGTGGACGGTGCGGCGCTGAGAAGCCGCCGCAACCGCTGGGTAGGGCGACACAGATCTCATCTTCAGACATTACGGAGAACACGAAAGTGCCTACGATTAACCAGCTGGTCCGCAAGGGCCGGACACCTAAGGTCTCCAAGACCAAGGCGCCCGCACTGAAGGGCAGCCCCATGAAGCGCGGCGTCTGCACCCGCGTCTACACCACTACCCCGAAGAAGCCGAACTCGGCCCTCCGCAAGGTTGCCCGTGTACGCCTCAACGGTGGCATCGAAGTCACCGCCTACATCCCCGGCGTCGGTCACAACCTCCAGGAACACTCCATCGTGCTCGTGCGCGGCGGTCGTGTGAAGGACCTCCCGGGTGTCCGCTACAAGATCGTCCGTGGCGCACTCGATACCCAGGGTGTGAAGAACCGCAAGCAGGCTCGCAGCCGCTACGGCGCGAAGATGGAGAAGAAGTAATATGCCTCGTAAGGGCCCGGCCCCGAAGCGGCCGCTCGTTGTAGATCCCGTCTACGGTTCCCCCCTGGTCACGCAGCTGATCAACAAGGTGCTGGTCGACGGCAAGAAGTCCACCGCAGAGCGCATCGTGTACGGCGCACTCGAAGGTGCGCGTGCCAAGTCCGGCGGCGACCCCGTCGCAGCGCTGAAGAAGGCCATGGACAACGTGAAGCCAACCCTCGAGGTCCGCTCACGTCGTGTCGGTGGCGCCACCTACCAGGTCCCCGTCGAGGTCAAGCCCGGTCGTTCAACCGCACTGGCCCTCCGCTGGCTCGTGGGCTACTCCAAGGCCCGCCGCGAGAAGACGATGACCGAGCGCCTGCAGAACGAGATCCTGGATGCGTCCAACGGTCTCGGTGCAGCAGTCAAGCGCCGCGAGGACACGCACAAGATGGCCGAGTCGAACAAGGCCTTCGCACACTACCGCTGGTAGCAGCTCTGCCGGCCGGGCGCTTACCCCCTCGGGGGCAGCCCGGCCGGCGGTCCAGCAGAACTCCATTTTCGTATTAAGGGAGACACCGTGGCACAGGACGTGCTTACCGACCTCAACAAGGTCCGCAACATCGGCATCATGGCCCACATCGATGCCGGCAAGACCACTACTACCGAGCGCATCCTGTTCTACACGGGTGTCAACCACAAGATCGGCGAGACGCACGACGGCGCCTCCACCACCGATTGGATGGAACAGGAGAAGGAGCGCGGCATCACCATCACGTCCGCGGCGGTCACCTGCTTCTGGGAGAACAACCAGATCAACATCATCGACACCCCCGGGCACGTCGACTTCACCGTCGAGGTGGAGCGCTCCCTGCGCGTCCTCGACGGCGCCGTCGCCGTGTTCGACGGCAAGGAGGGCGTCGAGCCCCAGTCGGAGACTGTCTGGCGCCAGGCCGACAAATACGAAGTGCCCCGCATCTGCTTCGTCAACAAGATGGACAAGCTCGGTGCGGACTTCTACTTCACCGTCGACACCATCATCAGCCGCCTGGGCGCCAAGCCCCTCGTGCTGCAGCTCCCGATCGGTGCCGAGAACGATTTCGTCGGCGTCGTCGACCTGCTCTACATGCGTGCACTCGTCTGGCCCGGCGACTCCAAGGGTGACGTCACCATGGGTGCGAAGTACGAGATCCAGGAGATCCCGGCCGACCTCAAGGAGAAGGCCGAGGAGTACCGCGCGAAGCTCGTCGAGACCGTCGCCGAGTCCTCCGACGAGCTCATGGGCAAGTACCTCGAGGGCGAAGAGATCTCCGTCGACGAGCTCAAGGCCGGCATCCGCAAGATGACGATCAACTCCGAGCTCTACCCGATCCTCTGCGGCTCCGCGTTCAAGAACCGCGGTGTCCAGCCGATGCTCGACGCGGTCATCGACTACCTGCCCTCGCCCCTCGACGTCCCCCCGATGATCGGTCACGATCCCCGGAACGAAGAGGTCGAGCTCACGCGCAAGCCGAGCACCGAGGAGCCCTTCTCGGCCCTCGCGTTCAAGGTCGCTACGCACCCGTTCTTCGGTCAGCTGACGTTCATCCGCGTGTACTCCGGGCATGTGACGGCCGGTACCCAGCTGGTGAACTCGACGAAGAGCAAGAAGGAGCGCATCGGCAAGCTGTTCCAGATGCACGCCAACAAGGAGATCCCCGTCGAAGAGGCTTCGGCAGGGCACATCTACGCGGCGATCGGTCTGAAGGACACCACGACCGGCGACACCCTCTCCGACTCGGCGAACCAGATCGTGCTCGAGTCCATGAGCTTCCCCGCACCCGTGATCTCGGTGGCCATCGAGCCGAAGACCAAGGGTGACCAGGAGAAGCTGTCCACGGCCATCCAGAAGCTCTCGGCCGAGGACCCCACGTTCCAGGTCTCCCTGAACGAGGACACCGGCCAGACGATCATCGCCGGCATGGGCGAGCTCCACCTGGACATCCTGGTGGACCGCATGCGCCGCGAGTTCCGCGTGGAAGCGAACGTGGGCAAGCCCCAGGTCGCCTACCGCGAGACCATCCGCAGCAAGGTCGCCAAGCACGACTACACCCACAAGAAGCAGACGGGTGGCTCCGGCCAGTTCGCGAAGATCCAGATCGCGATCGAGCCGATGGAGGTCGAGGACGGTGTCCTGTACGCCTTCGACAACAAGGTCACCGGCGGCCGCGTGCCCCGCGAGTACATCCCGAGTGTCGACGCCGGCATCCAGGATGCGCTGAACGACGGCGTGCTCGCCGGCTACCCGGTGGTCGGCATCAAGGCGACCCTGCTCGACGGCGCCTACCACGACGTCGACTCCTCGGAAATGGCGTTCAAGATCGCCGGCCGGATGGCTTTCAAGGAAGCCGCACGCATGGCGAAGCCCGTGCTGCTCGAACCGCTCATGGAGGTGGAGGTCCGGACCCCTGAGGAATACATGGGTGAAGTGATCGGTGACCTCAACTCCCGCCGCGGTCAGATGCAGTCCATGGAGGACGCCAGCGGCGTCAAGGTGATCACCGCCCATGTGCCCCTCTCGGGCATGTTCGGCTACATCGGTGACCTCCGGTCGAAGACCCAGGGCCGCGCCGTGTACTCCATGAAGTTCGACAGCTACTCCGAGGTCCCGAAGGCAGTCGCCGACGAGATCATCCAGAAGACGCGCGGCGAGTAGACCCCTCCCGGCAACGGGATCACGGGGGAGCGGAGGCGGCCTGTCCCAGGGCCGGCCGCCCCGCCCCTCCTGCCGCCTGACCACCAGGTCCGGCGGTGCAGAGCAATTTCATCAAAACCAAAAGCCCCCAGTAGACTTGCATGAGTTTCAGCCGCGACAAGCGCGGCTGGGAAGCAATTCTTCTCAAACGTTCTAGGAGGAACCCGTGGCGAAGGCAAAGTTCGAGCGGACTAAGCCGCACGTTAACATCGGCACCATCGGTCACGTTGACCATGGAAAGACGACGTTGACGGCTGCCATTTCCAAGGTGCTGTACGACAAGTACCCCACTCTCAACGAGCAGCGTGACTTCGCGTCGATCGACTCGGCTCCCGAGGAGAAGCAGCGCGGCATCACGATCAACATCTCGCACGTCGAGTACCAGACCGAGAAGCGCCACTACGCACACGTAGACGCCCCCGGTCACGCCGACTACATCAAGAACATGATCACCGGTGCGGCCCAGATGGACGGGGCAATCCTCGTCGTCGCAGCCACCGATGGTCCGATGGCCCAGACGCGTGAGCACGTGCTGCTCGCCCGCCAGGTCGGCGTCCCCTACCTGCTGGTCGCGCTGAACAAGTCCGACATGGTCGACGACGAAGAGCTCCTCGACCTCGTGGAGATGGAAGTCCGTGAGCTGCTCAGCTCGCAGGGCTTCGACGGCGACGAGGCTCCTGTCGTCCGCGTCTCCGGCCTCAAGGCTCTCGAAGGCGACCCCGAGTGGGTCAAGTCCGTCGAGGACCTCATGGAAGCCGTCGACAACAACGTCCCGGATCCCATCCGCGACAAGGACAAGCCGTTCCTCATGCCCGTCGAGGACGTCTTCACGATCACCGGTCGTGGAACCGTCGTCACGGGTCGCGCCGAGCGCGGAACCCTCGCCATCAACTCCGAGGTCGAGATCGTCGGCATCCGTCCGGTCCAGAAGACCACGGTCACCGGTATCGAGATGTTCCACAAGCAGCTCGACGAGGCCTGGGCCGGCGAGAACTGTGGTCTGCTGCTCCGCGGCATCAAGCGCGAAGACGTAGAGCGTGGCCAGGTCATCGTGAAGCCGGGTTCGATCACCCCTCACACCGACTTCGAGGCCAACGTCTACATCCTGGCCAAGGACGAGGGCGGGCGTCACAACCCGTTCTACTCGAACTACCGCCCGCAGTTCTACTTCCGCACCACGGACGTGACCGGCGTCATCACCCTCCCCGAGGGCACCGAGATGGTCATGCCCGGCGACAACACCGAGATGACCGTCGCGCTCATCCAGCCGATCGCCATGGAAGACGGCCTCGGCTTCGCGATCCGCGAAGGCGGCCGCACCGTTGGTTCGGGACGAGTCACCAAGATCCTGAAGTAGTCCACCGACTGCCTGAGTGATCCCCGGAAGGGCCCCGCTGCTTCGGCAGCGGGGCCCTTCTGTCATCGGGGCCGGGCGGGGGAGTGCCGGCCCTGGTATCCGGCCGGGGACCGCCCCGGCCGCGACCCGTCCTCAGGTCATCAGCTGGTGGAGGCAGAGGATGTTCCCCTCCGTGTCGGTGAACCAGGCCGCCTTCATCGCGTCGTTCTCGAGTACGTGGTCCACGGTCTTCAGGCCGGGGAGGTCGTAGTCCTCGAAGCGGACCCCCTGGGACTCCAGGGACCTCAGCTCCGACGTGATGTCCTCCACCTCGAAGCTCAGTTCCGTGTTGCCGGTCGGGCCGCTCTCCGGTTTGAGCATCAGCTCGATCCCCTGATGGCCGTCACTGCTGAAGAGGAAAGACCCCTCGTCCAGGAACCCTGCGGGGGTGAGGCCGAGCGATTTCTCGTAGAAACCTCGCGCACGGTCCATGTCTCTCACGGGCAGGATCGTCGTCGCCTTGCTGGTACTGAGCATGGCTGATCTCCTTTCGTACGGAGTTTAATGCCGGCTCCCCGGTTTTGACCCGCCGTTGTCTACCTGTTCCTGTACCACGGGCGGAGCGCCGGATGCCCACGATTGGCGTATCCGTGCCCTCTCTGCGACACTAGATAAGTTGTTCAAGCGCTTGCGCGTGCGGTCAGAGGCCCATCCCGGTCAGGATAATGCCTGATGCGGGGATCGAGTCCGCCGTCGTGCGCAGCCCAAATATAATCCACCCCGTCCGGCTCGTCCGGGGTCAGCGGAGCGTGTGTGTCCAGACTGTGTGTTTCTTCTACACAGCGCGACACGCCCGAGCGCGGGGGTCGGAGCCCGGCAGGGTGAGGAACCCGGATCCATCCGGATTCAGTCTGTTCGGGAGGCGCCGCACAACGGGCGCAGGAAATGTACGTACGTACCGGAACTGCCCAGGCAGTTATGTAGAGAGAGAGTCGAGACGCCATGGCGGGACAAAAAATCCGCATCCGGCTGAAGTCATATGACCACGAGGTCATCGATGTTTCAGCACGGAAGATCGTTGAGACGGTGACGCGCGCAGGCGCGACGGTTGTGGGCCCCGTGCCCCTGCCCACGGAGAAGAACGTTTTCGTTGTCATCCGGTCCCCGCACAAGTACAAGGACAGCCGTGAGCACTTTGAAATGCGTACTCACAAGCGTCTGATCGACATCATTGATCCCACGCCCAAGGCCGTTGATTCGCTGATGCGTCTCGACCTGCCTGCGGACGTGAACATCGAAATCAAGCTGTAGGGGAGGGCGGATACATATGTCTACTTCACTTACGCGCCAGGTCAAGGGCCTGCTGGGCATCAAGCTCGGCATGACCCAGGTCTGGGATGAGAACAACATCCTCATCCCCGTCACCGTCGTCCAGGCAGACTCGAACGTCATCACCCAGCTGCTGAGCGAGGACAAGGACGGCTACACCGCCGTCCAGATCGGCTTCGGCCAGATCGATCCCCGCAAGGTCACCAAGCCGCTCGCAGGCCACTTCGAGAAGGCCGGCGTCACGCCGCGTCGTCATGTCGTCGAACTGCGCACCTCCGACGCCGATTCCTACGCGCTCGGCCAGGAACTCTCCGTCGAGATGTTCGAAGCCGGCCAGACGGTCGACGTCATCGGCACCACCAAGGGCAAGGGCTTCGCCGGTGTCATGAAGCGCCATGGCTTCCACGGCGTGGGTGCCTCGCACGGTGCCCACAAGAACCACCGCAAGCCCGGTTCCATCGGTGGAGCATCCACCCCCAGCCGCGTCTTCCGTGGAATGAAAATGGCAGGCCGCATGGGCGCCGTTCGTCAGACCACGCTGAACCTCAGGGTTCACGCTGTCGACGCCGAGAAGTCGCTGCTGCTGATCAAGGGTGCCGTCCCCGGCGCCCGCGGCCAGGTCGTCCTCGTACGCACCGCCGTGAAGGGAGCATAGCCAAATGGCTGCCAACACTGTAAAGGTCGATCTCCCCGCGGAGATCTTCGACGCACAGACCAACGTGCCGTTGCTGCACCAGGTCGTCGTCGCCCAGCTTGCTGCCGCCCGCCAGGGTACGCACAAGACCAAGACCCGCGCCGAGGTCAGTGGCGCAGGCCGCAAGCCGTTCAAGCAGAAGGGAACCGGTCGTGCCCGCCAGGGTTCGATCCGCGCCCCCCACATGACCGGTGGTGGCGTCGTCCACGGGCCCACGCCCCGCGACTACAGCCAGCGCACCCCCAAGAAGATGAAGGCCGCCGCCCTGCGCGGAGCCCTCTCCGACCGGGCACGCAACGGCCGCATCCACGTCCTCGAATCCCTGGTCGCCGGCGGCAAGCCGTCCACCAAGGGCGCGATCGACACCCTGCGCGCGATCTCCGAGCGGCCCCGCCTGCTCGTGATCATCGAGCGTGCCAACGACGTCGCAGCACTCTCGGTGCGCAACGTGCCCCAGGTACACGTCCTCTACGTAGACCAGCTCAACACGTACGACGTGCTGGTCGCCGACGACGTCATCTTCACCAAGGCCGCCTACGACCAGTTCGTCGGATCGGCTGATGTCATCACCGAGGAGGATGCCACGTGAGCGGCACCATCGCAAAGGATCCGCGCGACGTCGTCATTGCACCCGTCGTCTCGGAGAAGAGCTACGGACTGATCGACGAAGGCAAGTACACCTTCCTGGTCGACCCGCGCTCGAACAAGGAAGAAATCAAACTGGCGGTCGAGAAGATCTTCTCCGTGAAGGTCGACTCCATCAACACCATCAACCGGGTTGGCAAGCGCAAGCGCACCAAGTTCGGATGGGGCCAGCGCAAGGGCACCAAGCGTGCCATCGTGTCCCTCAAAGAGGGCTCGATCGACATCTTCGGCGGTCCGCTCTCCTAGAGCGGAGACCACTTTAACGAGGAATTGAGTTATGGGAATCCGTAAATACAAGCCGACAACCCCGGGCCGTCGTGGCTCGAGCGTTGCCGACTTCGCTGAAATCACACGGTCGACGCCGGAAAAGTCGTTGGTCCGTCCGCTTCCCAAGAAGGGTGGACGTAACAACACCGGTAAGATCACGACCCGCCACAAAGGTGGTGGACACAAGCGTCAGTACCGCCTGATCGACTTCCGCCGCCACGACAAGGACGGCGTCGACGCCCGCGTTGCCGAGATCGAATACGATCCCAACCGCACCGCGCGCATCGCCCTCCTGCACTACGTCGACGGCACCAAGCGCTACATCATCGCGCCGAACAAGCTCAAGCAGGGCGACTTCGTCGAGGCCGGAGCCGGGGCCGACATCAAGCCCGGCAACAACCTGCCGCTGCGCAACATCCCCGTGGGTACCGTCATCCACGCCGTCGAGCTCCGTCCAGGCGGCGGCGCGAAGATGGCACGCTCCGCCGGTGCGTCGGTACAGCTCGTCGCCAAGGAAGGCCGCTTCGCCCAGCTGCGACTGCCCTCCGGTGAGATCCGCAACGTCGACGTCCGCTGCCGCGCGACGGTCGGCGAGGTCGGCAACGCCGAGCAGTCGAACATCAACTGGGGCAAGGCCGGCCGCAGCCGCTGGAAGGGCATCCGCCCGACCGTCCGTGGTGTCGCCATGAACCCGGTCGACCACCCGCACGGTGGTGGCGAGGGCAAGACCTCCGGTGGACGCCACCCGGTCAACCCCAACGGCAAGGCCGAAGGCCGCACCCGTCGCCCCAACAAAGAGAGCGACTCACTCATCGTGCGTCGCCGTCGTTCCGGCAAGAACAAGCGATAGGAGCCTGGAGACATGCCACGCAGCCTGAAGAAAGGCCCCTTCGTCGACCAGCACCTGTACGTAAAGGTCGCTCGCGAGAACGAATCGGGTACGAAGAACGTCATCAAGACGTGGTCCCGCCGCTCCATGATCGTCCCCGACATGCTCGGGCACACGATCGCGGTACACGACGGGCGCAAGCACATCCCGGTGTTTGTCACCGAGTCGATGGTCGGGCACAAGCTCGGCGAATTCGCTCCCACGCGGACTTTCCGCGGCCATGTTAAGGACGACCGCAAGGGCAAGCGCCGCTAGGCGCTGCTCTTACGGCTAAGACGAGAGAAGGAAAGCAATGGAAGCCAAGGCTATTGCGCGTCATATCCGCGTAACGCCTATGAAGGCCCGGCGCGTCGTCAACCTTGTTCGTGGTAAGCAGGCGAATGAGGCTCTGGCTATTCTGAAGTTTGCCCCACAGGTTGCTTCAGAGCCGGTATTCAAGGTGGTTCAGTCAGCGATGGCCAACGCCCGCGTCCGCGCGGACCGGGATGGCGTCGCCTTCGACGAGGACAACCTCATCATCACCGAAGCATTTGTTGATGAAGGCCCCACGATGAAGCGGTTCCGTCCGCGAGCCCAGGGCCGCGCGTTCCGCATCAACAAGCGGACCAGCCACATCACGGTTGTCGTCGCTACCCCTGAGAAAGTGGAGGTCCGCTAAGTGGGACAGAAAGTAAACCCGCACGGGTTCCGACTCGGCATCACCACCGACCACCGGTCACACTGGTTCGCCGACAGCAACAAGCCGGGCCAGCGCTACCGTGACTTCGTCCGCGAAGACATCAAGATCCGCCAGCTGATGTCGACCGGCATGGACCGCGCCGGCATCGCCAAGGTCGAGATCGAGCGCACCCGGGACCGCGTCCGCGTGGACATCCACACGGCACGCCCCGGTATCGTCATCGGTCGCCGTGGGGCAGAAGCGGACCGCATCCGCGGCGAGCTCGAGAAGCTCACGGGCAAGCAGGTCCAGCTGAACATCCTCGAGGTCAAGAACCCCGAGATCGAGGCACAGCTTGTCGCCCAGGGCATCGCCGAGCAGCTCTCCTCCCGCGTGGCGTTCCGCCGCGCGATGAAGAAGGCCATGCAGTCCGCACAGCGTGCCGGCGCCAAGGGCATCCGTGTCCAGTGCTCCGGTCGCCTGGGTGGCGCCGAGATGAGCCGTTCGGAGTTCTACCGCGAGGGACGCGTTCCCCTGCACACGCTCCGCGCGAACATCGACTACGGCTTCTTCGAAGCGAAGACCACCTTCGGCCGCATCGGCGTGAAGGTCTGGATCTACAAGGGTGACATCACGGCGAAGGAACTCGCAGCCCAGGCTGCAGCAGCTCCTTCCCGCGGCCGTGGCGGAGACCGTCCGGGCCGTGGCCCCGCCGGCGCCGACCGCGGTGGCGACCGTGGAGGCGACCGTCGTCGTCGTGCCCCTGAGCGCGCCGAGGGCCAGGGTGCGTCAGCACCCGCCGAGACCGCCGCAGCCCCCGCTGCGACTGAAGGAGGACAGGCCTAAATGCTTATCCCACGTCGAGTCAGGTTCCGTAAGCAGCACCACCCGGGTCGCTCGGGCGCTGCTACGGGCGGTACCGAGGTCAGCTTCGGTGAGTGGGGTATCCAGGCTCTGAGCCCGGCATACGTCACCAACCGGCAGATCGAGTCCGCTCGTATCGCCATGACCCGCCACATCAAGCGTGGCGGCAAGGTCTGGATCAACATCTATCCGGACCGCCCGTTGACCAAGAAGCCCGCCGAGACCCGCATGGGTTCCGGTAAGGGTTCGCCCGAGTGGTGGGTGGCCAACGTCAAGCCGGGACGGGTTCTCTTCGAACTGTCCGGCGTTTCCGAAGAGGTAGCCCGCGAAGCCCTGCGCCTCGCGATCCACAAGCTGCCGTTGAAGGCACGCATCGTGCGTCGTGAGGGTGGTGAATAGTTATGGCTCTGGGTTCAAAGGAACTGGCAACAGACCAGCTGGACGGCTTCGATAAGGACCGTCTGGTGGAAGAACTGCGCAAGGCCAAGGAGGAGCTGTTCAACCTCCGTTTCCAGTCGGCCACCGGCCAGCTCGAAAGCCACGGTCGCCTTCGTTCGGTCAAGCGCGACATCGCACGCATCTACACGGTGCTGCGCGAGCGTGAACTGGGCATTCGTCCCGAGGTCGTCGCTCCCGTCGAGGAAGCGAAGCCCGCGAAGGCGGACAAGCCCAAGAAAGCCAAGAAGGCCTCCGCGAAGGATGCACCTTCCGCGGACACCGAGGCTTCTGAGGAGGACGCCAAATGAGTGAGCAGCAGAGCGAAACGACCGTAGGAACCGAGAAGGCCGTCCACGACGCCGACTCGCGCGGGTACCGCAAGGTACGCCGTGGCTACGTCGTCTCCGACAAGATGGAAAAGACGATCGTCGTCGAGGTCGAGGACCGCGTCAAGCACCCGCTGTACGGCAAGGTGCTCCGCCGCAGCTCCAAGGTCAAGGCGCACGACGAGCAGAACAGCGCCGGCATCGGCGACATGGTCATGATCAGTGAGACCCGTCCGCTGTCCGCCACCAAGCGGTGGCGCCTGGTGGAGATCATCGAGAAGGCCAAGTAACACCCGCAGTACATAGGGTCCGGCGCAACCGGACCCGCCCTGGATGCCCCGGACGCGATTTCGTGTCCGGGGCATCTTCGCGATACCATGAGAATCTTGTCTGTCTGGTGGGCTGGCGCATGCCCTCACAAGGTCTCCTCACGGGTTTCCCCCGGGGGTTGCCTTCACACCGGGCAAATAGGCAAAAGCCCGATAATCTTGTTCGCCAGAATCCACCGTGCTGAAGTCCCGGCGTGGTCGCGCGCCTCCGGGTGCGCACCTGGCGAGTACCAGTATTACGGGGCCCACCCATATCCGTTCCGCAAGGCTCGATGAGAGAACCGGCGCGACGACAGGAGTAATCAGTGATTCAGCAGGAATCGCGGCTAAAGATCGCCGACAACACGGGGGCCAAGGAAATCTTGACCATCCGCGTCCTCGGTGGATCCGGGCGCCGCTACGCAGGCATCGGCGACGTCATCGTCGCCACCGTCAAGGACGCCATCCCCGGTGGCAACGTCAAGAAGGGCGACGTCGTCAAGGCGGTCATCGTCCGCACCAAGAAGGAACGCCGCCGCGCGGACGGTTCCTACATCAAGTTCGATGAGAACGCAGCAGTGATCCTGAAGAACGACGGCGACCCTCGCGGTACCCGTATCTTCGGCCCTGTCGGTCGCGAGCTCCGCGACAAGCGTTTCATGAAGATCATCTCGCTGGCGCCGGAGGTGCTGTAGTCCATGGCACAGAGAATCAAGCTCAAGATCAAGAAGGGTGACCTCGTCCAGGTCATCACCGGGGGCAAGCAGGAGCGCGGCGGGGACCGCGGCAAGCAGGGCAAGGTCCTCAAGGTGTTCCCCGAGTCCAACCGCGTTCTCGTGGAAGGCATCAACCGGGTCACCAAGCACACCAAGGTCGGGCAGTCGCAGCGCGGCACCACGACCGGTGGCATCGAAGTCGTCGAGGCGCCCGTGCACATCAGCAACGTGGCCGTCGTCGATCCCGAGACCAAGAAGCCGACCCGCGTCGGATTCCGCACCGAGACCGTCGAACGTGACGGCCGCGAGCGCGTAGTCCGCATCCGGGTCGCCAAGTCATCAGGGAAGGATCTGTAATGACTGTCGAAACCACAGAAGCCAAGGTTCTTCCCCGCCTGAAGGCGCGCTATGCGTCCGAGATCAAGGGTGGGCTGCAGGAAGAGTTCGGCTACGCCAACGTGAACCAGGTCCCGCGCCTGGTGAAGGTCGTCGTCAACATGGGTGTCGGTGACGCCGCCAAGGACTCCAAGCTGATCGACGGAGCCGTCAAGGACCTCACCGCGATCACGGGCCAGAAGCCCCAGGTCACCAAGGCCCGCAAGTCCATCGCGCAGTTCAAGCTCCGCGAAGGAATGCCCATCGGCGCCCACGCCACGCTCCGTGGCGATCGCATGTGGGAATTCACGGACCGCCTGGTCTCCCTCGCCCTGCCCCGTATCCGCGACTTCCGCGGACTCAACGGCAAGCAGTTCGACGGTAACGGCAACTACACGTTCGGCCTCACGGAGCAGTCCATGTTCCACGAGATCGACCAGGACCGGATCGACCGTGTCCGCGGTATGGACATCACCGTCGTCACCACCGCCAAGACCGACGCCGAGGGCCGCGCGCTCCTCAAGGCACTTGGCTTCCCGTTCAAATCCGAAGATTAATCTAACTACGTTGCAGGTCCGCTCCAGTCGTCGCCCCGCGTGCCGACCGGACTCCGGAAACCGTTTCGAGGAAGGGCAAGAGCCCACATGACAATGACAGATCCTGTCGCAGACATGCTCACGCGTCTGCGCAATGCAAACTCGGCATACCACGACACCGTGTCCATGCCGTACAGCAAGTTGAAGGCCCGCGTCGCGGACATCCTGAAGGCCGAGGGCTACATCGCCGGCTGGAAGGAAGAGGAAGCGGAGGTCGGCAAGAAGCTGACCATCGACCTCAAGTTCGGACCGGACCGCCAGCGTTCAATCGCCGGCATCCGCCGTATCTCCAAGCCGGGCCTGCGCGTGTACGCGAAGTCCACGAACCTGCCCCACGTGCTTGGCGGCCTCGGTATCGCCATCCTGTCCACGTCCTCCGGTCTGCTCACCGACCGCCAGGCATCCAAGAAGGGTGTAGGTGGGGAAGTCCTCGCCTACGTCTGGTAACGGGAAAGGGAAAGAAACATGTCACGTATTGGACGTCTCCCCATCACCGTTCCCGCTGGTGTCGAGGTCAATGTCAGCGGTCAAGAGGTCTCCGTGAAGGGCCCGAAGGGCGAGCTGAGCCACACGGTTCCCAGCCCTATCGAGGTCTCCCTCGCTGAGGGGACCCTCACGGTCGGTCGCCCGAACGACGAGCGCGAATCGCGTTCGCTGCACGGCCTGACCCGTACCCTGGTCTCCAACATGATCATCGGAGTCACCGAGGGCTACAAGAAGAACCTCGAGATCGTGGGCACGGGTTACCGTGTCCAGGCCAAGGGCAGCGACCTGGAGTTCGCTCTGGGTTACAGCCACCCGGTAGCCGTCAAGGCTCCCGAGGGCATCACGCTCACCGTCGACAGCCCCACCAAGCTCTCGGTCGCTGGCATCAACAAGCAGCAGGTCGGCGAGGTCGCTGCAACCATCCGCAAGCTGCGCAAGCCCGACCCGTACAAGGGCAAGGGCATCCGCTACGCAGGCGAGATCATCCGCCGCAAGGTCGGAAAGGCTGGTAAGTAACCATGGGTCTGAGCATCAACAAGAAGCGCAGCTCGAAGAGCAAGGCCGCCTCGCGCGGACGCCGCCACCTCCGGGTACGCAAGCGCGTATCGGGCACGGCTGTCCGTCCCCGCCTGGTCGTCAACCGTTCGGCCCGCCACGTATTCGTGCAGGTCGTCGACGACACCAGGGGCGTGACCGTAGCATCAGCCTCCACCCTCGAAGCGGACCTCCGTGCATTCGACGGTGACAAGACCGCCAAGGCGAAGCGCGTCGGCGAACTCGTCGCAGAGCGTGCCATGGCCGTCGGCGTCGAGGCAGTCGTCTTCGACCGCGGCGGCAACAAGTACCACGGTCGCGTTGCAGCAATCGCAGACGGCGCACGTGAAGGTGGGCTGGCACTGTGACCGAGGAGAACAAGGCAAAGGAAGCCCCATTGAATACGGCTACAGAGCAGCCCGCGGCCGAAGCGACTGCAGCTGCAGGCGCAACTGAGACCGCGTCGGCTGACGCGAACCGTGGAAACGCGCGCGGCAACGCCCGCGGCGGCGAGCGTGGCGGTAACGCCCGCGGCGGCGAGCGTGGCGGTAACTCCCGCGGCGGTCGCGACGGCGGGCGCAACGACGACAAGGACAAGTTCATCGAACGCGTCGTCACCATCAACCGTGTCGCCAAGGTCGTCAAGGGCGGCCGCCGCTTCAGCTTCACCGCCCTCGTGGTGGTCGGCGACGGCAACGGCATGGTCGGCGTCGGCTACGGAAAGGCGAAGGAAGTCCCTTCGGCGATCCAGAAGGCCGTCGAGGAAGCCAAGAAGACGATGTTCCGCGTTCCGCGCATCGGTGGCACCGTCCCGCACCTCGTGCAGGGTGAGGCAGCCGCAGGCGTCGTCCTTCTTCGTCCCGCCTCCCCGGGTACCGGCGTCATCGCCGGCGGTCCGGTGCGTGCGGTCCTTGAATGCGTCGGTATCCACGACGTCCTCTCGAAGTCGCTCGGTTCCGCGAACGCCATCAACATCGTCCACGCGACCGTTGATGCGCTCAAGCGCCTCGAGGAGCCCCAGGCAGTCGCGGCACGCCGTGGCCTGCCCCTCGACGAGGTCGCATCCCACCAGATGCTGCGCGCAATCGCAGCTCAGAAGGCAGGTGCGTGATGACCGCGATCACTCCGAAGAAGGTGCGCGTGAGCTCGGCGAAGCTCTCGATCACCCAGATCAAGTCCGCCATCGGCGGCAGGCAGAACCAGCGCGACACGCTGCGGTCGCTCGGTCTGAAGCGGATCGGCCACACCGTGGTCCGTGAAGCCGATGCCGTCACCGTTGGCATGATCAACACGGTTCCGCACCTCTTGAAGGTTGAGGAGGCCAACTAATGGCAGACGAGAACATCGCGGCTCCGGCCGCAACCGAGGCAAAAGCAGAGCGTGTCCACGCCCTGAAGGTCCACCACCTGCGTCCCGCACCCGGCGCCAAGACGGCGAAGACCCGTGTTGGCCGTGGTGAGGGTTCCAAGGGTAAGACCGCGGGCCGTGGTACCAAGGGAACTGCAGCGCGCTACCAGGTGAAGGCAGGATTTGCCGGCGGCCAGCTGCCGCTGCACATGCGCCTTCCGAAGCTGCGCGGCTTCAAGAACCCGTTCCGCGTCGAGTTCCAGGTCGTGAACCTGGACAAGCTCTCCGAGCTCTACCCCGATGGCGGCGACGTCACGGTGGAGAGCCTGGTGGCAAACGGCGCCGTCCGTAAGAACCAGCCCGTCAAGGTGCTGGGGACCGGCGACATCACCGTGGCCGTCAACGTCTCGGCTGACGCCTTCTCCGCATCCGCTGCAGAGAAGATCGCAGCCGCGGGCGGGACCGTCACCGAACTGTAGGCCGCCCGCCGACCCCTCCCCAGGTGCTGCCTGGGAGGGTCGGCTGTGATCCACGGCATCAAGGAACTAGACTTCTGGTGGGCAGGGCTGGATCAGCCCACCAGGAGTCTTTTTTCGGCTTACGCCACCCACCACCGGCGGGAACTCCCGCACCCATGACCAACCGTTAGACTCGGTTGTTGTGTACGGTCCGCGACAGGACCAACAGACCTTCAGGAGGACGCTTGCTAAGCGCTATTGGCCGGGCATTCCGGACGCCAGACTTGCGTCGCAAGCTGTTGTTCACGCTGGGAATCATCACCATCTTCCGGCTCGGGGCCTTCATCCCCGCCCCGGGCGTCGACTACGGCAACGTCCAGGAGTGCCTGGCCCTCGGTAACACCGAGGGAGGTCTGTACCAGTTCGTGAACCTCTTCAGCGGCGGAGCGCTGCTCCAGGTCTCGATCTTCGCCCTGGGCATCATGCCCTACATCACCGCGAGCATCATCACGCAGCTCCTCCGTGTGGTCATCCCCCGCTTCCAGGAGCTCCACCAGGAAGGCGCGCAGGGCCAGTCACAGCTGACCCAGTACACGCGCTACCTGACGATCGCGCTCGGTCTCCTCAACGCGACCACCCTCGTGTCCCTCGCCCGTTCGGGCGCACTGCTCGGCAACTGCCCGGTGCCCATCATCCCGGACGACTCCCTGATCACCATCCTGCTGCTGATCCTCACGCTCACCGCGGGAACCGGCCTCATCATGTGGATGGGCGAGCTCATCACCGAGCGCGGCGTCGGCAACGGCATGTCGCTGCTCATCTTCACCGCGATCGCCGCCGGCTTCCCCACCTCGCTCGGCGAGATCCTCCGCACCCAGGGTGCGATGGTCTTCGCGTTCGTCCTGGCGATGGGCGTCGTCGTCGTCGCCCTCGTGATCTTCGTCGAGCAGTCGCAGCGCCGCATCCCGGTCCAGTACGCGAAGCGCATGGTCGGCCGCCGCACCCTCGGCGGCAGCAGCACGTACATCCCGATCAAGGTCAACATGGCCGGCGTCATCCCCGTGATCTTCGCGTCCTCGATGCTGTACCTGCCCAGCCTGATCGCCCAGTTCAACACCCCCCAGGACGGCACTGCGCCGGCCGCATGGGTCAACTGGATCTCCACCTACCTGACCAGCGGCGACCACCCGCTGTACATGGCGATGTACTTCCTGCTGATCGTCTTCTTCACCTACTTCTACGTCGCCATCACCTTCAACCCGGACGAGGTGTCCGAGAACATGAAGAAGTACGGCGGCTTCATCCCCGGCATCCGGGCCGGACGCCCTACGGCGGAGTACCTGCAGTACGTGCTGTCGCGGATCACGCTCCCCGGCGCCATCTACCTCGGACTCGTGGCGCTGATCCCGCTGATCGCCCTCGTGGCCATCGGCGCCAACCAGAACTTCCCGTTCGGCGGCACCTCGATCCTGATCATGGTGGGTGTGGGCCTCGAGACGGTGAAGCAGATCGACGCTCAGCTCCAGCAGCGTCACTACGAAGGGTTGTTGCGATGACGAGAATGCTGATCATCGGTCCCCCCGGATCGGGCAAGGGAACACAGGCCGCACGGATCTCCGAGCGCCTCGGCGTCGTGGCCATCTCGACGGGTGACATCTTCCGTGACAACGTCAGGCGTGAGACGCCCCTCGGCGTGGAGGCCAAGAAGTTCATGGACGCCGGCGACTTCGTTCCCGACAGCGTCACGAACAGCATGGTCCGTGACCGGCTCGCCGCCGACGACGTCCAGGAGGGATTCCTCCTCGACGGCTATCCGCGGACGGCGTCCCAGGTCGCCGAGCTGGACGACATCCTGCGCGAGAACGACCTCGCACTGGACGTGGTGCTCCAGCTCACCGCCGACGACGAGGAGCTCGTGAAGCGTCTCCTCGGCCGGGCCGAGCTCGACGGCCGATCGGACGACAACGAGCAGGTCATCCGTCACCGTCTCGGGTTGTACCACGATCAGACCGAGGCTGTCGTGTCACGCTACGACGAGCGCGGGATAGTCACCCGGGTGGACGGCATCGGGTCGATCGACGCCGTCACCGAACGCGTCATGACAGCCCTCAAAGTCGCAAGCTAGGACGCCCCGATGTTCGGCCAGCCCAAGGTCGAGTACAAGACCACCGAGCAGATGCTCATCATGCGCGACGCCGGACTGGTGCTCGCGAAAGCGCTCGACCGCACGGTCGCCGCGGCCACCGTCGGCGTGACGACCGCCCAGCTGAACGCAGTCTTCGAGGAGGTCCTCCGCGAGGAGGGCGCCACTTCGAACTTCCTCGGCTATCACGGTTTCCCGGCGAGCATCTGCACCTCGGTCAACGCGGAGGTGGTCCACGGCATCCCCGGGGACTACGCCCTTCAGGACGGGGACATCCTCTCGATCGACGGCGGCGCCGTCGTCCGCGGGTGGCACTCCGATTCCGCCCGCACCGTCGTCGTGGGCACACCGCGGCCCGAGGACGTGCGACTCTCCGAGGTGACCGAGGAGGCGATGTGGCGGGGCATCGCTGCCCTGGCCTCCGCCCGGTTCGTCGGGGACATCGGTGCAGCGATCGACGACTACGTCTCCTCCGTCCCCGGCCCGGCACTCGGGATCCTCGAGGACTACGTGGGACATGGCATCGGCACGCAGATGCACCAGGCGCCGGACGTCCTGAATTTCCGCAGCACCAACCGCGGCCCGAAGGTCCGGCCCGGGCTGTGCCTGGCGATCGAGCCGATGCTCGTCCAGGGCGGACTGGAGACAGCGGTGCTCGACGACGACTGGACGGTCGTCACCACGGACGGCAAGAGGGCGTCGCAGTGGGAGCACAGCGTCGCCGTCCATGACGGCGGCATCTGGGTTCTCTCGGCACCGGATGGGGGAGCGTCCCGACTCCAGCCGCTCGGCGTCACGCCGGCGCCCCTCGGCGGATGACCGCCGCCGGCCCCTAGACGCAGCATCGACATCGAAGGTCCCGCACTCGTGTGCGGGACCTTCGTCCGTCCGGCTGCCGGCCGTCATGGTCCTCGAACGATTTAACTATCGCGAGGCCGTAGCGTATCGTTGTCTGTTGGTTGTCTCTGCTTTTCATGCCCAATGGGCTGTGGAGACCTGCCCGTCAGCGGAGCCTCGGCTTCCGTGGGGTCAGACAATCAAAACCCTAAACCCGCCCGCCACGCAAGTGGTGGGCACAGACGTTAGCGGAGGATATGGCCAAGAAAGACGGTGTCATTGAGATTGAAGGCACTGTGAACGAGGCGCTCCCCAACGCGATGTTCCGCGTTGAGTTGGCCAACGGTCACATTGTTCTCGCCCACATCTCGGGAAAGATGCGCCAGCACTACATTCGAATCCTTCCTGAGGACCGGGTCGTAGTGGAACTCAGCCCGTACGACCTCACCCGGGGCCGTATTGTCTACCGCTACAAATAAGAATCAACTCGAAGGAAAACCATGAAGGTCAACCCGAGCGTGAAGCGGATTTGCGAGAAGTGCCAGGTGGTTCGCCGCAAGGGCAATGTTCTCGTCATCTGCGAGAACCCGCGCCACAAGCAGCGCCAGGGCTGAGAACCTCTTCCCGAGGCTCTTCCCCGCGCGTAGCAGTACATTCAACGGCAGAACAGCACCCCTTGCGGGTGTACACCCCCGGCTCGGAGGCCGGGGACCGGAGCATCAGTTCCGGGGACGTTCTGCTCCACACCTCCGGCAACACCAAAGGAGCACCGCCACTATGGCACGTCTCGCTGGCGTAGACATCCCCCGCGAAAAGCGGGTAGTCATCGCGCTTACCTATATCTACGGCGTGGGCAAGACCCGTGCAGAGAAGACGATCGTGGACACGGGCATCTCCCCGAACACGCGCGTCAAGGACCTCTCCGACCTCGAGCTGGTCCAGCTCCGCGACTACATCGAAGGCAACTTCAAGGTCGAGGGTGACCTCCGCCGTGAGGTCGCAGCCGATATCCGCCGCAAGGTCGAGATCGGCAGCTACGAAGGCATTCGGCACCGCCGCGGCCTTCCCGTACGTGGACAGCGTACGAAGACGAACGCCCGTACCCGCAAGGGCCCGAAGCGTACGGTCGCAGGCAAGAAGAAGGTCGGACGCTAGTCCCTAATGGCACCCTGACCTGACTCGCTAGCGCTCGCCCGGCCAGGGAACCCCGCCATCAGGGGCCCATCCGCTCGTTGATCGTTTTCAACCAGTGGCACCGATCAGCTGATCACATGCTTTACCCAATACCTTCGTAGGAGAAGTCATGCCCCCCAAGACTCGTGGAGCGGTGCGTAAGCCGCGTCGCAAGGACAAGAAGAACATCACCCTCGGCCAGGCGCACATCAAGAGCACCTTCAACAACACCATCGTGTCGATCACGGATCCCAGTGGAGCAGTCATCTCCTGGGCCTCCGCCGGTGAGGTCGGTTTCAAGGGCTCGCGCAAGTCCACGCCGTTCGCGGCGCAGATGGCGGCCGAGGCCGCTGCCAAGCGTGCACAGGAACACGGCGTCAAGAAGGTCGACGTCTTCGTGAAGGGCCCGGGCTCGGGCCGCGAGACCGCGATCCGCTCGCTCCAGGCCACCGGCCTGGAGGTCGGCTCCATCTCGGACGTCACCCCGAGCGCGCACAACGGCTGCCGTCCGCCCAAGCGCCGCCGCGTCTAATCTGTTTCCCCGGTCACCGTGCCGCCTTGCAGGAACCCAGGTTCCGGCAGGGCGGTTCGGTGCCGTTCCAGCAGCTATTGAGCCGGCCGACCAGCAGTCCCGCCCATTTGGAAGCGTCATATAGCGGATGCTTCCCGAAAGGAAATGTAAGTGCTTATTGCACAGCGCCCCACCCTGACTGAAGAAGTAGTCGCCGACAACCGCTCGCGGTTCGTCATCGAGCCGCTCGAGCCCGGCTTCGGCTACACCCTCGGCAACTCGCTCCGCCGCACGCTCCTGTCCTCGATCCCCGGTGCCGCGGTAACCAGCATCCGCATCGACGGCGTCCTGCACGAATTCACCACGGTCCCCGGGGTGAAGGAGGATGTCACCGAGATCATCCTGAACATCAAGAACCTCGCCGTCTCCTCGGAGCACGACGAGCCCGTGGTCGCCTACCTGCGCAAGCAGGGACCCGGCGTCGTCACCGCTGCGGACATCGCGCCCCCTGCCGGCGTCGAGTTCCACAACCCGGACCTCCACATCGCCACCCTCAATTCGAAGGGCAAGTTCGAGCTCGAACTGACCATCGAGCGTGGACGCGGTTACGTGTCGGCTTCGCAGAACAAGTCCGGCGACTCGGAGATCGGCCGCATCCCGGTCGACTCCATCTACTCGCCCGTCCTCAAGGTGACCTTCCGCGTGGAAGCCACCCGCGTGGAGCAGCGCACCGACTTCGACAAGCTGATCGTCGACGTCGAGACGAAGGACGCCATCGCCCCGCGCGACGCCGTCGCTTCCGCCGGCACCACCCTGGTGGAGCTGTTCGGTCTCGCCCGCGAGCTGAACACCGCCGCCGAGGGTATCGAGATCGGCCCGTCGCCGACGGACGCAGCGCTTGCTGCGGACATGGCGCTGCCGATCGAGGACCTCGAACTGACGGTCCGCTCGTACAACTGCCTCAAGCGCGAGGGCATCCACTCCGTGGGTGAACTCGTTGCACGCTCCGAGGCCGACCTCATGGACATCCGCAACTTCGGTGCGAAGTCCATCGACGAGGTCAAGGCGAAGCTCGTCGAGCTCGGTCTGTCCCTGAAGGATTCCCCTCCAGGCTTCGACCTTGCCGCCCGTGCCGCAGCCATCGAAGAGGACGACACCCCCTTCGGCGACGAAGAGGTCTAACACGCTATCTGTCCGCCCACCGCTCGTCCGAGCGGCGGGACGGACACCTAATGAGGAGAAAGAATCATGCCCACACCTACAAAGGGCCCACGCCTCGGAGGCGGTCCGGCGCACGAACGCCTGATGCTCGCCAACCTGGCCGCCTCACTGTTCGAGCACAAGCGGATCACCACCACGGTGACCAAGGCCAAGCGCCTTCGCCCCTACGCGGAGCGTCTCATCACGTTCGCGAAAAAGGGCGATCTCGCGTCGCGTCGTCGTGTCCTCGGTGTCATCAGCAGCAAGAGCATCGTCCACGAGCTGTTCACGGACATCGCACCCGCTGTCGCCAACCGCGAGGGCGGCTACACCCGCATCACCAAGATCGGCAACCGCAAGGGCGACAACGCTCCCATGGCGGTCATCGAACTCGTGCTGGAGCCCATGTCGGCGAAGCAGTCCGTCGTCGCCGAGGCCGAGCGGGCGGCGTCGGCCCCCGCCGCAGCAGCGCCCGTCGCAGGGTCCGTCGACTCGCCCGAGTCCGCTGACTCCGTGGATTCGGCGGAGTCCGCCGAATCAGCAGCGTCCGCCGAAGAGGTCGCCGCCGAGGACACCACCATCGATGCCGAAGCCGGCACCGATGAGGTCGTCGTCGTCGAAGGCGCCGTGGAGGACGAGAAGAAGTAATTCTTCCCGTCCGACGCACGCCATGACATCCCAGGAGCCCGCCGTCCCCCCGAGGGACGGCGGGCTCTTGCGTGTCCGGCTCGATCTCGCCTACGACGGCGCCCTGTTCTCCGGCTGGGCCCTGCAGCCCGGACTCACGACCGTCCAGGGGGTGCTGGAGGATGCCCTCTTCACGCTCCTGCGCCGACAGACACGCCTCACGGTGGGTGGGCGCACCGACGCCGGAGTCCATGCACGGGGTCAGGTGGCCCACGTGGACCTCACGCAGGCCGAATGGGAGTCCATGGCCCGGGGCCGGGAGATCGACCCGTCGGAGGCGTTCCTGCGGCGGCTGACCGGCACCGTCAACCGCGTGCTCACCGAGGGGATCACCGGGCGCAGCCGGTCCGTCAGGAACGCGGTGCCCGCCGTCGTCGTCCGCTCGGCCACCCCGGCGCCCGCGGGATTCGACGCACGGTTCTCGGCCCTCTGGCGCCGCTACAGCTACGCCATCGCGGATGCGGCGAGCGGACAGGACCCGCTGCGCCGCCACACCACGCTCTGGTACCCCGCTCGCCTCGACGTCGCCCTGCTCAACGAAGGGGCCGCGCATCTCCTGGGGATGCAGGATTTCGCAGCCTTCTGCAAGCCGCGCGAGGGTGCCACGACGATCCGTGAACTGCAGCGCTACGAGTTCGCGCGAGGCCAGGACGGCGTCATCACGGCGACCGTGCAGGCGGACGCCTTCTGCCACAACATGGTGCGTGCGCTGATCGGATCGACCCTGCGCGTCGGGTCCGGCGAGATGCCTCCGATCTGGCTCGCCGAGCGGCTGGCCGCACGCCTCAAGGACGCCCGATCCATCCTGGCCGCGCCGCATCCGCTCGTGCTCGAGGAGATCGCCTACCCGGGCAGCGACGAGCTCGGGGAGCGGGCCGGCCTCACCCGCGCACGGCGTCACGCCGGACACCTCGCCCGCTCCGGAGCACCCGGGGCCGACGCCGCACCCGACGTCGACGACGAGCGGTCCGGTTAGGCCAGGAGGACGAAGCTCGCGAACGCGGCGAGCAGCATGCCTGGGCCGAAGGGGAAGGTCGATCCGCGTGAACCACGGCGGAAGAGCAGCACCGCGAGCCCGCCCAGGCCCCCGAGCAGGAACCCGCCGAGGAGCGTGGCCAGCCAGGCGGAGGCTCCCGCCCAGCCTCCGAAGAGACCGAGCACGGCAGCGAGCTTCACGTCGCCCATCCCCATCCCCGCAGGGTTGACGAGCGCGAGGACGAAGTAGACCGCGAACAGCGCCGTTGCTCCTGCTGCGGCGCCGAGCAGGCCGCCCCACTGGCCGCTGGCGCCCGCCGCTAAAAGCAGCAGGGGGATGGTCGCCGCCGTGAAGCGCACGAGCACGGCGTTGGGCAGCAGCTTCGACCGGAGGTCGATGGCACTGAGGAGCGCGCCGAAGGCTGCGAGGCAGGCCACGAGCGGAAGCGTCCACCAGTCTGCCGTGACAGCGCTGCCCGCGCCTGCCAGGACACCTGCGAGCAGTGCGAGGGGCAGCCGCGCCCGCTCCGGCAGGACGGTCCGGGGATCCCTGCCGGCAAGGGCGAACAGCGCATATGCGAGGGCGGCGGTCGCCAGGGCCGTGGCGACGGCAGCACCCACCTAGACGGAGCCTTCCAGGGCGGCGCCCGGCGCACGGCGCACGTCCCCGTTGACCGGCAGCGTCACCGTGAAGCGGCTTCCCTTCCCGGGGGAGCTCGTGCAGTGGATCGAGCCGCCGTGGCTCTCGACGATCGACTTGGTGATGGCCAGTCCCAGCCCCGCGCCGTCGATGTCCGCGCGGCGGGCGGCCGGCGTCCGGTAGAAGCGGGAGAACACCTGGCCGGCCTCCTGTTCGGTCATGCCCATGCCGCGGTCGTCGACGTGGAGGCTGATCTCGGACTCGGTCTCCTCCGCGCGGATGATCACGAGGCCACCCTCGGGGGAGTACTTGATGGCGTTGGACAGCAGGTTGTCGAGCACCTGGGAGATCCGCAGAGGATCGATGAGCGTCCAGAGCGGGCTGATGGTGTCGGTCCTGAGCCGCACACCGTTCTTCTGCGCGCGCAGCCGGTTGGAGCGGACACTCATCTCGATCACGGCCGAGAGGTCCACGGGGCGCGGATGCACCCGGACGCGGTCGCCCGCCGTGGACAGCAGGTCCGCGACCAGGTGGAGCACGCGCTCGGCGTTGCGTCCCGCGACGTCCACATAGCCCCTGAGGTGCGGCGGCAGGGGGGGGTCGTCCTCGAGGACGAGTTCGAGGTAGCCCAGCACCGACGTCAGGGGGGCGTGGAACTCGTGGGAGATGCTCGAGATGAACGTATCCTTCGCGGTCACCGCCTCGACCAGTTCCGTGACGTCGCTGCAGGCGACCAGGGCGCCGGCGATACCGCCGTCGTCGTTCTTGATGGGCCGCGCGGCCGTCGAGAGTGCACGTTGTGCGTCACCCTCGCCGACCCAGACGAGCTGGTCCGCGAATGTCTCACCGGTGAGCGCGCGATGCACGGGCCGCCGGTCCGGGGACAGCGGCGTGACGCGGTCTGGTCCGAAGACGAGTGTGTCGGGCTCGTCGTGGTGGTCGGACGAGAGCCGGTTGAACAGCTCCTGCTGCCGGTTCGTCAGCGTCGTGTTGCCGTGGGCGTCGACGGCGGTGAGTCCGACGTCGACCGTGTTCAGGATCGCGGTCAGGACGCGCTCGCGATCGATGGCGGCTTCCAGGAGGTCGTTGAGTTCCCGGTCCTTCCGCTCGATCTCGGCTTCTCGGGCCTCCGCGCCGGCGCTCATGACATGGATGACGGCACCGATGCAGAGCATCACGATGGGCAGGAGCAGGACGCCCGCGTAGGAGGGCAGGAGCGTCGGATCGAAGGAGCGCAGGAGCGGCCACGCGGTGATGAGCAGGGAACCACCCACGGTGCAGGCGAGGCCCGCCCAGGTGGGCAGCGGGGAACGCATGAGCCAGAGGGCGGGGAAGACGGCGAGGACGCCGAGAGCGGGCTGGATCTCCATGGCACCGGTCCGGAGCAGGGCGATCGCCACGAAGTCGAGGACCGGGATGGCGAGCACGGTCCCGCGCGGCAGCTCGTTCCACGGGACGACGACGCACAGGGCCAGCAGGACGAGGATCAGCGAGAAGCCCAGCTCGTACGTGGGGTCGGACATCAGTCCCGGTCGGAGGACCGGGGCCGTGACGGACAGGACGACGACGATCAGGGTGAGGGGGATCTGGCACAGCATCCCCGCGCCGCCGATGGACATCTTCGCTGCTGCTGCCGGCAGCCACGACGCACTGGAACCCCTAGCCATGCACGATCCAGGAAACGGGAGAATTCCACATTCTGAATGACTTTCCGACGCTGAGACCTACGTACTGCCCTCATTATGTCGCCATCCCCGCGTTTTGCACGCCCATCCGCCGCATTTCGTGCAGACGGGCGGGCAGAATGGAATTCATGACGAGTCGAACGGGCATCACCGCAGGTCGGATGGGGGCTGATACCGCATGAGCGATCCGGGAGTGGCAGTCGTCATCGAGGACGACGCCGATGTACGGAACCTGGTAGGGGCAGTGCTTCGGCAATCGGGCTTCGACGTCCATGTGGCGCCGAACGGACGGGCCGGCGTCGAACTGGTGCGGACGCACGACGCCACAGTGGTGACGGTCGACGTCGGGCTGCCCGACATCGACGGCTACGAGGTGCTGCGGCGCATCCGTGGATTCAGCAACTGCTACGTGGTGATGCTGACCTCCAGGGGCGACGAGCTGGACACCCTCACCGCGCTGCAGTCGGGCGCCGACGACTACCTGACGAAGCCCTTCCGCCCGCGGGAGCTGCGTGCGCGGATCGCGGCGATGCTGCGGCGCCCACGCGCGGTCCCGGAGCCGGTTGCCGAGGGTCCCGGTCCGACGTCGTCGGCGCCGTCCGCCGCACCCGCGCCGGCCGGCGGGGCGTCGCCGGTGTTCGAGCACAACGGGCTGGCCCTGAACGCGTCCGCGCGCACCGTGGAGGTCGACGGACGAGACCTCCCGCTGACGCGCAGCGAGTTCGACCTGCTCAGCGAGATGCTGAAGAGCAGCGGAGCGGTGAGGACGAAGGCCGACCTGGTACGGGTTGTCCGGGGCGACTACTACGGCGAGGACACGTACATCAGCGATTCGGACGAGCGGGCGATCGAGGTGCATATCGGCAACCTCCGACGGAAACTCGACGAGGATCCGAAGAATCCGCGCTGGCTGCAGACCGTCCGCGGCGTCGGCTACCGGCTGACCTCGGTGCGCGCCTGACGTGGTCCCTGCTTGACGTGATCCGTGCTTGACGGGCTCCGCTCTCAGCGCTGTCGGCTTATGCTGCGTGCTCAGGCTGGAGCGAGATAGCGGGCTTCGAGCTCGTTGATCGTGTCCAGGCCACACCGTTCGATGCCGGAGAGAGCGCGGCGTGCGGCGTCGAGATCGGCCGAAGCCACGGCTGCCTCGAAGATCGCGGCGAGGGCCGCCAGACGCCCGGCGCCGACCATGGTCGAGGAATTGCGGAGGCTCAGCGCGGCCTCGAGGGCCGACGGCAGGTCCTGGTCGGCGACCGAGCGCGCGAGCCGGAGGTAGCGGTCGGCGAAGGCCGTGATGTAGTCGCGGGCGAAGGCCCGGGCGGGCCGGGGGTCACCCAGCTGCTGCTCGAGGTGGGACAGGACCGTGAGGTCCACGAGCGGCAGGACGTTCGGGGCAGCGTTCGGAGGCACAGTCCTACCCTACGGCCGCGGGCTGACCATCAGCCGGGAGCGGCCCGCTGGCGGGCGACATTGGCCTACGGCGGAGTCATTGCCCGGCGAAGGTGTCCATGACGTTGAGCGCGGCCGGTCCGAGGATGACGATAAACAGCACCGGGAAGATGAACAGCAGGAGCGGGAACAGTACTGCGACGGGGAGCTTCATCGCCTTCTCCTCGGCGCGCTGCCGGCGCTTGACGCGCATGACCTTGGCCTGGGTCCGCAGGACGCCCGACAGGGCGATGCCGTAGGCGTCCGCCTGCACGATGGCCTTCACGAAGCTGCGCAGTTCCGGGATGGTGCTCCGGTCCGCCATGGCGAGGTAGGCCTCACGACGGCTGCGTCCCACCTGCATGTCCTGCAGCGTGCGGACGAGCTCGTCCGCCAGCGGCCCCTTCCCGGTCTCACCCGCGCGCTGCATGGCGCTCTCGAACCCCAGACCCGCCTCGACCGAGATGAGCATCTGGTCCAGGGTGTTCGCCAGTTCCAGGGCCATCGCCTTCTGGCGTTCCTGCCCCTTGCTGTAGAGGAGGAGGTCCGGCACGAAATAGCCGAGGAGAGTGACGAAGAGCGAGAGCAGCACGAAGAGCCTGCTGGGGTTCGACTGCACGAGCAGCAGGCCGACCAGGCCGCCGGCAAGGCCGAGCAGGGGCTTGGCGGTGAGGACCTTTGCCAGCGGCATCGAGGCCGGTCGGCCGGCAAGGGCCAGCAAATGGTCGAGTTTCGAGACATAGGCCTGCGGGGTGAGGCGCTGGCCCAGCCTAAGGAGGGGGTTCGGACGTTCAACGGCGACGATGCCCAGACCCATGCCCTGATTGAGGTTGCGCTGCACGGCTCGGCGCATCCGGGCATCGGAGGTGAGCAGGGCCCAGGCGAAGTACCCGATCGAGGCCGAGGTGAGCAGGAGCGAGGCGAGCAGGGTCGGGTCCATCACGGGGTCCTCAGAATTTCAGGTCGATGATCTTGCGGAGCCAGAGCCCGCCTATGGTCATCATGACGGCGGCGGCTCCGAGCATGACCCAGCCCAGTGGTTTGGTGAACAGCGGGTCGACATAGCCGGGGCTGATCACGGTGAGGACCAGCGCGATGCCGAAAGGAAGTGCCGCGAGGATGTAGGCGGAGAACTTCCCTTCCGCCGCAAGCGCCTTGATTTGCCCCTTGATCTCGGCACGCTCGCGGATCGTATGCCCCACCTGGTCGAGCACGTCGGCGAGGTCTCCTCCCACTTCACGGTTGATCTGGATGGCCTGGGCGATCCACGCGAAGTCGTCGTTCTTCATTCGCTGGGAGGTATCGATGAGGGAGGCGAGGAGGTCCTTGCCGAGGCTCGTCTCGGCGACGATCCGGCGCATCTCCTCCGACGTCGGGCTGTCCGCCTCCGTCGCGGCTGCGTCAATCGCGCGCAGGATACTGTGGCCTGCCCGCAGTCCTCCGGTGAGCAGCTGCAGCGTGTCGCCGAGCTGCGCGTCGAACCTGCGTCGTCGTCGCCCAGTCCCGACGGACACGACAAGATGTGCCACGCCAGGGGAGAGCAGGAACAGGAGGACGCCGACCGCGGGTGCGAGCAGTGCCCAGCCGAGCAGGAGTCCGGTGATGCCGCCCAAGACCGTGAGCAGATAGACCTCGGCCTGGCTGATTCTGATGCCCGCTGTCTCAAGGGCGTTCTGGTCCAGGAAGCCCATAGGGCGCCTGCGCAGGTACCGTTCCACTGCGCGGCCGGCAGCCCCTGCGAAGCGCGAGAGCTGCGAGTTCTGCTGCTGGAGGGGTGGCCGACGCCGGTCCAGGGGCACCGGTGACTGGGCCGGCCGGATCGCCACGAGTACCAGGATGATCGCTCCGATCATCATCGCGGCGCCGCAGACGAGGAGGAGAGTCACGCGCCTACCTCCCGCGCGCGGGTGCTGATCCGAAGACGGCGGGGGACACCGTGATGCCCATGTCCTCGAATCGCTCCATGAACCGCGGCCGGATACCGGTGGGGACGGGCCGTCCGAGGAAGCGGCCCTTCGGGTCGACGCCGGCCGAGTAGTCGAAGACGAAGGCGTCCTGGAGAGTGACGATGTCGCCCTCCATGCCCTGCACTTCGGTCACGTGCGTGATGCGCCTGCTTCCGTCACGGAGGCGCGAGATCTGCACCACGAGGTGTACGGCAGACGCGAGCTGTTCGCGGATGGCCCGTAGCGGCAGGTCCATGCCGGCCATCAGCACTAGGGTCTCCAGGCGCGCCACGGCGTCGCGGGGAGAGTTGGCGTGCACCGTGGACAATGAGCCGTCGTGACCCGTGTTCATGGCCTGCAGCATGTCCAGGGACTCACCGCCGCGCACCTCGCCGATGACGATGCGGTCCGGTCGCATACGGAGGGAATTGCGGACGAGGTCGCGGATGGTCACCGCCCCCTTGCCCTCGGTGTTCGGCGGGCGGCTTTCCAGCCGCACGACGTGCTGCTGCTGGATCTGGAGTTCGACGGCGTCCTCGATGGTGACGATGCGGTCGCTCTCGGGAAGGAACGAGGACAGCACGTTCAGCAGTGTGGTCTTCCCGGTGCCCGTGCCGCCCGAGACGATGATGTTGAGCTTCGCTTTGACGCAGGCGTCGAGTAACTCGGCCATCTCCGGCGTGAGCGTGCCGAAGTCGATGAGGTTCTGGACCGTCAGGGGGACCTTGCTGAACTTGCGGATGGTCAGCGACGAGCCGTTGACCGCGAGCGGCGGGATGACGGCGTTCACGCGGGAGCCGTCCTCGAGGCGGGCATCGACGAAGGGGGAGGACTCGTCGATGCGGCGACCGACCTTCGACACGATGCGCTCGATGACACGGCGCAGGTGCTCCTCCGAGCTGAACCGCGAGTCGCTGAGCGTCAGCTTGCCCTTCTGCTCCACATAGATCTGGTCCATCCGGTTCACCATGATCTCGGTGACCGTGGCGTCGTCGAGGAGCCGCTGGAGCGGCCCGAGCCCGAGGACGTCGTCGGCTACGTCCTGGATGAGGCGACGCCGCTCATCGGGGCTGAGCGGTACCTGCTCGGCGTCGATGATCTGGCTCAGCTCCTCACGCGCGATGACCTTCAGATCCTCCTCACTGATGGAGGTATCGCTCGCGCGGGTGCCCATACGCTCGAACAGGGCGGAGGCGGCTCGCTGCTTGAGTCCCGCGAAGACGTCCACCTTCGCGCCGCCCGGTTTCTCGGATGCGTCACGGACGACGACCGCGGGCGCGATCGTCGCCGCGCGCTGCTCCACGGGCGTCGTGTCGGCAGAAGCAGGCTCGATTGCGGACGCCGGGGAGAGACCGGCAGCCTGGATACGGGCAGAGAGCTTCATCGGACGACCACGCGGCGATGTAGCTTCCGTTGCGACTTCGCGCGCCACTCGTGGTCGAACCGCTGCACGAGCTCGGTGAGACTTTTCGTCGCGGGATCGCGGACCTTGTCCTGGAGCAGGGGGATGCCGCGGTTCGTGGCGAGCGTGATGGCCCGTGAGCGGGGGATGGACACGTCGACGGGCGCGTTGAGGGTCGACTCGATGTCCTCCACCGAGAGCCCCGTCTTGGTGTCGGCGAAGTTGAGGACCACGTGACGGGTCTCGGGCATGAGGTTGAGCTGCTGCAGCACGTCGAGGCCAGTGCGCAGGCCACGGACGCTCGGGACGTCCATGCCTGTCACCCAGACGGCGTCGGTGCACTGCTCGAGGGCAGCGAGGCTCGGCTCGGTGAGCCCCGGGCCCGTGTCGACAACGACGTAGCGGAACTCCATAGCGAGCTGTTGGATCAGGCGGGTCACCTGTGCCGAGGAGACGCGGTCGGCATCGGCGGGGTTGCGCGGACCGCACAGGGCGTAGATGCCCGAGGGGTGTGGGGTCAGAAAAGCCTTGAGGACCATAGAGTCCTGGGTAGCCGCACCCGAGACGGCGTCCAGCACCGAGTACTCGGGGTTCAGATAAAGGCCTGTGCCCACGTCGCCGAACTGGAGGTCGAGATCCACGATGACCACGCTCATCGGGGCCAGCTTCCCGAGACCGACAGCCAGGTTCGTAGCAACCGTCGTCTTGCCTACGCCGCCCTTCGGGGAAAACACTCCGATGACGAGACCGCTCTGTTGTTCGCGGGGCGGCTGCGCACCGGAGCGCTGGTGCGTCGCGAAGGCCTGGCAAGCGCGTTCGAGCTGGGCTCGGATACTCGCGATGTCCGCCAGCGGGGAAAGGATGTCGCGGACGCCGGCACGCATTGCCTGCAGGGCGATGTCCGGGTGATCGTCGTGCACCAGAACGACGCTGATCTCCGGGAAGGTCACATCCACGACCAGGGCGAGGCGTAGCGCGTCCTCGAGAGCGATGCCCGGCCCGAAAACGAGGACCTCGGGCCGCTCCAGCCCCAGCTGGTCTAGGACGGAGGCTGGGTCCCCGGTCAGTACGCTCGCGGGCAGGCTTTTCACATGGCCCTGCAGTCCACCGGCAACGGCAAGGCGGAGCTTCTGTTCGAAGTCGGAACTGGGGGTGATCAGGACGAATCTGCTCATCGGTACAGGACCTTGTCGTGGATGGTGATCGGCTCAGGGCTCTCGGTAGCTGTAGCGGGCTCCTTGCTGAGCCAGATGGTCCCGAACTCATTACCGAAGATGATTCTTGTTGCCTGATCCTCGGTTACGGCCACTGTCAGCATGAGGGAGCCACTCGGTAACGCTTCCGCCTCTGCGCGTGCCTGCTCCTCCGGTGTAGCGGCCGGATCGACGGGCTCGACGGGAGCTCGCTGGACGGATGTAATCAAAATCCTGTGCAGCACCAGTTGCGTCATCCGCGGTTCAAGTCCTGCCGGCGCCGGATCCACCGACGTGGAGATGAAGACGCCGACCGCATCTCCCGGTTTGACGTTGCCACCCAGGGCACGCCCCGGATCGAGAGCGAACGAGACCTCCTGAAGACCTTCGGGTACATCTGGACGGCCAGTCAGCTCCGCATCCTGCGGATCGACGAGGCGCTCCGCCAATAGTTGTTCACCCGGCAGGAGATCGGCGGAGGTGACCTTCCCTCCGGACGAATCAAGGTCCCTGAGCGCCGACGGATTCACAGCGCTGGCAGGGAAGGTCTTCGTGGTGAGGAAACGCATGAGATCCTCAGTCGGTGTCCCTGCAGGCACTTCTGTTGCCACCGCCAGCACTTCCACCGGGTCGAGGCCTTGCACCGCGCGCGCTTCCGCGCCCTGCGCATAGCCGAACAGCATCATCGCCCCGAGGAGGCCGAGAACGACGGCGGCGACACCGGCCAGCAGACGGGATTTCATGGCGTTGCTTTCTCAAGAGTCAATTTGACGACGGCTGTGCCCATCGTGGAGTTGTAGGATCCGAGTGTGTAGGCGTCATCAAGGGACACCATTTTCACGAATTTGCCGATGATGCCCACGCACTTCACTGAATCGCACTTGTAACCCGGGTAGTAGTTGTCGCGGAACGAGTCCGGGAAGACAGAATTGCCCTCCTGCTTGAACTTCCATCCGTGCACTTCGAACGCCGCAAAACCCGTGAGGTGATAGACGCCGTTGCTCCCGCTGTCCGTTACCTGGTCATAAATGGGGAACAGGCCGATCGGGAAGTCTCCTGCTTCGATCTTGGTCCGCCACTGACCGAGTAGGGATACACAGCTCGAAGGTGCTCCGTTGTTGCCCGTGTTGCTGCCAGACGCGACCTTGCTGATATCCACAAGGGCCTCGCATTTGCCCGGGACCTGGTCCAGGCTGCCGAATCCGCCAGGCGGGCCCCCTGCGCAAGCGGCCGTGCCGTCGGACTTCTTGCGATATTCGACGACCTGCCAGCCAGGTCCATCCTTGAGTTCACATTCGGAGAAGGTGATGGGGAAAGGTGCTGGTCCAGCGACCGGACTACCCCACTCAGCGGTAGATGATGCAGTCACTTCCGTCGACGTGAAACCGAGGGCCCGCGCGAAGATCAAAGACACGCGGTTCGGCGTCTGCCCGGCCTCGAGCGCCCCCGTGCTGACTGTAACCTTTCGAGCAGATCGGTTGAGCGTGATGCTCTTGATATTGCTCCTGGAATCCAGGGCATTGCTGTTCGCGAGATCACGCGCGAGTGTTGAGGAGTCCGCACAGCCGGGGTCTGTCGAATTTGCGGCGCATTTCTGAGCACTAGCGATCGCGCCGGCATCGGCCCCGTTCTGAAGTTGAGCCTTCTCGGAGTAGATCATGCCTACATCAACGGCAAGGGCCGCGAAGGCGAGCAGAACAACCATAAGCAAAGCGACGAGGACACTGACGGCTCCTTGTTCCTGACGTTCGCGGACATCATTTTCGAACGTCACCCGCCGCATAGCATCGTTCCTCTGCCCTTCAACGTGAACGGAGCCGCGATTCCGGTTACTGTCTGCATCTTGTAATTGATCGTCACCGTAACAGTGCTTCCGTGCGGACAGGTATTGACAGCGCCTGACGGGTTGCGAGTAATCATGACATCGGAAGCAGTGAGATCGGGGTTCAATATCTCCGCAGTCGATCTCGCGGTCGAAACGGCAGCTAGATCGTTCTTGCCGATTGCTAGGACGCGCACAGACTCGCGCGCAGCATTGGTGATTGTCACTTGTGCGTTGTAGGCCCGGCCGACCTCCATGATGCCGAAGACAAGGAGGAGGAGGATGGGGAGAACCAAGGCGAATTCAACCGCGATGGCACCGCGCTGATCAGGTTTCACAGCCATGGCTACCCCTTCGAGTGGCTAGGCGGCATCCAGGAGGATGCCGCCTAGCTCGAGTGTCTTCAGTGATGTTCGGTGCCTGCTAGATGCCGAGTTTTGCGAACAGACCCGTGAAGAAGCCGTTCAATGACCCGCCGAAGGCGCCGACTCCTGCGATCAGGATCACGGCGATGAGCGCGACCATGATGCCGTACTCGACGGCGGTGGCGCCGGTCTCCTCTCGGCGGAGGCGGGACTGGACGGTGAATCCGAGGGTGTGCAGGCTTGCTGCGAAGTAAGCGATCATAAGGAGACTCCTGAGGGGGACGGCGGCTGACCCAGCGCCAGCGCTGCCAGAAAGCTAGCAACGGGAAGCCGCAGGAAACCGGGTCTGCCCTGATCCTGACCGAACATTCACAAACCTGCACCGGCTCTGCACGCGCCTTGCGCAGAACCTGCGCTCGCGCTGTTCCGGACCGAACCAGCCGCTGGTCGAGTGATCGGCCGGCACCCACCTCGACGGAGGATCCGCCGGCCGTGCGAAGCCCCGCACGAACCCCCGTCCGAACCTCGACCGGAGACCGTTCACGGCCCTTTTGACCCACAGCGGAGCGGCAGGCTATCCTTGGGAGTCGTTGTGCGTGTCCCTTCTCGATACGTCTGCGCCCTTCGGAGCGGTTCAGTTGCAGAACCACCTGGCCCGGGGGCGGAGCCGAGATTCACGGGATGACTGGTCGTATTTCAGCCCTCACCTGAAGTTCCGGTAACGCATGAATAAGCTGAGCCCGCGGTACGGACGTTTCCGTAGTCACGGGCGACACCGAAATAGAAACGAAGGCCATAACCGTGCGTACGTACACCCCGAAGCCAGGCGACATCAACCGCCAGTGGCACGTAATCGATGCAACCGACGTCGTCCTCGGCCGTCTTGCCAGCCAGACCGCAATCCTGCTCCGCGGAAAGCACAAGCCGACCTTCGCTCCCCACATGGACATGGGCGATTTCGTCATCATCATCAACGCTGAAAAGGTAGCCCTCACCGGCTCCAAGCTCGAGCAGAAGCGCGCCTACCGCCACTCGGGCTACCCGGGCGGCCTGAAGTCCACCACCTACGTGGAACTCCTGGACAAGAACCCGGAGCGCGCAGTCGAGAAGGCCATCCGTGGCATGCTCCCCAAGAACTCACTCGCCGCTCAGCAGATCGGCAAGCTGAAGGTCTACCGCGGTGCCGAGCACCCCCACGCCGCGCAGCAGCCCAAGACATACGAAATCACTCAGGTCGCCCAGTAGTCCTGGCCACCAGTACTAAGAAATCACTTCAAGGAGAACCGTGGCTGAGAACACTGAAGAACTGAATGAACCGACCGAGGAGCTCACGAGCTACACCTCGGAGTCCACCGAAGGCAGCGAGACCGCCGTCAAGGAGCGTCCCGCGCTGACCGTCGGCGGCGGAGCCGTCGGACGCCGCAAGGAAGCTGTCGCCCGCGTGCGCCTCGTCCCCGGCACCGGCAAGTGGATCGTCAACGGGCGCGAGCTCGCCGACTACTTCCCGAACAAGCTGCACCAGCAGGAAGTCAATGACCCGTTCAAGCTCCTCGAGCTCGACGGCGCCTACGACGTCATCGCCCGCATCCACGGCGGTGGACCCTCCGGCCAGGCCGGTGCACTCCGCCTCGGAGTCGCGCGCACGCTGAACGACATCGACCGCGAGAACAACCGCCCCGCCCTCAAGAAGGCAGGCTTCCTGACTCGTGACGCACGCGTCATCGAGCGGAAGAAGGCCGGGCTCAAGAAGGCACGCAAGGCGCCTCAGTACTCCAAGCGCTGATCCTCCCAGGACACGCGCAGATGCCCGTCCGGGCTTCCGGACGGGCATCGTGCTTTAACCTGTTCGAGGAGCCGCCCGAGCGGTCCCATGTTCTGCACTTAGGATGATCACGATGAGCAAGTTATTCGGAACCGATGGCGTCCGCGGCCTGGCCAATGGCCTGATCACGGCGGAACTGTCCCTCCAGTTGGCCCAGGCGGCCGCTGTGGTCCTCGGCCACAACGCCGTGGACGGGCGCCGCCCCACCGCGGTCATCGCCCGCGACCCCCGCATCAGCGGTGAGTTCATCGCGGCCGCCGTCGAGGCCGGACTCGCCAGCTGCGGCGTGGACGTCTACGACGCCGGGGTCCTGCCGACGCCCGCCGCGGCGTTCCTCGTGGCCGACCTCGGCGCCGACTTCGGCGTCATGATCTCCGCCTCCCACAACGCGGCTCCCGACAACGGCATCAAGTTCCTCGCCCGGGGCGGCAAGAAGCTCAGCGATGCCCTCGAGGACGCCATCGAGGACGAGATGGCTCGGCCACGGCTGCGTCCCGTGGCGGGCGACGTGGGACGCATCCAGCGCTTCGCCGACGCCGAGGACCGCTACGTGGTCCACCTCCTCCAGACCCTCCCGCACCGCCTCGAAGGGCTCAAGGTGGTCCTCGACTGCGCCCACGGCGCGGCGAGCGGCTGTTCTCCCGAGGTCTTCCGGGACGCCGGCGCGGACATCTTCGTCATCGGTGCGGACCCCGACGGCGTGAACATCAACGACGGCTACGGCTCGACGCACCTCGGGAAGCTGCAGGCCGCCGTCCTCGAGCACGGCGCCGACGTCGGCATCGCCCACGACGGCGACGCCGACCGGTGCCTGGCTGTCGACCACGAGGGGACGATCGTGGACGGCGACCAGATCATGGCCGTGATGGCGCTCGCGATGAAGGACGCCGGGAAGCTCAAGGACGACACCCTCGTGGCGACCGTGATGAGCAACCTGGGCCTGAAGATCGCCCTCCGCGAGGCAGGCGTCACCATCAAGGAAACCGGCGTGGGAGACCGCTACGTGCTCGAGGGGATGCGCGACGGCGGCTACAGCCTCGGCGGCGAGCAGTCCGGGCACGTCATCTTCGCCGAGCACGCCACCACGGGCGACGGCGTCCTCACCGGGCTCCAGCTGGCCTCGCGCATGGCCGGGACCGGCAAGAGCCTCAAGGAGCTCGCCGCAGTCATGACGAAGCTCCCGCAGGTGCTCATCAACGTCAAGGGCGTGGACCGCAGCGCAGCGAATTCCGACGAGGGCGTGCAGGACGCCGTCCGCGAGGCCGAGGCCGTCCTCGGCGAGACCGGGCGGGTGCTGCTGCGCCCTTCCGGCACGGAGCCGGTGGTCCGCGTCATGGTCGAGGCTGCCGATCTCGCGACCGCCCAGCGCATCGCCGAGGAGCTCGCCGCCACCGTCCAGAAGCGGTTGTCCCTCGAGCCGGTCGCCTGACCCGGCCTCACCGCCTCCGAGTACGCGCTACTCGCCGGGTTGCCGGCGATGGCGCCCGGCCCCCGCCGCGGGCGCTGCGCCTGCCCCGCCACGTACGGCACGAGGGCCGGCTGCGACCGGCGTGCCGCGTGGTCCTCCTCACCGTCGTGGGCGATGACGACGACGCCCGACGCCGGCGCGAGCACGGGCGTGCCGAATCCGGTGAAAGCCTCCGGCGCCTCCGTGGCGACCAGGGTCCGCCAGGTCCTCGGGGCCGGACGGCCGCGGGCATCGACGGGGACGAGGTCGATCGCATAGGTGGTCCCCATCCGGACGGTGCCATGACTCGGGACGCGACGCGCAGGATTGTTGCGTGCGCGGAACCTCCCCTCCAGCGGGTAGTGCAGCAGCACCGGGCCCCTGTCCGCTCCGGGATCGTCCATGCGCTCCATTGTCATCTTCCCGGCAGCCGGGAGCGAGGCCTCGGCCAGCCGTGGCCCCCGGGAGATGCGGCTGCTCTTGCGGTCCGGTGCCGGGCGCGGCACGCTGGATCGGTCGGCGCGCCGCCGGCAGCCACAGCGGTGAGGGAGCGGTTGCCACGGATGATGCACGGCAGGTCCGGGACGGGATGGAGGTACCACGGTGAGAGTGCTCGTGACCGGCTCGGCGGAGGGCCTCGGCCTGGTCGCGGCAGAGACCCTGCTGGCGCAGGGACACGACGTCGTCGTGCATGCCCGCAACGCAGGCCGCGCGGGCGTCCTCGCACCCCTCACCGGTCGGGGTGCCGGGCTCGTGGTGGGCGACTTCGAGGACCGGGACGCGGTCCTTCGGATCGCCGCCGAGCTGACCGCGGGGGAGCCACCCGACGCCGTGATCCACAACGCGGGCGTCTGGAGCGGGCCCGCCGTCATGCCCGTCAATGTCATCGCCCCCTATCTCCTGACCGCCCTGCTCGCTGGCGCGCGGCGCCACGTGTACCTGAGCAGCGGATTGCACTCCAGCGGTCGCCCGTCCGTCGAGGGCGTGGACTGGCGGGGCCGCATGCCGGGTCACTACGGCGACAGCAAGCTCTTCCTCACCACGTTCTCCGCCGCGCTGGCACGCCTGCGCCCCGATGTCCTGAGCAACGCGGTGGACCCGGGGTGGGTCCCCACGAGGATGGGCGGGCCCGGCGCGCCGGACGATCTCGAGCTCGGCCACCAGACCCAGGAGTGGCTCGCCACGGGGAAGGACCCCGAGGCGCTCACGACGGGCGGGTACTGGTTCCACCGACAGCGCCGGCAACCCCACCCCGCCGTGCCGGACATCGCGTTCCAGGAGCGGCTGCTCGATGCCCTGGCAGGGGAGACGGGCGTGGCCCTGCCTGGTCCCCGCTGAGGCGAAGCGCGCCGCTCAGTACGACGGCGCCGGCGGGAGGCCGAAGTGCTCTTCGAGGGTCCGGGTCCCGGCCGCCTTCATGGCGAGGGAGACGTCCCTGCCCACGTAGCGGAAGTGCCAGGACTCCGACGAGAAGCCGGTGATCTGGTGGAACCCGAACGGGTACCGGAGGATGAACCCGAAGTCGGCCGCATTCGCCGCCGCCCACTGCCCTGCCGGCGTGTCCTGGAAGCAGAGCACCAGGGTGCAGGCGCCGTCGGCCTGCGCGATGTCGAAGGCGAGGCCCGTCTGGTGCTCGGAGTAGCCGGGGCGGGCCGATACGGTGTCCGCGCCGGCCGGGCCTCCGTACTGGCCCACCCAGTACGCGTAGGTCGATTCCTGGTCCGCGAAGGAGCGGTACCCGCTGACCATGGCCAGATCCACGCCGTCCGCCGCGGCTGCCGCGAACATATCCTCCACAGCCTCCGCGGTGTCGGGGCGCAGGAGGTCGAAGCTGGTGGGCGTGGCGACGTCGGGCCGGCGCAGGTCGGCGGGCGCGTAGTCCAGCGGTGCCAGGGGCCTGCGCTTGTTCACGACGACGTCGACGGCGGCCGGATCGCGGTGCGCATCCGAGGCAGGGGCAGGAGGAGGAGGAGCAGGGGGCCCGGCCGACGCGGTCGTCGGGGGAGCCGCCGGACCGCTCACGTCGGGGAGGGGCTCGCTCCGGACCGGGGCAGGGAGATCCGTGCCCGTTGCGTCGGGATCGTCGGGATCGGCGGGATCCGACGCCGGCGGGGCTGCGGTACTCGAAGCGTCGCCCGTCCCGGCGCTGGAGGGCGAGGGCCCGGGCGGGGGTGAGGGCACGGGATCCGGCGCCGAGCACGCCGTGAGCGTCACTGCGAGGACGACCAGCGCCACCGACGGCCGGACGCGCACGGTCAGGTCTTCCGGAGGAGCATGCGGCGCACCGAGTGGTCGGCGTCCTTGGTGAGCACCAGCTGCGCCCGACCGCGCGTGGGCAGGACGTTCGCCACGAGGTTGGGCTCGTTGATGCGTTCCCAGATGCCGGACGCCGTCCGGCGGGCCTCCTCGTCGCTGAGGCCGGCGTAGCGGTGGAAGTAGGACTGGGGATTCGCGAACGCGCCGGAGCGCAGCGACTGGAAGCGGTGGATGTACCACTCCTTGATGTTGGCGGTCTTCGCGTCCACGTAGATGGAGAAGTCGAAGAAGTCGCTCAGCGCGAGCCCGGTGATGCCGTCGGGCCGCGGACGCGCCGGGGCGAGGACGTTGAGGCCCTCGACGATCAGGACGTCGGGGCGCCGGACCACCACTTCGCGGCCCGGCACGATGTCGTACGTGAGGTGCGAGTACGAGGGCGCACGCACCTCGGCGGCACCGCTCTTGACCTCGCTGACGAAGCGCAGGAGGCGCCGCCGGTCGTAGGACTCGGGGAAGCCCTTGCGCTGCATGAGGCCGCGACGCTCGAGCTCCGCGTTCGGGTACAGGAACCCGTCCGTGGTGATCAGGGCCACGTCGGGGGTGTCCGGCCAGCGCCGCAGCAGTTCGCGCAGCACCCTCGCCGTCGTCGACTTGCCCACCGCCACGGATCCTGCGACGCCGATGACGAACGGGGTGCGCGTGGTGCTCTCGCCGAGGAACGTGTTCGTGGCCGCGTGGAGTTGGCCGGCTGCCGCCGTGTACAGGTTCAGCAGGCGGGAGAGGGGCAGGTAGACCTCACGCACCTCGTCGAGGTTGAGGGCGTCCCCCAGGCCGCGCAGGCGCTGGACGTCCTCGACGTTCAGGGGGCTCCTGATCTCGTGGGACAGGCGGGACCACATCTGGCGGTCGAGCTCGACGAAGGGGGTGAAGGATTCGGCGCTGGTGGCCTGCTGCGTGCCCGTGCCTCTGTCATTCACCTGACGATTCTGCCCGGTGGCCTGCGCATTAACAAACACGGCCACCGGTACGCTAGGTGTCATGTGTGGAATTGTGGGATATGTAGGCCGGGACCGCGGCCAGGGAACATCGGCGCTCGACTCTGTCGCCCCGGCGTTCGATCAGGAATCGTCCGAAGCGCAGCACGGCGCGCTCGACGTCGTCATGGAGGGCCTCAGGCGCCTCGAATACCGCGGATACGATTCCGCCGGCGTGGCGGTGATCACTCCGGCCGGGATCGAGTCGCGCAAGAAGGCGGGCAAGCTGACGAACCTCGTCGAGGAGCTGGTGACGGCACCGCTGCCGCGCTCGCTGACCGGGATCGGGCACACGCGGTGGGCGACCCACGGCGGACCCACCGACCAGAATGCGCACCCGCACCTCGCCGACGGCGGCAGGCTCGCGCTGATCCACAACGGCATCATCGAGAACTATGCCGAGCTCAAGGCGGAGCTGACCGGTGAGGGGCTCGACTTCATCTCCGACACCGACACCGAGGTCGCTGCCGGGCTCGTCGGCCACCTGTACCGCGGGCTCGTCGAGAGCGGCGCCGAGGGCGACATCCTGACCCTCGCCCTGCAGCAGGCCTGCCAGCGACTCGAGGGCGCCTTCACGCTCCTCGCCATCCACCAGGACCAGCCCGGCGTCGTCGCGGCCGGCCGCCGCAACTCGCCGCTCGTGGTGGGGCTCGGCGACGGGGAGAACTTCCTCGGGTCCGATGTCTCCGGGTTCATCGACTTCACGCGCCGCGCCGTCGAGCTCGGCCAGGACCAGATCGTCACCATCACGCCCGACGACGTCACCATCACCGACTTCTTCGGCGCCCCCGCCGAAGGCACGGAGTTCCACGTCAGCTGGGACGCCGCCGCTGCCGAGAAGGGCGGCTTCGACTCCTTCATGGAGAAGGAGATCCACGACCAGCCCGACGCCGTCGCTCAGACCCTCCTCGGCCGCTCCGACGTCGACGGCAACCTGATGCTCGACGAACTGCGCATCGACGAGACGATCCTGCGCTCGGTCGACAAGATCGTGGTGCTCGCCTGCGGTACGTCGGCCTACGCGGGCCAGGTGGCCAAGTACGCCATCGAGCACTGGTGCCGCATCCCCACCGAGGTGGAGCTGTCCCACGAGTTCCGGTACCGCGACCCGATCGTGAACGAGAAGACGCTCGTCGTCGCGATCTCCCAGTCCGGCGAGACCATGGACACCCTCATGGCCGTCCGCTACGCCCGCGAGCAGGGCGCCAAGGTCGTGGCGATCTGCAACACCAACGGGTCCACGATCCCGCGCGAATCCGACGCCGTGCTCTACACGCACGCCGGCCCGGAGATCGCCGTCGCCTCCACGAAGGCCTTCCTCGCGCAGATCACCGCCGCATACCTGCTGGGCCTGTACCTCGCGCAGCTGCGCGGCAACAAGTACCGCGACGAGATCGCCGACGTCCTCGCGGACCTCTCGACCATCCCGGCCAAGATCCAGGCCGTCCTCGACGACGCCGACAAGATCAAGCAGCTCGGCACGGACATGGTCAACGCCAAGTCGGTGCTGTTCCTCGGCCGCCACGTGGGCTTCCCCGTGGCGATGGAGGGTGCGCTGAAGCTCAAGGAGCTCGCCTACATCCACGCCGAAGGCTTCGCTGCCGGTGAACTCAAGCACGGACCGATCGCCCTGATCGAGGAGGGCCAGCCCGTCGTCGTGGTCATGCCGTCCCCGAGCGCCCGCGACTCGCTGCACGCCAAGGTGGTCTCCAACGTCCAGGAGATCCGCGCACGCGGTGCCGTGACGATCGTCATCGCTGAGGAGGGCGACACCGCCGTCGAGGCGTACTCCGAGCACGTGTTCTACGTGCCGGAGACCCCGACGCTGCTCGCCCCGCTGCTGACCACGGTGCCGCTGCAGATCTTCGCCCTCGCCCTCGCGAGCGCCAAGGGCTACGACGTCGACCAGCCGCGCAACCTGGCGAAGTCGGTCACGGTTGAGTAGTCCCCTCCCGGTGCCGCTGCGGATCCCCGCAGCGGCACCCGGCCGGGTGCCGGCGTGATCGTCGGCATCGGCGTCGACGTCGTGGACGTGGAACGCTTCCGGCAGCAGCTCGAACGCACCCCGGCGCTGCTCGAGCGTCTGTTCGTGCCCGCCGAGCGCCAGCTCAACACCCGGTCGCTCGCCGCACGCTTCGCGGCCAAGGAGGCCGTCGCGAAGGCGGTCGGTGCCCCCGTGGGCATGAACTGGCAGCACTGCACCATCGCGGTCGACGAGACGGGCGCGCCGTCCGTCGTCGTCGACGGGACCGTGGCGGAGGCCGCACGCGCCCGGGGCGTCGAGACGTGGCACCTGTCCATCAGCCACGACGGCGGCCTCGCCACCGCCATGGTGGTGGCCGAGGGCCCGGCGGCAGGCCGAAAATAGTAATCGTACTGATGATCGCCTGGCTTACCGCTAAGCTCGATGACATGCTCCAAGCATTTTCCGGTGGTGACGTCCGCTCCGCGGAGGCACCACTCCTCGACGCCGGCCAGGGTGACGCCCTGATGCAGAAGGCTGCCCACGGCCTGTTCGGCGTCGTCCTCGGTCTCCTGCGCGACGCCGGGCGCGGCACCTACGGCGCCACCGCCGTCGTGCTGGCCGGGAGCGGGAACAACGGCGCCGATGCGCTCTACGCGGGGGAGCGGCTCCTGCGCCGGGGCGTCGGAGCCACGGCGATCCTCACGGCGGACCGGGTCCACGATGCCGCGTTGCAGGCTTTCACGCAGGCCGGCGGGACGAGCGTCCGGCTGGGCGACGCCCCGGACATCCCAGCACTTGCAGCACATGCGGCCGCCTCCGACGTCCTCCTCGACGGGATCCTCGGCACCGGTGCCAGCGGCGGCCTGCGGGGGCCCTCCGCGGACTTCGTCCGGGCGTTCGACGCAGCGGCCGGTCCGCGCGCCGTACGGTCCACGCTCGTGGTCGCCTGCGACCTGCCCAGCGGCATCGGCGTGGACACCGGCCGCGTCGACGGGCCCGTCCTCTCCGCGGATGCGACCGTCACCTTCGGGGCCGCGAAGCCGGGCCTCCTGATCGGCGACGGCGCGGTGGCCGCCGGTGAGCTGAACGTGGTCGACATCGGCCTCGACTTCTCCGGATTCACTCCCGCCGCGCGCAGCCTCCAGGTCGCCGACGCCGCAGCCCTGCTCCGCCTGCCCCGCGCACACGACCACAAATACTCGCGCGGGGTGCTCGGCGTCGCCGCAGGATCCGCACGTTACCCGGGAGCGGCCGCCCTCGCCGTCGGTGCCGCGCTGGCCACGGGCGTCGGGATGGTGCGCTACCTCGGCCCCGACGCCGTCGCAGCGCTGGTCCACCAGCGGAACCCCGAGGCGGTGGCGTCCACCGGCCCGATCGCCGACGCGCGGTCCCAGGCCTGGGTCGTGGGCCCCGGCGCCGTGGACGACGACGACCAGCGAGGCCGGGCCGCCGACGCCGTGGCCTCCGGGCTGCCCGTCGTCGTCGACGCCGGGGCGCTGGTCGCGGTGCCCGCGCGCGTGGGTCCGCAGGTCGTCCTCACCCCGCACGCGGGGGAGCTGCGTGAGCTGCTGGCGGCCCGCGGCATCGACGCCGAGCGGTCCGAGATCGAGGCCGAGCCCGCACACTTCGCGCTGCGCGCCGCCGAGACCACGGGCGCCACGGTGCTGCTCAAGGGGTACACGACCGTCGTCGCCGCCCCCTCCGGCGCACTGTTCGTCCAGGCCGACGCGACGCCCTGGCTCTCGACCGCCGGGACCGGGGACACCCTCTCCGGCATCGTCGGGGCCCTCCTGGCGACGCTCGCCGAGGACGACGGCGCGGCGGACCGCATCGGCGTGGCGCACCCAGACCTCTGGGCGGCGATCGCCGCGGCGGGAGCGCTCATCCACGGACGGGCCGGGCAGCTCGCTGCCCGCTCCGGACCCGTGGTGGTCTCCGGCCTCCCGGACTCCATCCGCGCAGTGGTCGCGGATCTCGTGGAGGAGCGTCGCCTGGCCGCAAGTATTTGAGGTGACCGACGCAATCAACCGCGCGGACACCTGAATGCGCTATGCATGGACAAAGCGCGCGGGGCAGGACCCCGACGCCTGCAAGGAACACCGGGACCGCCCATGGAGGCGGCCCCGGCAGAAGACACAAGGAGAACTCATGGAACTTTGGCCCGGCGACGCTTACCCCCTGGGAGCCACCTACGATGGCACCGGCACCAACTTCGCGCTCTACAGCGAGGTCGCGGACCTGGTCGTCCTCTGCCTCTTCGACGAGGACGGTACGGAGACGTGCACCGAACTCAAGGAGGTCGACGGCTACGTCTGGCACGGGTACCTCCCCCACGTGTCACCCGGGCAGAAGTACGGCTACCGGGTCCACGGCCCGAACAACCCGGCAGAGGGACAGCGCTGCAACCCGAACAAGCTCCTCCTCGATCCCTACGCGAAGGCCATCTCCGGTGACCTCGACTGGGACCAGGCGCTGTTCGGCTACAACTTCGGCGACGAGCACTCCGTCAACAACGAGGACTCCGCCGCGCACATGATGCTCGGCGTCGTCGTCAACCCCTTCTTCAACTGGGACGGCGACCGCATGCCGCGGACGCCCTACCACCAGTCCGTCATCTACGAGGCGCACGTCAAGGGTCTCACCCAGCTGCACCCGGACATCCCCGAGGAGCAGCGCGGCACCTATGCGGGCATCGCCCACCCGTCCGTGATCGCGCACCTGCAGAAGCTCGGCGTCACGGCGATCGAGCTGATGCCCGTGCACCAGTTCGTCAACGACAGCACGCTCCAGGAGAAGGGCCTCTCGAACTACTGGGGCTACAACACCATCGGCTTCTTCGCCCCGCACAACAAGTACAACTCCAGCGGCGACCAGGGCGAGCAGGTCCAGGAATTCAAGGCCATGGTGCGCGAACTGCACCTGGCGGGCATCGAGGTCATCCTCGACGTGGTGTACAACCACACCGCGGAAGGCAACCACATGGGCCCCACCATCTCCATGCGTGGCATCGACAATGCGTCCTACTACCGCCTGGTGGAGGACGACAAGCAGTACTACATGGACACCACGGGCACCGGTAACTCCCTCAACGTCGGGAACCCGCACTCCCTGCAGCTGCTCATGGACTCGCTGCGCTACTGGGTCACCGAGATGCACGTCGACGGATTCCGTTTCGACCTGGCCTCCGCCCTCGCCCGCGAGTTCTACGAGGTGGACCGGCTGTCGGCCTTCTTCGAGCTCGTGCAGCAGGACCCGGTGGTCTCGCAGGTCAAGCTCATCGCCGAGCCCTGGGACGTGGGACCCGGCGGCTACCAGGTGGGCAACTTCCCGCCGCAGTGGACGGAGTGGAACGGCAAGTACCGGGACACGGTCCGTGACTTCTGGCGTGGTGAGCCCTCCAGCATCGGCGAGTTCGCGGCCCGCCTGACCGGGTCGGCCGACCTCTACGAGCACAGCATGCGGCGTCCCGTCGCGTCCATCAACTTCGTCACGGCCCACGACGGCTTCACGCTGCGCGACCTCGTCTCCTACAACGAGAAGCACAACGAGGCCAACGGCGAGGACAACAACGACGGCGAATCACACAACCGTTCCTGGAACGGCGGGGCCGAGGGCCCCACGGACGATCCCGAGGTCCTCGCGATCCGGGTCCGCCAGCAGCGCAACTACATCGCGACGCTCCTGCTCTCGCAGGGGGTGCCGATGCTGCTCCACGGTGACGAGCTCGGCCGCACGCAGGACGGCAACAACAACACCTACTGCCAGGACTCCGAGATCAGCTGGGTGCACTGGGACAAGATGGACCAGCCCCTGCTCGAATTCACCGCCGCCGTCAACCGCCTGCGGTCGGAGCACCCCACCTTCCGCCGTCGCCGCTTCTTCGACGGGCGGCCCGTACGCCGCGGCGAGGGCGAGGCGCTCCCGGACATCGTGTGGCTCGACACCACGGGCGAGCTCATGGCCCCCGAGGACTGGGACAGCGGCTTCGGCCGCTCGATCGGCGTGTTCCTCAACGGCCACGGCATCCAGGGGCGTGACGCCCGCGGACAGCGGATCGTCGACGCCAACTTCCTGCTGTACTTCAACGCGCACGACGAGGCCGTCGACTTCACCATCCCGTCCGACGAATACGGCACCTCCTGGGACGAAGTGATCGACACGGCCGGCAAGTACGCCGACACGGCAGCCATCCCGCACGGCGCGAAGGTCACGGTCGAGGCGAAGTCCATGGTGGTCCTGCGGGCCCACACGGAGGTCGAGGACCTCGACCACTCGGTCGCGGCGTCCCTGGCGATCCTCGCCAACGAGGTCACCGCCAAGACCGGCACCCCCTAGCTCCACCCCTCGACAGGTACACCCCCACCCACCGTCCCAGGAGGACCCCCCACGTGTTGACACCGAAATCGACCTACCGGCTACAGATCCGGAGCGAGTTCGACCTGCATCGGGCCGCGGCCCTGGTGCCGTACCTGCACGACCTGGGGGTGGACTGGGTGTACCTGTCGCCGATCCTGACGGCGGAGAAGGGGTCCGGGCACGGCTATGACGTCACGGACCCCACCACCGTCGACCCCGACCGCGGCGGTCCGGGCGGTCTCGCCGCACTCAGCGAGGCAGCCCGGGCGGCGGGCCTGGGTGTGCTCGTCGACATCGTGCCCAACCACATGGGCATCGAGACCCCCGCGGACAATGCGTGGTGGTGGCAGCTCCTCGAGGAGGGGCGCGGCTCCCGCATGGCGGAGGCGTTCGACGTCGACTGGGACGCCAATGACGGACGCATCCGCGTCCCCGTCCTCGGCGACGGCGACGACGAGCTGGATCAGCTCGCGGTCGTCGACGGCGAACTGCACTACTACGACAACCGGTTCCCGATCGCGGACGGCACGGCGCACCCCGGTGACACGGGGGCGCAGGTCCACGCCCGCCAGCACTACGAACTCGTGAACTGGCGGCGCGCCGATGCGGAGCTCAACTACCGGCGGTTCTTCGGCGTGAACACCCTCGCAGGCCTGCGCGTCGAGGTCCCGTGGGTGTTCCAGGAGAGCCACAGCGAGGTGAAGCGGTGGTTCGACGAGGGGCTCGTCGACGGCCTGCGCATCGACCACCCCGACGGTCTCGCCGACCCTAAGGGCTACCTCGACGACCTCCGCACCCTGACGGGCGGCGCCTACGTGCTCGTGGAGAAGATCCTCGAGTCGGGGGAGACGCTCCCGACCGACTGGGCGACCGAGGGCACCACCGGCTATGACGCCCTCGCGGACATCGACCGGCTGTTCACCGACCCCGACGGGGAGCACGCGCTGACGCGGTCCGTGCCGGTGGAGCCGTTCCACGAGATGATCCACGGCACCAAGCGCGGCATCGCCGACGGCATCCTCCGCTCCGAGGTGCTGAGGCTCGCGCGGCTCGTCCCCGCCACGGCGGACCTCGACGCCGACATCGCAGCCGACGCGATCGCCGAACTGCTGACCTGCTTCCCCGTCTACCGCAGCTACCTCCCGGGTGGAGCCGAGTACCTCGCCGAGACGGTCCGTGACGCCCAGGTGCGCCGCCCCGACCTCGCGGATACCCTCACCGTGCTCCACTCGCTCCTGAACCCGTTCCTCGACGGTCCCGGGGAGCTCACGGAGCTCGCCCGGCGCTTCCAGCAGACCTCCGGCATGGTGATGGCGAAGGGCGTGGAGGACACGGCGTTCTACCGCTACTCCCGCCTCGTGTCGCTGAACGAGGTCGGCGCGGATCCGTCCATCTTCTCCATCGACCCGCTGGAACTGCACCGTCGCCTGCTCGCGCGGCAGACGGAGAGCCCGCTGGCCATGACGACCCTCAGCACGCATGACACCAAGCGCAGCGAGGACACCCGGACGCGTATCTCCGTGCTGTCGGAGCTCGCGGGCGAATGGACGGACCTCCTCGGACAGCTCGAGGAACTGGCCCCCATCAAGGATCCGACGTTCGCGCCGCTGCTGTGGCAGTCGCTCATCGGGGCCTGGCCGATCAGCAGGGAGCGCGCGCACGCCTACGCCGAGAAGGCGTCACGCGAGGCCGATTCCAGTACGCACTGGACCGCGCCGGACGAGGGGTTCGAGCGCGGCATGCACGACGCCGTCGACGCCGCCTTCGACGACGACGCGGTGGCGTCGCTGATCACCGGTCTCGTGGAGCGGATCCAACAGGCCGGCTGGTCCAACTCGATCGGCCTCAAGCTGCTCCAGCTCACCATGCCGGGAGTGCCGGACGTCTACCAGGGGACAGAGTTCTGGGACACCTCCCTCGTGGACCCCGACAACCGCCGCGAGGTGGACTACGACGTGCGCCGGCAGGTGCTGACGGACCTCAACTTCGGCGCACTGCCCCAGATGGATGCGGACGCCCACGCGAAGCTGCTCGTCGTGTCCCGCGCCCTCAAGCTGCGCCGCGACCGCCCCGAGCTGTTCACCGGCTACACCGCGATCACGCCCTCCGGCGAGGCGGCCGACCACGTCTTCGCCTTCGACCGGGGAGGAGCCATCACCCTGATCACGCGCCTGCCATACCGGCTCGCGGACGGTGAGGGCTGGGGTGACACCACGCTCGAGCTCCCCGAGGGGCGCTACACCTGCGCCCTCACCGGCGCCTCGGTGCGCGGCGGGACCGTCAGGGCCGCCGACATCTTCTCCACCTTCCCCGCAGCACTACTGGTCCAGGAGGACGCAGCATGAGCTCGCCATTCGAGGTCTGGGCCCCCCGCGCCGAATCCCTCACCCTCGTTGCGGCCGGCGCCCGATACCCGATGACACAGGGTGAGGGCGGGTGGTGGCACGCGCCGGAGGCCCCCACGGACACCGCCGACGTGTCCTACGGCTACCTCGTCGACGGCTCCGAGACACCCGTGCCCGACCCCCGTTCGCGGCGCCAGCCCGACGGCGTGCACGAGCTGTCGCGGACCTTCGACCCGGCGGTGCACCAGTGGCAGGACGGATCATGGCAGTCGCCGGGCATGAACGGCGGCGTCATCTACGAGATGCACCTCGGCACGTTCACTCCCGAGGGGACGCTCGACGCCGCCATCGGCAAACTCGACCACCTGGTGGACCTCGGCGTGCAGTACGTGGAACTGCTGCCCGTCAACGCCTTCAACGGCACCCACAACTGGGGCTATGACGGCGTGCTCTGGTACGCGGTGCAGGAGACGTACGGCGGCCCCGCCGCCTATCAGCGCTTCGTCGACGCCGCCCACCAGAAGGGCCTGGGCGTCATCCAGGACGTCGTCCACAACCACCTCGGCCCCAGCGGCAACTACCTCGGGCTCTTCGGCCCCTACCTCACCGCGGGCCTGTCCAACTCGTGGGGGGACTCGCTGAACCTCGACGGCCCGCAGTCCGACGAGGTCCGGGACTACGTCGTCGAGAACCTGCTCATGTGGTTCAGGGACTACCACGTGGACGGCCTGCGCCTCGATGCCGTGCATGCGCTCCACGACGAGCGTGCGGTGCACATCCTCGAGGAGTTCGCCGCCCGCACGGACGAGTGCGCGGCCGACCTCGGCAAGCCGCTGTTCCTCATCGCCGAATCGGACCTCAACAACCCGCGCCTGATCCAGGGCCGTGACGTCGGCGGCTACGGCCTGGCCGGGCAGTGGAGCGACGACTTCCACCACGCCGTGCACGTCAACCTGACCCGGGAGACCGAGGGGTACTACCTGGACTTCGATTCGGTAGGCGCGCTCGCCAAGGTCCTCGAGAAGGGCTTCTTCCACAACGGGACCTACTCGTCCTTCCGGGAACGTCACCACGGCCGCGAGATCGACCCGGTCAGGGTCAGCCCCCTGCAGCTGGTCGTGGCGACCCAGAACCACGACCAGATCGGCAACAGGGCCGCCGGCGACCGCATCAGCGCCTCGCTCAACCCGGCGCAGCTCGCCCAGGCCGCGATCCTGAACATCCTCGGCCCGTTCACGCCGATGCTCTTCATGGGCGAGGAATACGGCGCGTCGACGCCGTGGCCGTTCTTCACCTCCCACCCGGAGCCTGAGCTCGGCAGGGCCACCGCGGAGGGCCGGCTCAAGGAATTCGAGCGCATGGGCTGGCGTCCGGAGGACGTCCCCAATCCGCAGGACCCCGCGACCTTCGCCTCGGCCAAGCTGGACTGGGCGGAGGTGGAGCAGGGACACCACGCCGTGCTGCTGTCCACCTACCGCGAGCTCATCCGCCTGCGTCGGTCACGCCCGGAACTGCGCGACGCCGACTTCGGCAGCATCTCCGTGGACTACGACGAGGACAGCCGCTGGATCGTCCTGCACCGGGGCAGCACCGCCGTCATCCTCAACCTGAGCGACACGATGGTGACCGTGCCGGTGGGCGGCAGCAACGCCGAGGTCCTGCTGTCGACGGTCGACGGCGTGAGGCTGCTGTCCGACACCGTGCAGTTGCCTGCGCATGCTTCACTGGTCCTCAGCCGGGGCTGAGCGTAGAGCAGGACTCTGCAAGGGTTTCGACAGGAGTGGGAGTCCACCGACCAAACGGTCGGTGGACTCCTGCATACTGGCTGGAGATTCTTCCACACGGGAGGCCAACCCCTGAGCGTCCGGAGACGGGACCGGGAAGAACGAGGCGGCAGAACACCATGACCCTGGACATCACGACACTGCGGGTTGCCTTCGGCGCCGTCGCGATCACCCTCCTGGTGCTGTTCTACACCGTGGCGTTCCGCCAGACCCGCTCTGCCTACAGCGCCTGGTGGTGTGCGGCCATCCTGTTCTTCTGTATCGGATCATCCATCCACCTGCTCGACGGCACGCACCACCAGGTCTGGGCCCACCCGATGGCCAACACGCTGTCGGTCATGGGCACGGTCAGCGTCTGGGCCGGGGCGCGGACCCTGCGGACCGGCAGACCCGGGTGGCTGCAACTCGCTGCGGCACCCCTGCTGACGCTGCTCGCCTCGGTGGTCGACAGCCCGGGGACGAACGAATGGTCCGGCGGAGCGGTGTTCCTCGGCATGATGTCCCTGACGATCGGACTCGCCTCTTGGGAGTTGTGGCGCCTGCCCAGCAGCTACAGCAGGGTGCAGGCACCGCTCGCCGCCGCGTCGGCGGTCGTCGCGGTGCTGTACCTCGCGCGGTGCATCGCGTTCGTCGCGGGGGGCCCGGACGGCTACGTGTTCACCACGTTCTTCGATTCGAGCATCGCGGCGCTCGTCACCCTCGTCCTCCTCGTCATCGTGTCCTTCAGCGCGGCCGCGCTCAGCGCGGAGCAGATCGCCGCCGACCTGCGGACGCGTGCCGACCGGGACGCCCTGACCGGACTGCTCAACCGGGCCGGCTTCCTCGATCTCGCACACCTGCACGTGGACCGCCTGGCGCGCACCGAACGGCCGGGCGCACTCATCCTCGCCGACCTCGACTTCTTCAAGGCGATCAACGACACCCACGGACATGCCGCCGGGGACAGCGTGCTGAAAGCGTTCGCGCAGGCATGTTCCGAGACCGTCCGGGCCACCGACCTCGTGGGACGTTACGGCGGCGAGGAGTTCATCTTCCTGCTGCCCGGCGCCTCGGTCTCCCGGACCGAGGACATCACCCGCGATATCAGCCTGGCGCTGCGCGTGCAGCCCACACCGGGTGGCTTCGTGATGCCGACGGTGAGTTACGGCATCTCCTCGATCGAGGCGTCCGGCTACGACCTCGATGCGGCCATCGCCGCGGCCGACCGCGCCCTGTACACGGCAAAAGCCGGGGGACGGGACAAATCGGTGCAGGCCGTCGGGTCGCCGGACCAGCCGAGGAACGAGCCGGGTATGAACAGGAGTGCAGGGCGGTAGGCCCTGCACTCCTGCCGCCCCCGGTGCCGTTTGCTCGACCCAGGGACTCCTCCCAGTCAAGGGCCGCACCGGCGTGGCCTCAACCGCCGGCCGCGGAACCCTGACCAGTTGACGTGGGCAACGGTGAGTGGCAGTGCGGTGTACAGCGGGGGCCGATCGACGATCCGCCGGCCGGGTGTCGGGCCTCTTCGACGGGGATTACAGTAGGCACAACGCTGCCCGGACTGATCGTGGTCCCATTGCCAGAAGGTGTGAAGGATGAGCGAGGATTCCGGTGTGAACAGGGGGATGCCGTCGACACATCACGGCGGCAACGAACGGGCGCGGGATCTCGCCACGGACCTGGCGGAGCTGGCCCGGTCGCTGCAGCAGGAGCCGGATTCGGACGCGATCCTCGGTGGGTTCGTCCATGCGGCCCTCGAACTGATCCCGGGGGTGGACGAGGCCTCGGTCAGCGTCGTCCTGGGACGGAAGGACGTCGGATCCCGGGCTCCTTCCGGGGGCCTCCCCGAGCGGATCGACGCGCTGCAGATGGAAACCGGGGAGGGGCCTTGCCTGGAAGCGGCGTACGAGCACCGGACCGTCCGCGTGCCGGACATGGCGATCGAGAAGCGGTGGCCGCTCTTCGCCAGGCGCGCCACCGAGGCCGGCGCCCGCGGCATGCTGTCCATCCAGCTGTGGGTGAAGGGCGACAATCTCGGCGCGCTGAACCTCTACTCGTACAGGGCCAATGCGTTCACGGACGAGTCGGAGAACGTGGGCCTGCTGGTCGCGTCCCACGCCGCTGTGGCGTTCGCCGAGGCCGAGAAGGCCCGGCAGCTCCACGCGGCGGTGGATTCCAGGGACGTGATCGGGCAGGCCAAGGGCATCCTCATGGAACGCCACAAGATCACGGGTGAGCAGGCGTTCATCGTGCTCTCCATGGCCAGCCAGCGCACCCACCTGAAACTCTGGGATGTCGCCGACCACCTGATCAGCAGCGGCGAACTCCCGGGGCGGCCGACCGCACGGTAACGGACCTGCCTCCGGTCCGTCAGTGCCCGGCGACGCGTGGGAAGGACATGTCGCGTGGCGGATCTGCGCCGGGCCGTGCGTGTCCTAAGGTGGACGAGACCAGTGAGGGGGACCGGCATGGCATGCAAAGGCTGCGCGACATCGTTACGACCCGACTTTGATTTCAGCATGGCCTTCCAGCCGATCTATGACGCGATCGATGAACGCGTCTGGGGCTATGAGGCGCTGGTCAGGGGCCTGGGGGGCGAGGGTGCCTTCGACGTCCTGTCGAGGATCTCGCCGGAACAGACGTACCGCTTCGACCAGGACTGTCGCATCAAGGCGATCGAGCTGGCGTCGCGCCTCTTTCCTGCGGACGAAGAGTTGAAGCTGTCGATCAACTTCATGCCGAACGCGGTCTACGAACCGGCCGCGTGCCTCCGTGCCACGCTGCTCGCAGCCGGGCGACACAACTTCCCGACGTCGTCGATCATGTTCGAGTTCACGGAGAACGAGGAGGTCGCGGATACCGCCCACCTCACGAACATCATCACCGAATACCGCAAGCATGGGTTCACCACCGCCATCGACGACTTCGGCGCCGGCCACGCGGGGTTGGGGCTCCTGGTCGAGTTCCAGCCGGACCTGATCAAGATCGACATGAAGCTCGTCCGGGGAGTCGACAGCAGCTTCGCCCGCCAGGCTGTCGTCACCGGCATCGTGGGCATCGCCGAGGACCTCGGCATCGCCGTGCTCGCAGAAGGCATCGAGACCGAGGCGGAGTTCCTGTTCCTGAAGGACATCGGCATCCGCCTGTTCCAGGGATACTGGTTCGCGAAGCCGGCCTTCGAGGAACTTCCGCAGGTGCAGATCGGGTCCGACCGTGAGGTCGGCGCAGTCGCCTGACGGGGCTCTGCTGCAGGATCGCCTCATCTTTCGGGGGCAACCGGTGATCCAGCGCTGTCCCGCGCCGTGGTGGAGTCCTCGCCTACGATGAAGGAATGACCTATCACCCTGCTGAGAACCGCTATGAGTCGATGCCGTACCGCCGGGTGGGGGCGAGCGGGCTGCAACTGCCCGCCGTGTCCCTCGGTCTCTGGCACAACTTCGGGGACGACAAGCCGTTCGGGACGCAGCGGGACATCCTGCGGCGGGCCTTCGACCTCGGCGTGACGCATTTCGATCTGGCGAACAACTACGGCCCTCCGTACGGGAGTGCCGAGACGAACTTCGGCCGGCACCTCAAGGACGACTTCCGGCCGTTCCGGGATGAGCTGGTGATCTCCACCAAGGCCGGATACGACATGTGGCCGGGTCCGTACGGCAACTTCGGGTCACGCAAGTACCTGCTGGCGAGCCTGGACCAGTCGCTGGAGCGGATGGGCCTGGACTACGTGGATATCTTCTACAGCCACCGCCCGGATCCGGAGACCCCGCTGGAGGAGACGATGGGGGCCCTGGACACCGTGGTCCGGTCGGGGCGGGCCCTGTACGCCGGGATCTCCTCGTACTCACCCGAGCGCACCCTGGAGGCCGCGGCGATCCTGAAGGACCTGGGGACGCCCCTGCTGATCCACCAGCCCTCGTACTCGATGCTGAACCGGTGGACGGAGAACGGGTCCCCGAACCTCTTCGAGGCCCTCGAGCAGGTCGGGGCCGGATCGATCGCGTTCTCCCCGCTGGCGCAGGGCCTGCTGACCAGCAGGTACCTGGACGGGGTGCCCGAGGACTCCCGGGCCGCCGCGGGGAAGTCGTTGGATCAGGGGCAGCTCAGCAAGGAGAACCTCGACCGGATCCGGGGCCTGAACCGGATCGCCGAGGGTCGCGGGCAGAGCCTGGCGCAGCTGGCGATCGCATGGATCCTGCGGGACCAGTCCAAGGGCACCCCGGTGACCTCGGCATTGATCGGGGCCTCCAGTGTCCGCCAGCTCGAGGACAGCCTGGCCGCGATCGAACGCCTGGACTTCACCGCCGAGGAACTGACCAGTATCGACGAGTTCGCCGTCGAGTCCGACATCAACCTCTGGGCCAACGCCCTCAAGGCCTGATGCTGCGGTTCCGGATGGCCGTCCCGGAGGACTGGCCGGCCATCTGGGACATCCTGCAGCCGGTGGCCAGGGCCGGCGAGACCTACTGCTGGGACACCTCCATGGACGAGGCGGCGGGACGCCTCGAGTGGCTACCCGGCCCGGCCGGCACCGATCCCACGCTCGTCGTCCTCGTGGCCGTGGACACGGCGACCGGTCGCGTCGTGGGCACGGCGCAGCTGCATGCCAACAGGGGCGGCAACGGGGCGCACGTCGCGAACGCCTCCTTCCTGGTCGCGGCCGACGCCGGCGGCCGGGGGGTGGGCCGTGCCCTCGCCGGCCACGTGCTCGAGGAAGCGCGAGCGGCGGGCTACACGGCGATGCAGTTCAACGCCGTCGTTCAGACGAACGAACGCGCCGTCGCACTCTGGGCCTCCCTGGGCTTCACGATCGTCGGCACCGTGCCGGGCGCGTTCCTCCATCCCGCGACCGGACCGACAGGCCTCCACATCATGCACCGTCCCCTGTAGGGGCCGGGGACGGGAACGCCACGATCCCCGAAGGGCGACGCCGGGCAGAGGGCCGGGACACAATGGGGCATGACCAACGAATCAGCCATCCGTGACCCGCGCCTCGGTGCCTGGGCGACGCTCGGCGAGCCCCGCCTGACCACCGAACTCGCGCGGTCGGGCGTGGGGTGGGTGGGCCTCGACGCACAGCACGGGCACTTCGACGACCGGTCGCTCAGGGACGCCCTCGGACGCCGACCCGCGGACTGCGCGCCCATGCTCGTCCGGGTCGCCGCCAACGACGCCGCACTGATCGGCCGGGCACTCGATGCCGGAGCCGACGGCGTCGTCGTTCCGCTCGTCGACAGCGTCGCCGACGCGGCGGCAGCGGTGGCCGCCTGCCACTACCCGCCACAGGGCGCGCGCAGCTGGGGGCCCCTGCAGGGCGGCCGCGCGGTGCACAGCCCGGGTGCCGACCACGCACCCCGCGCCATACCGCTCTGTGCCGTCATGATCGAGACCGCGGCCGCGCTCGAGGCAGTCGAGGCGATCGCCGCGGTCCCGGGCGTGGACATGATCTTCGTCGGTCCGTTCGACCTGTCGCTCGCCCTCGGACTGGACATCGACGACCTGCTGTCCTCGACGGACCATGACGCACCGCTCACGCGGATCGCCCGAGCCTGCACGCAGGCCGGTATCCGGTCCGGAGCCTACGCGGGCTCGTCCGAGCGGGCGGCGCTGCTGGCGGCGGCGGGCTTCGACTGGATCGCCGCCGCGACGGACACGGGCCTGCTGGCCCTCGGCGTCCAGGCCCTGCGCGAGCAGGTGCGGCCGGGCCTGCCGGATCAGTCCGACCAGGACGCCTTCAGTGCCGGGAACGCCTCCTCGTAGCCTGCCAGTACGCGGGTGGCGGCATGGAAGGAATCCACCAGCGGATGCCCTGCGAAGGCGCGCAGGGCGGCATCGCGGTCCCGCTCGACGGCGGCGCGGATCGTGTCCTGCTCGACGGCCTTCACCGCGGCCATGAGCCCCAGCTGGTGGGGTGTCAGCGGGGCCGCCGGCAGCGGGCGTGCGCCGTCGCCGTCCACGACGGCCGGCACCTCGACGACGGCATCCGCGGGCAGTGTCCCGAAGGTCGCGCCGTTGCGGACGTTGAGGATCAGCTCCGCGCGGCGTCCGGTGAGCAGTGCGCGCATCACCTGGAGGGCCACGCGCTCGTAACCGCCTCCGGCCAGGTCCGCCTCGTCGCGCTCTTCCTCCGCCGCCCGGGCTTCGGCCAGGTAGCCGGACTCCCGCTCGCGCCGGGCGGCTTCCCAGACCGCGAGCGGGTCCTCGGACGCGAGGAGCCGGGGGAAGAGGTCCGCCTGCTGGTCCCGGAGCGTCTCGCCGCGCGTCCTGTCGGCCGACCGGATGGAACGCAGGGCTTCACGGTGGAAGTAGTAGTAGAAGAGGTACTCGTTGGGCAGCGCGCCGAGGACCCGGAGGAGATCCGGACCGAACAGGCGTCCCTCCTCGAAGCTTGCAAGGCGCGGGCCGTCGGCGAGCAGCCCCGGGAGGCGGTCGGCGCCGCCGTCGCGCCCGCCGTCGTCGAGTCGGCGCAACCACCCGAGGTGGTTGAGCCCGACGTAGTCGACCCCGGTGAGGGATTCGCGCAGATCCACGCCCGCGGCGCGGGCCGCCCGAGTGACGAGGCCCGACGCCGAGTCGCAGATGCCGATCACCCTGCGGCCCAGGACCGCGGAGAGCGCCTCGGTGACCATGCCGGCGGGGTTGGTGAAGTTGATGAGCCAGGCCTCGGGTGCGAGATCGCGCATCAGCGTTGCCACGCGCATCATGTCGGGGATGGACCGGAGGGCGTAGGAGATGCCGCCGGCACCCACGGTCTCCTGGCCGAGCAGCCCGGAGGCCAGGGCCACGCGTTCGTCGAGGATGCGTCCCTCCGCCCCGCCGCTGCGCACGGCGGCGAACACGAGGTCGGCGCCGGGCAGCGCGTCCTCCGGGCGGGCTGCCACGCGGACCGACGGTGCCGGCAGCGCGCCTGACGGCAGCGCCCCGAGCACCCGGGCGATGGCGTGGGCGCGGTCCGGCAGGCTGTCCACCAGGACGACGTCGGACACGAGTCCGGCGAACGGCGCCTGGGACAGCGCCCGGTACACCAGGGGCACGCGGAACCCCCCGCCGCCCACGATGACGAGCGTGGCGCCGGTGCTCATCGGCCGCCGCGGAACAGCGCCCCACGCAGCGCGTACACCTGCGCGCCCGCGAGGACCAGGGCGATGAGGACGCACACCGGGACCGGCACCGTCGTCGTATAGGCGAGGACGAAACCGAGCGAGACGGCGAAGACCACGGCCGCCACGCCCACCATGATGCGGGCTCCCAGGGGCAGCAGCGGCGCGGCTCCCCGGGGATACCGGGGGGTGGGCGCGTCCTTGTCCCCGTCCGGGGTCATGGCATCCCTGTCATGCCTCCAGCCTACGGAAGAGGCGCGGAACCTCGCCACTTCGGGTGATTCCCGAAGACAGGAACTCCTGCGGACCGCCGGCCCCTCATCGGACCAGTAAGGTGCCGTACATGGCCCAACCGCATCGCTTCGATCCCCTGGCCGCCACGCGGGGCCCGGACGGGCCCGAGTTCGACCTGCTGCTCACCGGCCAGGTGTTCTTCGACATCGTCTTCACGGGGCTGGAGCAGCTTCCGGCGCCCGGTACCGAGGTCTGGACCGACGGCATGGGCTCCGGCCCGGGAGGCATCGCGAACCAGGCGATCGCGGCGAGCCGCCTGGGCCTGCGCACCACGCTCGCCGCGGCGTTCGGCGACGACGGCTACGGACAGTTCAACTGGGACGTGCTGCAGGACCAGGAACACGTGGACCTGTCCCGCTCGCGGGTCTTCGGGCAGTGGCACTCCCCGGTCACCGTCTCCCTCTCCGTGCATCAGGACCGGTCGATGGTGACGCACGGTCACGCCGCGCCGCTGAGCGCCACCGACCTCATCGGGGCGCCGCCGTCGTGCCGCGCCGCGGTGGTCGGCGTGGAGCAGGACATCGAACCGTGGGCGGCGACCGCAGCGGCCCGCGGCACGAAACTCTTCGGTGACGTGGGGTGGGACCCGGACGGGGAGTGGGCGCCCGAGACCCTCGCCTCGCTCGACCACTTCTACTCGTTCATGCCGAACGCCGTCGAGGCCATGGCGTACACGCGCACGGACGATCCGTGGGCCGCACTGTACTCGCTGGCCGACCGCGTGCCCGTCGCCGTCGTCACGGTCGGTCAGCACGGCGCGATCGCCATCGACTCGCTCACGGGCGAGGAGGAGTGGGTGCCCGCGCTCCCCGTGTCCGCCCACGACCCCACGGGGGCCGGCGACTGCTTCAGCGCCGCCTTCGTCATGGCCGACCTCGCAGGATTCCCGCTCGCCGACCGTCTGGGCTTCGCGAATCTGTGTGCCTCGCTGTCCGTGCAGCACGTCGGAGGCTCGCTGGCCGCACCCGGCTGGGGCGACATCGCGGACTGGTGGCACCAGGTCAGTGCGGGGCGCGACCCCGTGCAGAAGCAGTGGCGGCGCCGCTACGCCTTCCTGGAGGACCTCGTGTCCGATGTCCCGGGCCAGGCCTCGCGCAGGGCGACGGCCACGATCGCGCGACACTCCGACGCCTCGCCATCGGTCCGACCCTGCGAGGGTGACAGGGGCGAGTCCGGCACCGGGTGACCGGACCTCAGACGCTCCCCGCCGTCACCAGGAGCGGCGCCGGTGCGGGAGGAACCGCCTCCCCGGATCGTGTCGCGCGTGCCGCGAGCCAGATCGCGAGGCCGCCGATGATCGCACCGGCGGCGACGTCGACGACGTAGTGCCAGCCGAAATAGACGGTGGCGAGGGCGGTCAGCAGCACGTAGGCCCAGAGGGCCGCCGTGACCACCCGCGGCAGGCGGAGCAGATGCGCCATGACTGCGGCCGTGAAGACGACCGAGACGTGCAGGGAGGCGAAGGCCGCGATGCCGTGCACCGAGTGGGTGGCGTGGGGATCGGCCAGAACCCGCACCCGGTTCCGGTAGAGGGACTCCTGGAGAGCGGTGACGGCGGTGTCCGGCAGGTCCGCGAAGTGCTTCGGCTCGATGTAGATCGGTCCCAGGGAGGGCAGGGCGTAGTAGCTCAGCGCCCCGAGGATCCAGTTGAAGGACAGCGCGGTGACGTACCAGGCCCCGTGCGAGAGCTGGCGCGACCAGACGAGCGCCGCGGCCACGGACACCGGCACGAAGATGAGGTAGGACACATAGACGGCGGACAGGACGTGGGCGCTCGCCCCGGTGCCGAGGAGCTGCTGGAGCACGTCACCGGGCTGGTCGCCGCCCGCGAGCCAGCGGTCGCTCGCCTGCAGGAGCGGATCCGTCACGCGGTCGCGGACGAACGGCAGGAAGCTCTTCATGTTGCGGTACGAGACGTACGCCAGGTAGAAGGTCAGCAGGCCCACCGAGGTGGCGACCAGCCGCGGTACCGGCCAGCGCCGCCGGAGTTCGACGGCGGCCGCGCCCAGCACGTTTCCCCGGGCAGGCCGGCTGCGCAGCATGGACGGGATCATGTCGACGAGGATCAGGGCGGCCAGGAGCAGCGGCAGGCGGACGTAGCTCGGGCCGAGGAATCCACCGGGATCGCGCAGCGGCAGCCCGAAAGCCACGGCCACGAGGGCGGTGAGCACGGCGAAGGCAGCCGCCACCGCGAAGGAGATGCGGAAGAGTGTGTAGGGGGCAGGCCCCGTCATCGGGGGTGCGGACTTCATCAAACAGTTCTAATGCATTAAGGTGCCCTTCATTGAATCAGCCGTCCGTTCACCGATTGTTTGCTTTTCGGGGCGGGCCTCGTCAGCCCCGCCGCCCGGCGGCCTCTCCCAGCCACCGGGCGTACCGGGCCCACGGGTCCTCGACCCCCGCAGCGAGGTCGCGGACGTGCTCCTCGAGGTCCTGCGACGCCGCGAACCATTCCGAGCGGCCGAGGCGTGAGGCGGCGAACTCCTGGTGGCGACGGTGCTCGACCAGCCGGTCCCCCTTCTCGAACGCCAGCACCTCGTCATGCCACAGGCGGGCGAGCCGCTGCCGCGGATTCGCCGTCGTCCCGATCTTGATGCGGTCCCCGAAGCGGAGGTAGTACACGATGTCCACGCGCGGCGGCGGCAGGCCGTCGTCGAGAACGTCCCCGACCCGCCACTCGCAGGCAGCGCACACCCAGCCGGAGGGATACCGGACGCCGAGGCGGGAGCCACAGGCGCGGCACGCGCCGGGCAGGACGTCGGTCACGCCGTACTCGGCGTCGACCCACTCGCCGATCAGCGCAGCGTGGGCGCGGCACACCGGGGCAGGAGCACCATCCACGGCTCCGCCGCACGGCCGCCCGTCCTCCCGGCGGACCTCGCAGGTACGGTCGTCCCGCTCCGAATCGAACATGTCTTCGATCTTTCCGGCCGGCATCGCCGGGCGCAAGCCCACCGCCCGTGCGCCATCCCGACGGCGGATACGCAGGCAGAACTGGCAGAATGGGCCGGGTGACTTTCCCCGAACGCGCCGCAGAGATCGATCTCGATGCCCTGCGGCACAACATCCGCCACCTCCGCGACGTGGCGCACCCCGCCCGCGTGATGGCCGTCGTGAAGGCCGACGCCTACGGTCACGGAGCCCTCCCGGTGGCACGCGCCGCACTCGACGCGGGAGCGGCGTGGCTCGGCGTGGCCCACGTCAGCGAGGGCGTCGCGCTGAGGAAGGCGGGCATCGAGGCGCCCATCCTCGCGTGGCTGCACACCTCGGCCACCGACTTCACCGCCGGCGTGGAGCACGGACTGGACCTGGGGATCTCCGGCTGGGAACTGGAACACGTGGTCGCTGCCGCGCGCGAGCTCGAGCGTCCCGCCATCGTGCACCTGAAGATCGACACCGGGCTGGGCCGCAACGGCTGCCCGCCGGAGCAGTGGGAGGCACTGCTCGGCCGCGCCGTCGCCTACCAGGAGGAGGGCCTCATCCGCGTGGTCGGGATCTTCTCCCACCTGGCCGTCGCCGACGAGCCCGCCCGCCCCGAGACCGACCTGCAGGTCCAGGCGTTCCGCGACGCCGTCGCCGCCGCGGAGAACGCCGGGATCGACGTCGAGGTACGGCACCTCGCGAACACCCCGGCCACCTTCTCGCGCCCCGACTGCCATTTCGACCTCGTGCGCGTGGGCCTCGGCATCTACGGGCTCTCGCCCTTCGCCGACCAGGCGTCCGAGGACCTGGGGCTGCGGCCAGTCATGACCTTCAGCACGACGGTGGCGAACTGCAAGGAGGTGCCTGCGGGCCAGGGCGTCTCCTACGGGTACGCGTACCGGACCCGCCGGCCCACCACGCTGGGGCTCATTCCCGTGGGCTACGGCGACGGGGTTCCCCGCATCGCCACCGGTGCCCCGGTCCAGGTGGGCGGGCGCGTGTACCCCGTGGTCGGGCGGATCGCGATGGACCAGCTCGTCATCGACTTCGGTGCCACCGGCCTGGTGGACACCCCGGCGAGCCCGCTGGGTGCGCGTGCCGTCCTGTTCGGCGGCCAGGGCTCGCCGCCCGTGGAGGACTGGGCCGCCGCCGCGCAGACCATCAACTACGAGGTGGTGACCCGCATCAGCGAGCGGGTGGAACGCGTCTACGTCGAAGCACCGGGCGAGGGCGGCGATGGCACCGGCTCCTGAATGGTCGGCGTCCTACGACGTCGGGTCGGCCACCGCACTGCAGGCGCTCGCAGCAGGTCTCGCGCAGCACCTGCGGGCGGGAGACCTGCTGGTCCTCTCGGGTGAACTGGGCGCGGGCAAGACCACGTTCACCCAGGGGCTCGGGCGCGGCCTCACCGTCGAGGACCGCATCATCTCGCCGACCTTCGTGCTCGTGCGCCAGCACCGCTCCCGCGGCGGCCACCCGGGCCTCGTCCACGTGGACGCCTACCGGCTCGAGAGCGCGGCCGCCGTCGACGACCTCGACCTCGAGGCCACCCTCGACGCCAACGTCACGGTCATCGAGTGGGGTGCCGGGCGCGTGGAGCATCTGGCGGACAGCTGGCTCCGCGTGGACATCACCCGGCCGCTCGGCGGCACCGGTCCGGGTGGCTCCGGCGCCGGCTTCGTCACGGACTTCGACGACGACGGCCAGGACGAGGTGCGCACCGTCACGCTCTCGGGCGCCGGTCCGCGGTGGCGTGGAGGGCCGCCGGCGCTGTCCCTCGACTAGGCTTATCGGGTGCTTCTCCTCGCCCTCGACACCTCCGCCGCAGCCACCGTGGCACTCCTGCGCGACGACGTCGTCGTCGGCCGTTTCGCCAGTGCCGACACCCGCTCGCACGCGGAGGTCCTCGCGCCTGCGGTGCGCCGGATCCTGGCCGAGGCCGGGGTGGCCGGGACGGAGCTCGACGCCGTCGTCGCGGGCGTCGGCCCCGGGCCGTTCACCGGACTGCGCGCCGGGCTCGTCACCGCACGGACCCTCGGCTTCGTGTGGGGCGTACCCCTGCACGGGGTCATGAGCCTCGATGCCCTGGCCTTCGACGCCGCCTCCTGCGGTGCGGTGCCGGCCGGCAGCTCATTCCTCGCGGGGACCGATGCGCGCCGGGGCGAGGTGTACTGGGCCGCGTACTGCGCGCCGTCGGAGCCCGGCGCCCTGCCCGAGCTCCTCGACGGTCCGCACGTGGGAACCGCCGCCACGCTCCCCCCGGGACAGCCGCTCGTCGGCCGGGCCGCGGGCCTGTACCCCGACGACGTCGACGGCGTGCCGGCCTTCTCCCACGCGGACCCCGACGCCGCGTCCCTCGCCCGCGTGGCGCGCCTGCGACTGCTCGCCGGCGTACCCCTGCGGGACACCTCGCCGCTCTACCTGCGGGAATCGGACGCGCAGGTGCCCGGGCCGCGGAAGCGGGCGACGGCGTGAGCTTCCTCCTGCGGGACCTCGCCTTCGAGGACATCGAGACGATCGGCCGACTCGAGAACGAACTGTTCCCGACGGACGCCTGGCCGCTCGAGATGTTCTACACGGAGTTCTTCCAGCCGGACACGCGGCGCTATGTCGTGGCCGAGGTGGACGGCGACGCCGTCGGGTACGCGGGCCTCATGGTGATCGACACGACGGCGGACATCCAGACCATCGGCGTGCTCCGGCGCTTCGAGGGGCAGGGCATCGGGCGCGCCCTGCTCACCGAGCTGCTCGGGGAGGCCCGCCGGCGCGGCGCCGACAACGTGATGCTCGAGGTCCGGGCCGACAACCCCCGCGCCCAGGCCCTGTACGTCCGGTTCGGGTTCCGGAAGATCCACACCCGGAAGAGGTACTACCGCGACGGCGTCGACGCCTGGGTGATGCGGCTCGTCCTGGACGAGGACCGAGAAGGGACACCATGACAACCGGCCGCCCCCTGGTCCTCGGCATCGAATCCTCCTGCGACGAGACCGGAATCGGTATCGTCCGCGGCACCGAACTGCTGACCAACACCGTGTCCTCCTCGATGGACGAGCACGTCCGCTTCGGCGGGGTCATCCCGGAGATCGCCTCGCGCGCGCACCTCGAGGCCTTCGTCCCGACCCTCCGGGCGGCGCTCGACGACGCCGGCGTGACACTCGACGAGCTCGACGCGATCGCCGTCACCGCCGGTCCAGGGCTCTCCGGCGCCCTCATGGTGGGCGTCTCCGCAGCGAAGGCGCTCGCCGTCGCGACCGGCAAGCCGCTCTACGCGATCAACCACCTCGTGGCGCACGTCGGCGTCGGCGTGGTGGGCGGCACGTTCAGCGACGGCCTCCCGCCGAACCTGGGCGCGCTGCTCGTCTCGGGGGGACACACGGAGATCCTGCGCGTGGTCGACATCGCCAACGACGTCGAACTGCTCGGGTCCACGATCGACGACGCCGCCGGCGAGGCCTACGACAAGACGGCCCGGATCCTGGGCCTCGGCTATCCCGGCGGTCCGGCTATCGACCGGCTGGCACGGCAGGGTGATCCGAAGGCCATCCGCTTCCCGCGCGGCCTGTCGCAGCCCAAGTACATGGGCAGCGCCGAGGAACCCGGGCCCCACCGCTACGACTGGTCCTTCAGTGGCCTCAAGACGGCCGTCGCACGCTCGGTGGAGCAGTACGAGGCGGCAGGGCTGGACGTACCGGTTGCGGACATCGCCGCGTCCTTCCAGGAGGCCGTGGTGGACATCATCACGTCGAAGGCCGTCCTCGCCTGCCGCGAGCACGGGATCACGAACCTGCTGCTGGGTGGGGGAGTGGCCGCCAACCGGCGGCTCCGCGAGCTGACCGGTGAGAGGTGCGCTGCCGCCGGCATCACCCTGACGGTTCCCGCGCCGTCACTGTGCACGGACAACGGGGGGATGGTGGCTGCGCTCGGAGCGCAGATCGTGATGGGCGGCGGAAGGCCGAGCGGGATCGACTTCGGGACCGATCCGTCCCTCCCCGTCACGAGTATCGTGCTCCCCGCGGCGTAGCGGCGACCGGCCGATCGGAGATGATGAGCCTGCTGATTATTAGATAAACTAGCTTTACATCAACCTAGTCGACGGCTACATTGGAGGAAGGTCAAGAAAGCGGCCTGCTCCTTTCTGACCTGAAGGTCACGCCATGACATTCCCCTCCCACTCTTCGTCCACCTCCGTTCGCGTCGACGACGATGCAGCCCCCGTACATCCCGCCGGCCGCGATGACGCCGCCTACGACACATGGCCCGGAATGGCCACCACCGGCGAACTCGGAACGGTCCAGCAGCCGGCCGAACCGCTGGTCCTGCCCCACGATCTCGCCGGTACCGCGACGCGCCAGCTCCGACGCTGGAGCAACCAGCTGTACAGGGCGCTCGACGCCGACTTTCCTCCCTACGGTGCCCAGGAGGACTACGACCGCCTCGCCGACGAGCTGGAGCGGCGTGCGGCCGACGCGCTTGACGGTTCGGGCGGACAGGAACGCCTGGGCGCCTTCCGTGACAACCCGATGAACCACCGCTTCGAGCTCTTTCAGGACGGCATACTCGCGGGCTACGTCTCCTACTCCCTGCGCGCGGGCAGGCTACGGCTCGACCGCACCGTCGTCGCAGCGGCCTTCGAGGGAGTCGGCCTGGAGGGTGTCCTCATCCGGAAGGTCCTGCTCGATGCCCACAAGCGGCGCCTGGCCGCCCTGCCGTACTGCGACCAGGTGCAGGCCTTCCTGGCGGACAATCCCCCGTACCGCAGCCTCGTAGCGAGCTAGGTCGGAACCCTTCGCGCCACCTGGACGGCCGGCCATGTTGCGGCCGCCGTTCGTTCCGCGCGCACGTCCCGTGCCGGGGCTCAGGAGAAGAGATCTCCGACGCTGGTGTATTTCCTGCGCCAGTCGGGGCCTTCCTCGCCGCCGTACAGGGTCCAGTACTCCCGCCCCGAGGTGATCACGCCGTCGGACACCGTCCAGATCGATACGACGCGGAAGATCCCGACGTCCTCCTGCGGCACCTGCACCTCGGACACCACGACCTCGCCGGCGTCGTACACCTCGAGCACATCGATGCTCCAGCCGTTCGGGCGCTGGGAGTTCACCGCCACCACGTTGTCCCTGCCGCGGATGATCTCGCGCGTGACGGGCCAGAACACCATCACGTCCTCGGCGAGCGTCCAACCGACTGCGACCCAGTCCCTGCTCCACACCGACGACCAGTACCGCCGGACAATCTCGGTAGATTCCATAGGCCGATGCTACCGGCGGATGCCCGATCATCCCGTCGGCGGCGTGGCTCGTCGCCGGCCACCCGGGCAGGGCGGGTCTCAGCCTCGCGTGTCCGCGCGGCCGGGGATCGACCGCCGCGTGCACTGGTCCGGACGCACCCACGCACTACGGGCGAGGGAGAATTCGACCCACTGCGCGAGGACGGCTGAACCGGTCCAGGCCATCGCGAAACCGCGGACGGTCTGCCGTGACCCGTTCGGATACTCGAGGTCCACCCACAGCGCCGGGGCGGGGGAGACGGACTCCGTGATGCCGTGGGTCGGCTGCTCCACCTGGAGCGGAGGGACGAACTGGTGGGTCGTCGGCGGGAGTCCGTGCCACCCGGCGGCCTCAGCCATGCACGCCTGCCCGAGGGGCGGCGTACGGTGCGGGATGGTCCATGGCACCACTCTACGAGGATGCCTTCCGGGGTGGGCAGGGGCTGCCCCTGGACGGCGGCCGGCCGGCCGGCGTCAGGACGGGTGCGTCGGCGGAGGCTTCAGGGTCCGACGACGGCAGCGCGCGGCGTCCACCCAGGCCTCGCGCGCCCGCGAGTACTCGATCCATTGCGCCCGGACGGTGGTTCCCGTCCACGCCATCGCGAATCCCTTCATGGTGCGCCGGGTCCCGTCGGGGTAGTCCAGCTCCACCCACAGTGCGGGGGAGCGGAGCGGCTCGGTGATGCTGCCGGTTGGTACCTCGAGCTGGAGCGGGGCGATGTACCGGTCAGCACTGGGTGGGATGCCATGCCACCCCGGTCTCTCTCTCATGCTACGACGGTACGCCGCGGGGCCGACACTGTGGGGTGGAGATCGGCAGCAGAAACACGTCATCGACGGTCCGACGTCCCATTCCGCGCCGTGACGCAAATGGCTAGGATGGGCGCGACAATGGCCCCATCACCGCACCTGCGCGCAGCACATGCGCGGCGTGGAACGCCGGCGTCACGCCGCCCGACCACGATGCGAGGTATCCATCCGCCATGACGAAGGACCATCTGCTCAAGATCCGTGTCGCCGCCGCCGATAAGGAGGACGTCCAGTTCGAGCTCGACCGCGCCGAGCTGGTCCTGCAGGAAGCGGTGTCCGAGGCGATCAGCCACGGGGAAGACATCAAGACCGTGGCCGAGGTCGCGGAGCTCCCCGAGGGCGATGTCGCCAGGCTCGCCGCCCTCGATGCCCGCGACTCCGGCCCCGGATCAGCCCTGCCCTCCTGAGGGACGCGCCCGCACGCAGCGCCCGGCGCCGTGTCACGGGCGCGAGGTGCCGCCCGGGAGAAAGTGCTGTCCCGGGAGGTCAGGTCCGGGATAGAACTAGGTACGCGGTCAGTGACGCGGGCATCTCCCGGGCGGCTTCGTCGAGCGGGGTGCAGACCAGTTCCATCGAGGGAAGAGGGCTCGATCGCCATGTCAGAAGAAGACGTCCAGAGGCTCGCCGACACCGCGGCCCACAGGGAAGAGGTGGCCTTCGAACTCGAACACGCCGAACTGCATCTCACGGAGGCCGTCGTCGTCGCCCTCGAGCACGGCACGCCGGCCGAAGCGATCGCCGAGATCGCGGATCTTGAGCCCGAGGAAGTGCTGGACCTCGTCAGCGCACCCGAGGAACCGGCCCTGGGTGCGGTCCGGGACCCCGATCCGGAGGCTCCGCCGGCCCCTCCCGCCCCGACGCCGCCGGACCCCGAGTGACCCCGGTGGGAACCCCCACCGGGGTTCCCACCCTTGGGGCCCTTGGGGCGAGCCGGCCGCGCGCCTACAGGCCGAGGGACTCGAGCACGGGCAGTTCCGCGCGGACCCGGGCCTTGGCTTCGGCGGCGGTCGGTGCGGCGACCGCGATCCCGGCGATGCGCCGAGTCTCGGCCAGTGTCACGCTGTTCAGCACGGCGCCGACCCCGGCGAGGGCCCGCGGAGTCATCGACAGCGTCGAGATGCCGAGTCCCACCAGGACCACGGCGAGCGCGGGATCCGCCGCGGCCTCACCGCAGACCCCGACGGGCTTCGCGTTCCCTTCGGCGGCCGAGCCCTCCACGGTCAGCTTCACCATGCGGAGGACGGCGGGCTGCCAGGAGTTGTTGAGGGCGGCGAGGGACCCGAGCTGCCGGTCCGCGGCCATCGTGTACTGCGTGAGGTCGTTGGTCCCGAGGCTGGCGAAGGACACCTCGCCGAGGATCGACTCGGCCATGACGGCCGCCGAGGGGACCTCGACCATGACCCCGGGCGTCTGCAGGCCGGCATTGCTGCACAGCTTCGCGAAGTCCGCCGCCTCCTCCGCCGTCGAGATCATGGGTGCCATGACCCAGACATCCGCGCTCGCCTGGGCGGCGGCATCCGCGATGGCTTCGAGTTGCCGTTCCAGGACGCCCGGCGACGTCAGGTCGGTGCGGTAGCCGCGGACGCCGAGGGCGGGATTGGGTTCGGAGGTGTCCGTCAGGAAGGGCAGTGGCTTGTCGGCGCCGGCGTCCAGCGTGCGGACCACGACCTTCTTGCCGGGGAATGCGTCGAAGACCCCCTTGTACGCCTCGATCTGCTCCTCCGCCGTCGGCTCCGTGTCGCGTCCGAGGAAGCAGAACTCCGTCCGGAGCAGGCCCACGCCCTGCGCTTTCGCCGCGGCGGCCTTGGCGGCGTCGATCGCCCCGCCGACGTTCGCCAGCAACGGCACCTCGTGCCCGTCCGCGGTGACCCCGACGCCGTCGAACACGGTCAGTGCAGCCGCGGCGGCCGCGTAGGCCTCGGCCGCCGCTTCCTCCTCGGCTCCCGGCTCGAGGGTCAGGGTGCCCGCGGCGCCGTCCACGAAGGCGAGGGTGCCCTCGACGATGTCGTCCACCCCGCGCGCGGCCACGACGGCGGGCAGCCCGAGGGCGCGCGCGATGATCGCGGTATGGGACTGGGGGCCGCCGCCGGAGGTGACGAGGGCGAGGACCACCGCGGGGTCCAGAGTGGCGGTGTCCGCCGGAGCCAGGTCCTCGGCGACGAGGATGAAGGGCGTGTCCGACGACGGGATGCCCGGCGCGGGGAGGCCGCGCAGTTCCGCGACGATCCGTGAGCGCACGTCGAGCACGTCGGCCGTGCGTTCGGCCATGTAGCCGCCGAGATTGTGCAGCATCTCGGCCACGGAGGCGCCCGCTTCCCAGACCGCCCGGGCCGGCGATGTGCCGGTGGTGATGAGCTTCGTCGCGGACTTCAGCAGCAGGGGATCCGTCGCCATCAGCGAGGTGGCCTGCAGCACGGCCTTGGCGTCGCCCTTGGCGATGCCGGCCCTGCGCTTGAGTTCCTCCTGCACGGTCTTCGACGCGGCCTTGAGGGCGGCGATGGCCTGCTCGGGAGCGTCGGGGGTGTCGTGGCGCTCGCCGGCGGGCGGTTCTCCGACCGACGGCGGCATGTGCCGGACCGGGCCGATCACGCGTCCGGGGCTGACCCCTACACCTGCGAAATTCTCCATTGAACGTCCTCGTTTCCTTGCGGGTGAATTTCGGTCTAGCACCATTGTGTCGCGTACGGCAACCTCGAGTGTGACCCACTTCATATAACGTCGCTATAGCTGTTACGCTAGCAGGCATGAAAAAAGGAGGCGAACCAGCGCCTAAGATCAGGCTTCTCCGGGCCGCCGCGGCATTGCTCGCGGAGTCCAACGGCGAGCCTGTGTCCACCCGCCAGATCACCGAGGCTGCCCGGGTGACCGCTCCGACGCTGTACCACCACTTCGGTGACAAGGAGGGACTCTTCGACGCCGTCGTCGCCGAGGGTTTCTCCGAGTACCTGGAGGCCGAGAGGAGCATCCCGACGTCGGGCCAGCCGATCGAGGACCTCCGCATGCACTGGGACAACCATGTGCGCTTCGGCCTCGACCACCCGCACCTCTACCTGGTGATGTTCGGGAACATCCGCCCCGAGCGGCGGCCCACCATGGTCGCCAGCGCGGAGGCGTTCCTCGAGGAGGTATTGGCACGGGCGGCCGCCGCGGCCCGCCTGGTCGTCACGCCGCACGAAGCCGCGCGCAGCATGCTGGCCGCCAACATCGGCGTCACCCTCATGCTGATCGCGGAGCCCGCAGCCAAGCGCAACCTCGAACTCTCCGCGATGACGCGCGAGGCCGTCATCTCGGCGGTGGCCACGGATTCCGAGTCGGACCCCGTGACCGACACCGAGGGGACGCCGTCCGTGGTGGTGGCGGCGATCGCCCTCAATGCAGCACTGCAGGTCTCGCATCCCGATCAGCTCTCCAGTTCGGAGCTGAAGCTCTTCCTCGAATGGCTCCAGAGAATATCCAGCCGATCCGGAAGCTGACGCTTCCCGACGACGCCATCCCCTCCGCAGCGTTGCGGGGCCAACGGTTAGGAATGAATGTGGCAACACGACTAGAAGCGAAATCGGGCACGAGTGCCCGGGTCCGCGTGCAGAAGTTCGGGACGTTCCTGTCCGGGATGATCATGCCCAACATCGGCGCCTTCATCGCCTGGGGCATCGTCACGGCACTCTTCATCGAGAAGGGCTGGCTGCCCGTACCGCAGCTCGGCGGCTACGGCGAGACCGACGGCGTCGCGAACGTCGGCCTCGTGGGGCCGATGATCACCTACCTGCTGCCCCTCCTGATCGCCTACACCGGCGGCCGGATGGTGTACGACGTCCGCGGCGGCGTGGTCGGCTCGATCGCGACGATGGGCGTGATCGTCGGCGCCGGCATCCCGATGTTCATCGGTGCCATGATCATGGGCCCGCTCGGCGCCTGGACCATGAAGAGGATCGACGCGATCTGGGAGGGCCGGATCAAACCGGGCTTCGAGATGCTCGTCAACAACTTCTCGGCCGGCATCTGGGGTGCAATCCTTGCGCTGATCGGTTTCTACGGCGTCTCGCCGCTGGTCCTCGCCTTCAGCACGGGGGCGGGCAACGTGGTCCAGTGGCTGGTCGACAACGGGCTGCTGCCGCTGACGAGCATCTTCATCGAGCCGGCGAAGGTCCTGTTCCTCAACAACGCCATCAACCACGGCGTGCTGACGCCGCTCGGCGTCCAGCAGTCGCTGGAGCAGGGGAAGTCCATCCTGTTCCTGCTCGAGGCCAACCCCGGTCCGGGCCTCGGCATCCTGCTCGCGTACTCGTTCTTCGGTCGCGGCATCGCCAAGGCCTCCGCCCCCGGCGCCGCCATCATCCAGTTCTTCGGCGGCATCCACGAGATCTATTTCCCCTACGTCCTGATGCGCCCGCTGCTGATCCTCGCCGCGATCGCCGGCGGCATGACCGGCATCGCGACGCTGAGCATCACGAACGCGGGACTGGTGGCCCCGGCGGCCCCCGGGTCGATCATCGCGGTGCTCGCGCAGACGGCGCGGGACAGCTACTTCGGTGTCACCCTGTCGGTCGTGCTGGCCACGGCGGTGTCCTTCCTCGTCGCATCGGTCATCCTCAAGACCGGCAAGGACCAGGAGGAAGACCTCGCCGCAGCCGCCGCCAGGATGGAGAGCTTCAAGGGCAAGAAGAGCTCCGTGGCCGGGAGCTTCCGGTCGGATTCGGCCACCGACGGCCCCATCCGCAGCATCGTGTTCGCCTGCGACGCGGGCATGGGCTCCTCGGCGATGGGTGCCTCGGTGCTCCGCAACAAGATCCGGGCTGCCGGGTTCCCGGACGTGAAGGTCACCAACCTCGCCATCTCCAGCCTGAAGGACGACTACGACGTCGTCGTCACGCACCAGGATCTCGCAGCCCGCGCCGAGCCCCTGACGCAGAGCGCCACGCACGTCGCCGTCGACAACTTCATGAACAGCCCCCGCTACGACGAGATCGTCGACCTCATCCGCGCCGGTGCGGCGGCCGAAGGCGGCGTCGACCCGAAGGATCCGGCTCCCGCCGCGGTCGCCTCCGCCGCAGTCACAACCGACGACGGCGACATGACCGACGCCGATGATGTCCTGGCGGAGGAGAGCATCGTGCTGAACGGCACCGCCACCACGCAGCAGGCCGCCATCGACGAGGCCGGCCGCCTGCTGGTCGCCCGCGGGGCCGTCGACTCCACCTACGTCGAGGCGATGCACGAGCGTGAACGGTCGGTCCCCACCTACATGGGGAACTTCCTCGCCATCCCGCACGGCACCAACGCGGCGAAGGACCTGATCAAGCGCTCGGCCGTGTCGATCGTGCGCTACCCCGAGGGCATCGACTGGAACGGCAAGCAGGTGAAGTTCGTGGTCGGCGTCGCAGGCGTCAACAACGAGCACCTGTCCATCCTGTCCGCGATCGCCCGCGTCTTCTCGGACAAGGCCCAGGTCGCCAGGCTCGACGAGGCGGCGTCCGTGGACGAGGTCCTCGCCCTCTTCGGAAAGGTCAACGCTTCGTGAAGGCAGTACATTTCGGTGCCGGCAACATCGGCCGCGGCTTCGTGGGGCTCCTGCTCCACGAGGCCGGGTACGAGGTGGTCTTCGCCGACGTCGCGGACGCCCTGATCGACCAACTGGCTTCGACGCCGAGCTACGACGTCCATGAGGTCGGCGAGGAGCCGACGGTGAGGACGGTGGACAACTACCGTGCGCTGAACTCGCGCTCGCAGGAGGAGGACGTCGTCGCGGAGATCGCGACGGCCGACATCGTCACCACGGCGGTGGGGCCGAACGTCCTGCGTTTCCTGGCGCCGGTCATCGCCCGGGCGATCGCCCGCCGCAGTGAAGACCTGGCACCGCTGCAGGTCATGGCGTGCGAGAACGCCATCAACGCCACGGACATCCTCCGCAGTGAGGTCGAGCAGGCCTACGACGGCGCGGTATCGGAGCTGGCGAGGCGGGCGGTCTTCGCCAACACCGCCGTGGACCGCATCGTCCCGAACCAGGCCGCCGGGCAGGGCCTCGACGTCACGGTCGAGACCTTCTTCGAGTGGGTCATCGACCGCACCCCGTTCCAGGGCCGTGCGCCGGAGATCCCCGGGGCCACGTACGTGGACGACCTCGAGCCGTACATCGAGCGGAAACTGTTCACCGTCAACACGGGCCATGCGGCGGCGGCCTACTTCGGGTACGCGGCCGGTGCGGAGAAGATCGCCGACGCCATGGCGGACGACGCCGTCGCGGGCAGGGTGCGGGCCGTGCTGGACGAGACGAAGCAGTTGCTGGTGGCGAAGCACGGGTTCGACCCGGCGGAGCAGGAGGCCTACGTGCAGAAGATCCTGCGGCGCTTCACGAACCAGCACCTCCCCGACACGGTGGTGCGCGTCGGGAGGGCGCCGCTGCGGAAGCTGAGCCGCAAGGAGCGATTCGTGGGACCGGCGGCCGAGCTGGCCGAGGGGGGCACGCATCCCGTCGCGCTGCTCGGGGCGATGCGGGCCGCGCTGTCCTTCTCGGCGCCCGACGATCCCGAGGTCGCCGCCTTGGCCGAGATCCTGGCGTCCCAGGACCCTGACACGGCGGCGACGTCGATCACCGGACTCGAGGCCGAGCACCCCCTGTTCGGAGCGGTGCGCGACCTGATCGCCGAGCACGCCGCAGGGTCCCGCGCGGGGTAGGAGCGCAACGACCGCAGGATCGGAAGGGAGCAGCCTGGGCTGCTCCCTTCCTCGTTCCCCGACGCCCCCGGGCGTTCCGAGGTGCCGGTAGTGCTGGAGGATGCAAGCGCAGAAATCATCTACGGCACCACGCCCCGGCCGCCGACCTGGCTCATCGCAGGCGCCACCAGACTCTCCGGCGCCGTCCTGGGGCCGTCGACCATCAGTAGACTCGGACCAGCAGACGAACCCCTGACACTCGCCACCCACGTGACACCCCGGCAGCCCGGGTCTGACACCTGACGACGACCGCCGATCACCACCACCCGCGATCGTCACCCTCCCTCCGTCGTTCTCCAAGGAGCATCTCCCACCATGAGCACACCCCGTCGCGCCCTCGTCCTCGTCGATATCCAGCAGCAGTACTTCAGCGGGCTGCTGGAGATCCAGTACCCACCGCACGAGCAGTCCTTGCCACGGATCACGGCAGCCATCGATGCGGCCACCGCCGCCGGCATCCCGATCGTGGTCGTCCAGCACCGTGCAGGCGAAGGAGCCCCTGTCTTCGCCCCGGGCACGCCGGAATTCGAACTCCACCCCGAGGTCGAGGGCCGCCGCTCCGAGACCTGGAAGAGCATCGTGAAGCAGTACGGGTCCGTCTACGCGGACACCGACCTGGCACAGTGGCTGCGCCACGAAGGCGTCGACACCGTCACCCTCACGGGGTACATGACCAACAACTGCATCCTGGGCTCCGCCGTCGAAGCAGAAGCCATCGGCTTCACCACGGAAGTCCTCTCCGATGCCACCGGTGCGATCAACATCGCGAACGACGCGGGTTTTGCCGACGCCAGGACCGTACACACGACCCTGCTCGCCCTGCTGAATTCCAACTGGGCGTCCGTCAGCACCACAGACGCATGGATCGCGGCCCTGGCCGCGCATCAGCCGCTTCCCGGAGGCGACCTGGGCACCTCTGCCGCTGCAGGAGCAGCACGCGCCAACCAACCCTGACCCCGGCCCTCCACCGGGGTCGCCCTGGACACTGCACTGCTCTCTCGACCCCTGCAGGGCGCGAGGTGCCTGGGGTGGGTGGGTATACACCCCAGGTCCGCGGCCGGGGATCAGAGCAGGAGCGAAGCCCATGGCGAAGATCGACCTGACGAAGCAGTCCAAGGTGCTCTACGCCGCGGCACGCGAACCCGAGCTGGTCGACGTACCCGGGTTCACATTCCCGATCATCGACGGCCACGGCGACCCCGACCATGCCGACGCCTGTAGGCAGCTCCACGGGCCATGTCCCGTCAGGGACCCGGCCCGCATCACCGAAGGCTAGGAGATCTGCAGCCCACCATTGATGTCGTAGGTGGCGGCGGTGATGTAGCCGGCGTCGGGGCCCACCAGGAAGCAGATCAGGGCGGCGATGTCGTCGACGGTACCCACCCGGCCCATCAGGATGTCCCTGGACATGTCCTGCTTGCGGTCCTCGGTGAGGGTGCCGCCCATGATGTCGGTGTCCACCGGTCCGGGAGCGACGGCGTTCACGGTGATGCCGTGCTGGCCCATCTCACGTGCCAGCGCACGGGTGAAGCCGATGATGCCGGCCTTCGACGCACTGTAGGCCACCTTCGAGTAGGTGCCGCCGCCGCGCTGCGCCGAGATGGAGGAGATGCTGACCACGCGACCGAGCTTGCGCCCGATCATCCCGTGCAGGACACGCTGGGTGACCAGGAACGTGCCGGTCATGTTCACGGCGAACACCCGGTCCCAGGCTTCCTTGGTCTCCTGCATGAACTCGGTGGGGGAGCTGATCCCGGCGAGGTTCACCAGTGCGACGATCGGCGGCACCGACGCCTCGGCGGTGGTCAGCGCCGCATCGACCGACGCCTCGTCCGACACGTCGGCGGCGATACCGACCGTCTGCACCCCGTGGCGCTGCGCGATATCGTCGGCAGCCTCTTTGGCGGCAACACCGTCGATGTCGAGGATGGCGATGGACCAGCCGTCGCGGGCCAGTCGGTCGGCCGTCGCGCGGCCGATGCCGCGGGCCGATGCTGCGCCGGTGAGGACTGCTGTGCGTTCTGCCGGAAAGGTCATGTGTTCTCCTGGTGCTGTTCGTCTGGGTGGATGAAATGTTCGTAGTCGTCGTACGTCTGGTTGATGTGGGCCTGCATCGCCTTGCGCGCCACCTCGGGATCGCGGGTGCGGATCGCCTCCAACACCAGTGTGTGATGGGCGATGGCGTGCTGCTGCACCTCGTGGAAGGACGACGTCTCCCGCCGCATCGCGTACAGCAACTGGGTGAGCGGTCCGAGGATCACCGGCAGGAACGGGTTGGCCGAGGCCCTGAAGATCGCTTCATGGAATGCGATATCCGTCGCGGTGACGGCGTCGAGGTCCTTCGCCTCGTGGGCCGCCTGCAGCGCGACGTTGGCGTCCTCCATCCGTGCGATGTCCTCGTCGGTGGCATGCAACGCGGCCAGCTCGGCCGCACCGGTTTCCACCATCCGCCGGATCTCCAGCAGGCGCAGCGAGACATCGGGGGAGTCGGCGGTGGTCGACGCGTATCGGAGGATGGCCTGCAGGTCGGTCCACTGGGCGGCCGGATTCACATAGGTGCCGAGGCCGCGCCTGATCTGTACCACGTGCTGCGCCTGGAGCTGCTTGAGCGCCTCACGCACCGTCAGCCGGCTGACATCGAGGGCGGCCGCCAGGTCGTTCTCCGGGGGGAGTGCCGAGCCGGGTGGGTACGTGCCGTCGATGATCTGTTCGAGGATGTCATCGAACACCGATTCAGCGAGCGGTTTCCGTGCCATCGGTGTCCTTCCCCGTGGCGTCCGTTCCAGTGGCGTCCGTTCCAGCGGTCCGCCGCTGTGGTGCGACGACCCTGATCACCGACGAATCGTCGGCGGTGCCGAGGCCCTGCGTCTGGCCCAGCAGGAACAGCTGCTCGGCTGCCGCAGCGACCGGCGTAGCAAGTCCCGCCGTCCGGGCCGCCTTCCCGACAATGCCGAGGTCCTTGACGAAGATGTCCAGCCGGCTCAGCACGTCCGCGTCGCCGTCGTACCCGTGCATCATGCGCGGCCCGCGGTTGGAGAGCATGAACGACGACGCCGCACCCGTCTCCAGCGCAGCCAGGGCCAGCTGCTGGTCCAGCCCGAGCGCATCGGCGAGGGCGAGAGCCTCGGCCGCCGCCGCGATGTGTACGCCGCAGAGCAGCTGGTTCACCGTCTTCAGGGCCTGGCCGTCGCCGGGCTTGCTGCCCACGACGGTCAGCGTCGAGGCGAGCCGCTCGAGCACGGGACGGGCGGCCTCCAGGGCCGACGGGTGGGCGCCCACCACGATCAGCAGATCGCCGTCGCCGGCCCGTACCGGGCCGCCGGACAGCGGTGCGTCGACCAGCGCCACACCCAGGTCATCGAGCCGTTCGGTCCAGGAAGCGACGGCATCCATCCCCACGGTGCTGGTCATCACCACGACGGTGCCCGGCGCGAGGGCCGGGGCAATCCCGTCCCCACCGAAGAGGACACCCTCCACCTGGGCGGCGTCACGGACCGCGACCAGCACGATCCCGGCACCCACGACCGCGTCGGCGGCGGTCGCTGCACAGGAGAGCCCGGTCGTTTCGGCCCTCTCCCGTGAGGCCGGCATCGGGTCGTACCCGGTGACGGTGAACGCACCGGCCAGCCGGGTTGCCATCGGCAGGCCCATGGCACCGAGGCCCAGGACGGCGACCGTCGCCTGCCCGACGTCAGACGTCATGGGAGGCACCCGCGGTAGCGGCAGATCTCGGTGCCGGGGAGCGGAGGATATCCACCACGTCGGCCAGGGAATCGTCGGAGCCCACATTGCCGGCGAAGACCACGAACGGGATGGAGCGCGCCGGCCCGTCGGCCGGCTGCCAGAGGGAGACGATGCCCGGGAGCATCGGGCCGCGCACCAGCGCGTGGCGGATGGAGAGTCCGTGGGCGGCGACGTCGGAGGAGGTGATGCCGCCCTTGGCGACGACGAAGCGGACGGGGGCTGTGGCGATGGTGGAGCGGACGACGTCGACCACTGCCCGGGAGATGGTGCGGGCGAACTCGAGGCTCTGCCCCGGATCGTCGGACCGGACGAGGCGGCGGCTGGTGTGCAGGATGACCTCGCCGGTGGGCAGGCCGTCGACGACGGCCCGCACGGCGTCGGCCACGCCGGTATCCCGCCGTCCGGGATCGAGGACGGCTTCGACGTCGAGCTCCACAAGCCGGGCCTCGGGCCGCCGCGCCACCAGGGCGTCCAGCTGCCGGGTGGTCAGTCCCACGTGGGAGCCCACCACGATCAGTCCACCCGAGGTGGGGGCGTCCAGGTCGGCGAAGACCTCCTCGGCTGTCAGCGGTGCGCGTTCGCGCTGGCCGATCCGGGCGCGGACGAACGGCGGGCCTACCCGGTAGAGCAGTTTCCTGCCGCGACGTTCGGCTTCCTCGAAGCCCAGGGCAAGTGCCCGGAGATCGTCCTCGGTGACGGCGTCGACCACGATGGGGACGGCGTCGGCCGCCCGGGCGAGCGCATCGGCAATGCCCTCCGCGCCGGAGCGGATGATCGAGAGGTCGAGCCGGATCACGGCGTCGGCCGAACCGCCGGTCTTCTCGGCCACATAGTCACCCAGGTCCGATGACGTGAACCCGAAGGTGGCATCCCGGGCGAATTCGGTATCGGCGACCGGCGTGACGGCGCCGTCGTCGCCACGCAGGTAGTGGGTGCCACCGACGGTGATGCGGCCGGCGTCGGGAAAGGCTGGAACGATGACGACGCCGTCGGTCCCGGTGCCCGCGAGGGACAGCAGGGTGGCGCCGATGACGTCGGTCTCGAGCGGGAAGTGGCCCCGGAGGGTCGAGTCGCTGCGACTGACGAACCCGATCGTGACTCCCGCAGCCGTGGCGGCATCGAGGGAGTTGCTGACGATCTCCCGGTTGCGCGACGCCGTGGTTCCCGGGTCGAGGCTGCGGGTGTTGGTGAGGACGTAGACCGCCGGTGCCGGTACGCCGGCGATGCGCTGGGCGAAGGCCCACGCGAAGTCGCTCGGCTCCCAGGAGGTGAGGACCGGCAGGTCGGCGACGGACTGCGTGCCGGTCGGGTCGTCGTCGAGGACCACGAGGATCCGTCCGGAGGCCTTGACGGCGGCGGCGATCACCGCGGGTTCGATGGCCTGGACGGCTGGGTAGCCGCTGAGCAACTCTTCCTCGAGTATCACTGATCCGCACTTTCATCACTGGGTATCCGCCACGGGGTACTTGTCAGATGTCATATGTCCAGTGCTAGTGTGACAGGCAGCACAGTGCCCGTCAAAGGACCGACCAGGTCAGTGCTACCCACCTGAGATGGCAACGAGGCCTGCTCAGTGACCGAGGAGCAGTACGTGGATATACAACTTCTTTTGGCGCTCGTCCTGGGTATCGCCACCATCATCGTTTTGGTGCTGAAGACCCGGCTCGATGCGTTCGTAGCACTCTTGATCGCCGCGCTGGTGACCGGCATCGTCGCCGGCCAGGCGCCGCTGGACATCGTCTCGTCGATCACGACGGGCTTCGGCAGCACCCTGGCGTCGATCGGCATCGTGATCGGCCTGGGCGTCGGGATCGGCAAGATCCTCGAGGTCTCGGGAGCCGCCAACTCGCTGGCGATGGCCTTCCTCAAACTCTTCGGCAAGGGCCGTGAGCCCTGGGCGATGGGCAGTGTGGGCGCACTGGTGTCCATCCCGGTGTTCTGCGACTCCGGTTACGTCATCATGAATCCCCTGGCCCGTTCGATCGCCCGCGTCAAGCGTGCCGGGTACATCACCCTCGCGCTGGCCCTCGGGTGCGGCATGACGCTGACCCACCACCTCGTGCCACCGACGCCCGGCCCGCTGGCCGTCGCCGGCATTTTGGGTGCCGATCTTGGAGCCTTGATCCTCGCGGGTCTTGTCTTCACCGTCCTGTTGCTGCCCATAGTGGTCTTCTACGCGAAGTGGATGGGACCGAAGCTCGAGTCCTCCATGTCCGAGTCCATGCGCGAGACCGTGTACGGCACGGTGCACGCCAGTGCCGGACATCGGGGCGGCACTGCCGTTGCGGATCGCGACGGCGGCGCAGGCGACGACGCTCCCTCCATGGACATCGACAACACCACCCTCGGCACACCTCCCGCGGGCGCCAAGCCCCACCGGGTCGGCGCCTTCGTCGCGTCGCTGCCGCTGCTGGTGCCGCTCCTCCTGATCATCCTCAACACGGTCAGCGGTGCGATCGACCAGAACAACCAGGGCGTCGTCGGCACCGGGGAGTACACCCCATCGTCATGGGCCGTGCCGCTGGCGTTCATCGGCAACCCCGTTGTTGCACTGGTCATCGGCGTCATCCTGGCGGTCTACGTGCTGCTGCCACGCTGGACCCCGCGTTCCAAGGTGCAGGGCTGGTTCGGTGAGGCTGCGGCCTCCGCCGGCCTGATCCTCCTCATCACCGGTGCCGGTGGAGCGCTCGGTCAGGTGCTGCGGACCTCGGGTGTGGGCGATGCCCTCGCCGAGGCCATCGCGGGTACTCCATTGCCGGCGTTCCTGGTGCCGTTCCTCATCGCCACCCTGGTCCGCATCGCCCAGGGTTCGGGCACTGTTGCGATGATCACCGCAGCATCGGTGACGGCGCCGCTGGTGGGTTCACTCGGCATCGACCCGATCGTCGCGGCACTGGCCTGCACGGCCGGTTCGATGGTGTTCAGCTACTTCAACGACTCCTACTTCTGGGTCGTGACCCGCTTCGCCGGTCTTGACGGCGTCGCAGCGCTCAAGGGCTGGTCGGGCATCACGACGGCGGTGTGGGCCGGTTCGATCCCGCTGCTGTTCATCGCCAACGCGGTTCTCGGCTGATCCCGCGGGATCCATCGACGGTGGCCGGGCGGCCCGGATTCGTATCCGTGTCTCCCGGCCGCTGCTGTCCGGACGGGACACGCGTGGACCCGGCGGTGTCATACCAGCCGGCCGGCGCATCGGATCGGACTACGGTCCTGAGTCCGACGATAAGGTGGCGCTGTCGGAAGGGTTGCTGTGTGTTCTCTCCATCATGAGGCGAACGGCCGGTGCGCCGAGGCGCTGGCTGCTTCGCTCGATCGAACCGGCACCCTTGTCACATCGGTCGTGCCACCGGGCTATGAGCGTTACGTGCGCGTCCTCAACCCCATCGAGACCGACGACGGCGCAGTCGTCGGGTGGTCGGACGTCGTCGAACGCAACGGTCTCGACCCCGGTCCATGGATGCAGTGGGACGAGCTGAACGCCCACCCCGACGCCCTTCTGCCCGCTGACGATGCCCATCCCGCGATGGGGGAGCCCCACCCGAGTCTGGCGAGGGCGCTGATTCGCGAGCTCCGCGTTGCCGCCGATCGCTACTACTTCGCCAGCTGGGTCGGATACACCGACGGAATGAGCCGGCCAGCCATCAAGCTCTCCCCCTACGAGCGGGAGATGGTGCTGTACTCCGGCAGGTTGATCGACGAGAAGGGCGCGGCGGTCGTCCCGATCACCGATGACGGACGCGTTCCCCTGTACTGGTGGCCGGAGGACCTGCAGTGGTGCGTGGGCCAGGACATCTACGCGCGAAGCCTGATCGTGGGGTGCGACCTGGCCACGGCCGGCAGGATACTTGCGGCGCCCGACCTGGACTCCTACCTCATCCGCGCATCGGACATGGTTCGCTCCGAGGACTTCTAGGAACCACACCCCGACGCCCGGTGGCCATCGACGCGCCGACCTCGCACCCGTCCTTCAGGGTTCTCGCTTAGGATGAGCCCTCAAACAGGGACATGAGGGACCACGTGGCGATCTTCAGACGCGGCACCGCCTATCTCCAGGCGCACCTGATCAACCTGGTATGCGCACTTGCGCTGGCGTCACTGGCATTGACCCCCTCACTGGTGCCACGGCCCACGGTGTTCCAGGGGTTCCTGGCCGGTCTCTGGTTCATGGTCGGCTTCCAGGCCGGCTTCGCGCTGCGTATCCCATGGCGGATGATGGCTCGAACGTTCCGACGAACACGTCCGCGACCGGAGACCGAGCCTCGGGACGCCCCGCGCCGGAGCAAGGTACGTGCTCCGCTCATCGTCACCCTGGCATTCCTGGCCTACGTCATCGGCTACGGCGCGCTCGTTGTTTCCTGGCAGAACCGCGTCCGTGAACTGGTGGAGATGCCGCCGGTCGACGGTGCGGGGCACATCGGATTCCTGGTGAGCATGCTTGCCACCATGGGGGTGCTCTACGGGATCTCCCGGGCGATCGGGGCTGTACGGAGCAGCGTTGCCCGGCGGGTCTCCACGCGCAGCGGATCGGAGGGTGCAGCGCGTTGGGCCTCTCGGGCTACCGGGCTGGTGGCCGTCGTCGTCCTGGTTGTCGGACTCGTCGGTGCAGGGTTGGCCGCGGTGGGCACCATATACGCGGCCCGTGCTGCCGATACCCTCGCAGGGAGCGTGCAGCCGGTTCTTGCCACCCGGTCGGGCTCGGCCGAATCTGCTCTTCGATGGGATCAGTTGGGCCGCCAGGGGCGCGCCTTCGCCGGCGGCGGACCGAGCGCGGGCACCATCGGCCAGGTCACCGGAGGCCCCGCCATGGAACCGGTACGTGTCTACGCAGGCCTCTCCGCAGGCCAGACTGCCGCGGCACGGGCGGACCTTGTCGTCAGTGAACTCGAGCGCACCGGCGGATTCGAGCGTGACGTGCTGCTCGTCGCCACACCCACCGGCTCCGGGTGGCTCGAACCCCAGGCCATCGCTGCCCTGGAGTACCTCTACGGAGGTAACACCGCAACGGCCGCGATGCAGTATTCGTTCCAGCCCAGCTGGGTCCCTTTCCTGTTCAGCCCGAATCTGGCGGCGGAATCCAGCTCAGCGCTCTTCGACGCGGTCTATACGCGCTGGAAGGAACTGCCTGCGGAGCAGCGCCCACGATTGGCTGTCTACGGGCTGAGCCTCGGAGCGAAGGGCATGCAGGGCAGCTTCGAGAACCTTGGTGACCTGCTGGCACGCACCGATGCCGCGCTGTTCACCGGACCACCGTCCAATTCCGAGCCGTGGCGCACACTGCAGGCCGACCGTGACTCCGGGAGCCCCGTCTGGCAGCCGATCTACCAGGCGGGCCGTGAGGTGCGCTGGCAATCCAAGCCCGGGGACTTCGAGACGCTGGACGGCGAGTGGGAGCAGCCACGGCTGGGCTATCTGCAGCATGCCACCGATCCCATCACCTGGCTGGATCCGGCGATCATCTACCAGCGCCCGGAATGGCTGGCCGGACCGGCAGAGTCCGGGGGACGAGGAGCCGACGTCAGTGATTCGATGCGCTGGATCCCCGCGGTGACATTCCTGCACCTGGCCACCGACATGGTGGTGAGCGAGGCGGTCCCGCCCAGCCACGGACACAACTTCGGTGATGTGGCGGTCGACGGCTGGGCCCAGGTACTACCCGGGCACGGACGCAGCGACGCGCAGCTGGCTTCGATCCAGTCAGTCATCGCGGAGATCGATACGCACGACCCCATCTGGGAATGACAGCGCGCGACGGCGAGCCCCGGCAGGATTCCCGCGCGCTCTGCCGCGCCCTTCCTACCGGGTGACGGGTCGAAGCGCGGACAGCACGACGACGACGTCCGGCCCGTACTCGGCGTTCATCAGCGACTGGAAGGACCCATCGTCGTACACCACGGTGACGGCGACGAAACCGCTCTCCACCCCCGCGCTCACCGGGTAGTCACCGAAGCCGAAGAAGACGTCCTGCAGGATCCGCTCGAGCTCCTGTGCAGGGGTGGAGCCCTGCCGGCCGGCCAGCGGATCCTCGAAGGGCATGGCGTCATAGAGTGACAGCGGGATCGGCGCCATGGTGGGCGTGAAGGTCGCGCCGTCCCAGGTTCCCGTGACCGCGTACGTACCCCAGGTGACGCCCGATGCCATCTCCTTCTGTTGCGCCAGGTCCCAGTCCCAACCGACAAGCTCCGGTCCCGTGCACTGCGGAGGATAGGACTCCTGCACCCCACGGAGACAGAACCTCGGCGAGGACCCACCCGTCTGCAGGACAGTGCCCTGGCCCATCACCTCACCCTTCGCCGCAGGAGGGACGAATCCAAGGGGATAGGTGTCGGAATCGGCGTCAGGCGAGGAGGCCGGTTGGAGGGCGGGCGCACCGGTCGGCCCCTCCACCGGTTCGCTTCCAGGATCTCCCGGCGTAGCGCACGCAGTGAGAAGAGTTGCTGTGAGGGCCGCGATTCCCAGCCGTGCCGACCATGTCATGCACCCATGATCAGTCGGAACAGTCCCGGACACTATTGTTCGGCGGGGATCAGCGCCGAACTGTGACAGGGGATCGGTCTGTGACAATGGGCGCATGACTCAGACAGAAATCCGCCACCATGAGGAGTCCGTCACGATACAGGCGCCGGTGATCAGCATCTACGACCTGATCTCGGACGTCACTCGCACCGGCGAGTGGAGCCCGGTCTGTACGCAGTGCTGGTGGGAGGACGACGTCGATGCGGGAAAGGTCGGTGCCTGGTTCACCGGGCGCAACGAGCTTCCGCACCGCACCTGGGAGACCCGATCGCAGGTCGTGGCTGCAGAACGTGGCCTTGAGTTCGCCTGGGTGGTCGGCGGCGATCTCGTGCGATGGGGCTACACGCTGACCTCAGCGGGGACCGGCACCACCCTGACCGAATCCTGGGACTTCCTGCCGGGCGGCATCGCCCTGTTCGAGGAGAAGTACGGTGACGATGCGCCCGCCCAGATCACCGACCGAACCCAGCAGGCGCTCGACGGCATCCCGAAGACGCTCGCCGCCATCAAGCGGATTGCTGAGTCCACCATGTCAAATGAGAATGACCGGCCCGAGTGCGCTGACCCAGCAGTAGTCCACTCCGACGCAGCCAGGCTTGCAGGCCCCGCCCGTTGAGTCGCATCTCCTGAAGGCGTTCCACCCGCATCCTGTCAGGCGTGTTCCGGGCGGTGAAGGAGGGATCCGCCGAAGGACGCGGCCCGTCCACCCTGTGGAACAGTGCCCGGCGGGTGCCCTGCAGGTCGGTCTGGTCCGGACGCGCAAGCGTGTCGGCCGGCTCGGTGTGGGAGATGGTTCGCTCAATCCTTGTCTCGAGCGCACCGTCCGCCGATGTGCTGCTGCGGGGTGCCACGCCTCGACTAGGGTGCGACGACGTCGATGACGGCGTAGCGCTTGGTCGCCTCGAATTCAGGGCCGCTCCTGCCGTGCTCGGTCACGTACGTCAGCACGGCGTAGGTCTTGGGAGGCAGGTCCGCCCCGATCGTGATGGTGAAGCTGTAGAACCCCCCCCCGGCGTCAGCGACGGCCACCTGGTCGTCCATCACGAAGCTGTCGGTCTGGGCGACGCCCATGCCGATCATGACTTCTTGCCCGGGCTGGTAGCCGCCGCCGTTGACGATGAGCGAGGATCCCTGCGCGACGGTTGCCGTCTCCGCACGCCACTCGGGATGCGGTGTGACGACGACGCTGGCGGGCACCTCGGGCTCAGGCTGGACGGCCGCTGGTGCTGCTTCTTCTACGGGCGGAGCCGGGTCGACTGCTGGGGTCGAAGGCGGGGTGAGTGGTGCTGCTGCGGGCGGCTCGGCCACCGATGGAGCCGCGGATGCGGACTCGATCGACGGAACGGGTGAAGCAGTGACAGCAGGTGACGGGGTAGCAACGGGGCTGGCGGACGGCTTCGGGGTGCTGGGGGATGCCGAAGCAGTCTTGGCGGCAGCCGTAGGAGCCGCAGCGGGCTCCTCGTCAGGGGCGCTGGCGCAGCCTGCGAGGAGGGCGGTGATCGCGGCGAGGGCGAGGAGGGAAGGCAGCCTGGGCACGAGGATGATCCTTGGAACGAAGTGGTGTGGACGGCGAGGAATCGCCCGGCAAGAACCCTGCCCTGCGCCATCCCCCAAAAGCGGACAATACCCGTCGAGCGGGCCTGCCGTATATGGCGTGGAGGCGCTGTGCGCAAACCGTGATCCGCAGTGCCTCCGAACGTCCGCCACCTCGCATCGTGACCCAACTGATACGTGTCGGATGGGGCTCTCAGTACGCTGGGCCGGAGACTTGGATCATGGCGCTCATGGGGATCGAAACGGTACGGCCGACACAGTGGTTGAAGGACAATCGGGCGGCCCTGCCCTCGCTGCTGGCGCTGCTCGCGGTGGCCGTGTTCTGGTTCGTCGGCGCCATCGGAGGCATCGGCTACCTGCGTGATGCAAGCTCGCCCATGGCGATGCTGACGGGGCTCTACGTGGGCCTGGCTGGTGTTGCCGTGTCGATCATCATCGCGATCCTTGCCCTGACTGATTTGATGCGCCGCTACGCGCGGCAGCGCACCCGCCGCTGACGGCCTCTCGGGACCCGGGATTCCCGTGTCCCGCCGTCGTGTCGGCGGTGCCGGACAGCGGGTGCCGGACAGCCGGTGCTGGACGGCGAGACTGTGCCGTGGCCGTGACCATGGAGCGGTGAGGTGCGGTCGAGGCCCGGTCCGGGCGGTTCAGTCACTTCCAGTGCGTCCACATCGCCGCCGACGCCCGGATCGTGGACTCAGCGGCACGATCGAGGCCCTACAGTGCTGAACTGCTCACATAAGCTTGAGCGGTGACCGCTGGCCTCGTTCCTTCCTGTTCCGACGCACTGCAGGCGTTGCCTACGCCGGTTCTGGTCCTCGACGAGACCGTGCTCGATCGAAACATCGCGGCGGTGGCCGCGTCAGCTCGCGAGCAGGGTCTGGCCCTGCGCCCACACGCGAAGACGCACAAATCGATTGAGATCGCCCGCAGGCAGCTCGCCGAGGGCGCCGTCGGGCTGACGGTCGCGACGGTGTCCGAAGCAGAGGCGTTCGCTGCCGGTGGCCTGCGCGATCTGTTCATCGCGTACCCTCTGTGGCTCGACTCCGACAAGACGCGACGACTGCGTCTTCTGCTCGAGATGGCCCGGGTCCGCGTCGGGGTCGACTCGGTCGCCTCGGCCGAGCGTCTCGCCGCGGCAATACCGGAGGCAGAGCGCGCCGCACTCGACATCCTGGTGGAGATCGACTCCGGGCATCACCGGAGCGGGGTCCTCCCGGTCGAGTCCGGAGCCGTCGCGGCCGCCGCAACAGGGGCTGGGCTCGACGTGGCTGGGGTGTTCACGTTTCCGGGACACAGCTATGCCCCGCAGGGACGTGCGGCCGCGGCGCGCGACGAAGCCGCAGCGCTCAGGACAGCCGTGGATTCGCTGGCGGCGTCTGGTCTTGCTACGCGGGTAGTCAGTGGCGGCTCGACACCGTCGGCTGCTTTTGCGGACTCCAGCGTATTGACAGAGCTGCGACCTGGCGTTTCGGCGCTGGGGGACGCGCAGCAGTGGGAGTTGGGCACGATCGGTCCGGAAGCCATCGCAGTCACCGTCCTCGCGACGATCGTGTCGCGCAGGAGCGGACACCTCATCGCCGACGCGGGCAGCAAAGTGCTCTCCTCCGACCGCGGCCCGGTGTCCACGGGCTTTGGTCGTCTGCTCGACTTCCCCGAAGCACGCATCTCCGTGCTCTCAGAGCATCACGCGACCATCACTGGAGTGGACCTGCCAGTGGGGAGCCGGGTACGTATCGTGCCGAACCATGTGTGTGTCGCGGTCAACTTGGCCGACACATATCAGGTTCTATCAAGCGGTGGCGGTGTTACGTCCTGGCTCGTCGACGCTCGCGGGCGCAATACCTGAGGTTCACCGCTGCGATCGAGCGAAGCGGCCGGCGGCAGACCCGGATGCGTCGCCGTATTCCCTTCAGGAGGGCTGTGAAAAAGTACGCGGCGAAGATGTTGACCCGTATGACGGTTCTTCCGCTCCAGATGCCGGCGCCGTGTATTACCGTGTCGAGGCGATTGCAGTCGCGTCCGTTCGCCTAGTGTGGTCAAACGAATTGAGAATGGTACTCACCGATTTCGACGATTGAAGGAAAATTACATGGCTGAATCCAAACTTGTCCCACAGAAGCCCACCGGGGCTTTCATCGGCGCCAGTTGGGTTGCGTTGCTCGTCGGAGTCTCGTCCTATCTCGTCGGTCTCTGGAACGCAAGCACGATGGAACTCAACGAGAAAGGATACTACTTCACCATCCTACTTTTCGGACTGTTCGCTGTGATCTCGATCCAGAAGACGATTCGAGATCGAGCCGAGGACATTCCAGTCACGAATATCTACTACGGCGTGGCATGGTTCTCCGTTATTGCATCACTTTCGCTGTTGGTGATCGGTCTTTGGAACGCCGATATGCTTCTGTCTGAGAAGGGCTTCTACGGTCTGGCCATGCTGATGTCTCTCTTCGGAGCCATCACCGTCCAGAAGAACGTACGAGACACGGCAGTGTTCGCCGAGGTCGAGAAGACTGAGAACCCGAAGCGAAAGCTCTTCTCGGGTCAGGACGTACCTGTCGCTACGCCGGGGACTACTACTCGCCCTAATCAGACCTTCGGTCGGTCAGAATGAGTCAGGTCCGCTGAGAGCACTCCCTGACGCCTCAGCGACCAGCAAACGCCACGCGGCGTTTCCTGCAGGAATTCCACTCGTACGATGCGCGTGATGCCTCAGATGGCAGTGAAAGTGCGGCTGTGTCGAAGCTCGGCGATAGGCGGCTTGAATCGCGTGTCTTCCAAGGTTCCTCCGTCGTCGAGCCAGCCATGCTTGGTGTAGAAGCTGATAGCCCGCGTATTGCCCTTCTCCACCCAGAGAAGGGCTTGGGAGTAGCCGAGCCGGCCAGGGAAAGCGTCCGGGTGGAGGATCATCCCCCTCACGACGGTAAGTGGCTCTTCACGGTTGGTGGGGAAGCGGTCTCGTGTCGTAGATAGCAAGAAGCTCGTGGCCCTGCTGAGATGAGTGTGTCTAAGCATTCATCTTGA